>JAGBFJ010000039.1 GCA_017936545.1 Sutterella sp.
GCCGAGAGAGCAGCCAGAATCGGACTGAAAAGCGCTTCTGCCAGCGCCGTGCGAAGCTCGTCGGGAAGGTCGCCGGCGTCAAAGCCTGCAGCGGTTGGATCGGCGAAAAGCGGATGGGCGAAGAGCCAGCGCGCATCGCTGAGCGCAAGCGTCCACGACGCGCCGTTGACCGAAAGCCGGCAGACGGCGGCCGGTTCAAATACAGGGACGGCTGTCAGAAGCCGGAAGGCGATGCTGCCGGTGCCGAAAGCCAGGCCTGCAGGCAGCGCTCTCAGACTGAGGGCGTTGAACAGCCGAACGTACTCAGCGTTCTGCGGCGGAAGATAAAGCGGCTGAACAGTCAATTTGGCCATAAGTCACCGCTCAGGCAGGGTTGCCGTATTCATCGGTTTCAAGACCGCGGGAACGCTGCCGGCTGTCGTTTTCCTCGGCATCGGCTTCCTGCGACATGGAGATGTTCACGGGCTGCCGCTCCTCCGACTGCAGAATCTGCTGCAGGTCGTTGCGGGAAGCGACTAGCGTCTGGAAGGAGGACGGATCCTTGCAGAGGATCTGCACCGAAAGCTGGCCCGTGAGATCGCGGGTAATGGCGATTTCGGTGCCGCGAAGCACGCTGTCGCTGATGGTCAGACGTACTTCGGCAGGACCTGATTCCGGCGAGTTGACAAGAATTCGGCTGACGAGGCTGTTCAGATTGTCCGGATCCAGAACACCGCTCTGCAGCGACGGCGCTTCTGCCGGCGCGGCGGCGGAAGCTGTCTGCTGAGCCGTGCCGAAAGCAGAGAAACTGCGGAAAAGCGCATCGAGCGAAGAGTCGTTCCGCTGTGCCGCGCCGTCGTTCTGCTTCAGACCTCCCGATTCAAGGTCGTGGGACCGGCTTTGTGATTTGCGGGCTTTTTCCTTGTCGGCGTCGACTGAATTATCGAAACGGTCCATGCCTTTGAAAAGCGAATCGACGGAATCTCCCTTCTGCTGAGCGGACTTCTGCTCGGCAGGATTGGGGTTCATTGCCCGGCGAAATTCACTGACGACATCCGATGACGGAGCGGAGCGGGCGCCCTGAGCGGTTTCCCGCTGGGCGGACGGACCGTCCGAGCGCAGACGGAATTGTGTGTCGGCTGACAGGCTCATGGCGGCTCCTTAATTATGTGTTATCGTCTTCAGCCGTGGCGCCCAGTCGTTTTACGGGTTTGAATTCTTCGAATTCCAAATCTTCGGCACGCTCCGCGGCTTTCTTGCTTTCTTCGGCCCAAATGGCCTTGTGTGCTTCAATTTTAGCCGTATTTTTTCGGGCTGTACTCACCTCGTCCTGGGCTTTTCGCAGGGCGACTTCTGATTGCTGAACGGCTTTTTCAGCAGCATCGATTTCAGCTTCTTTCTGAAGCTCCTGAGCAGCAAGAAGCGCCAGTCCCCGGTTGAATTCATCAATTTTTTCGATCACCGTTGTTTTCCCGAGCAGGGCGTCGTATCGCCGGTCAGTTTCCTGCACGCGCCAGACGCGCCACGCCTCAAGCGCCTGCTTCTTCTCTTCGGCCGCAGCCTTCGCCTCGCGAACGGCAGTCTGTGCCCGCGAGACATTGCGTTTGGCGGCTTCCTCGCGGAATTCTCGTACGGAAAGCAGATCGGCGAGCGGATAGGGATCCGGCATGACGGACTCCGTTACTGAACGGCGGCCTGAAGCGCACGGACAGTTTCTTCAAAGGTGCTCTTTTCACCGAGCCCCTGCTTGAGGAAGGCGTTGACCTTGTCGATATGAGCCAGTGCGTCGTCGGCTTCCTTGTCCGCGCCCTTCTTGTATTCGCCGATCTGAACGAGAAGTTCCACGGAGGAATACTTGGCGAGGATCTGACGAAGACGCTGGGCGGCCTTCTTGTGCTCCTTGGTCACGACGGCATTCATGACGCGGGAGACGCTCTGCTGAACGTCGACTGCCGGATAGTGATTCTTGGCAGCCAGTTTGCGGGACAGAACGATATGGCCGTCAAGAATCGAACGCGTTTCGTCGGCGACCGGTTCGGTCATGTCGTCGCCTTCCACCAGAACGGTATAGAGCGCGGAAATGGAACCCTTGTCGTTGTTGCCCGCCCGCTCCATCAGCTTGGGCAGCTCGGAGAAAACCGAGGGCGGGAAGCCGCGGCGTGTCGGGGGCTCGCCGGCGGCCAGACCGATTTCACGCTGTGCGCGGGCAAAACGTGTGACGGAGTCCATCATGAGAAGGACGCTCTTTCCCTGATCACGGAAATATTCGGCAATGGCTGTGGAGGTATAGGCGGCCTTCAGACGTTCCATCGAGGAACGGTCGGAGGTGGAGACGACGAGCACGGCCTTCTTTCGCCCTTCGGGACCGAGGTCGTGCTCGATGAATTCGCGGACTTCACGGCCGCGTTCGCCGATGAGGGCCAGGACGCAGACTTCGGCGGTGCAGCCCTTGATGATGCTCGAAAGCAGCGTCGACTTGCCGCCGCCGGCAGCGGCGAAGATGCCCATGCGCTGTCCTTCGCCGCAGGTCAGAACGCCGTCGATGCAACGAAGACCGAGCGAGAGGGGCTGGGAAATGATGCGCCTCGTCATCGGATTGGGCGCTTCGGCAAAAACCGGATAATGGGTGCGGCAGTGCAGTTCCGGACCGCCGTCAAGAGGCTGGCCGAGACCGTCAAGCACGCGGCCGAGCAGTTCGGGACCGACGGGAATCGACAGAATCTTGCCGGTCGGAATCACTTCCGTGGCGGGAGAGACGCCCTGGCAGCTTCCGAGCGGGGACAGAAGGGCGACGTTCTTGATGAAGCCCACCACTTCCGCCTTCAGTTCGAAATCCTCCCAGGGATTTTTCAGAATGCAGAGCTCTCCCACCTTGACGCCGGGAACGACGGCTCGGATGATGGTGCCCACGACCTGTTCGACGCGGCCGCGGATGTCGACGGTCGTTGTCGTCTGAACGGCCTGCTGCAGGAGCGGTGCGATATATTCAAACGCCATGCTTTACTGCCTGATCTTCGACGTGAAGGCGTGTTCAAGCGCCTTCAGCTGAGTTTCCAGAGATGCGTCGACGACGCCGAGCTCGCTTTCCAGAATGCAGCTGTCGGGGCCGAGTCTCGGGTCGGCAACCACAGTCAGGTACGAACCGGACGTCATGGCGGCAAGCGCCTTGGAAACGGTGGGTTCTTCTGCCGGATTGACGCGGACGGTGACGCGCTGCTGGCCTCGGACTGTATTGAGCGCCGTGCCGACAATACGCTTGATCCGCGTTTCGTCGTCGAGTTCGCCGATGATTTTGCGGATGGACTGATTGACGACGCTGACCACGGTGTTTTCAATGGATTCGATGAACTCGACGGAAGCGAGCACAGTCTCCATCATTTTTTCCGCGTTTTCCATCTTGCCGGTTTCAACGCCGTCCTCGTAGCCCTGCTGAAAACGCTCTTCGTAGACGGCTTCGGCCTTTTTTTCAATCTCCGCCGCATGCGCCTTGGCTGCGGCGATCAGCGATGCTGCATCGTGGAGCGTGTCGACGTCGGCGGCCTTGAGCACTTTGACGCCGGGAGCGGGCGAGGGCACGTCGGTGTTCAGTCGAAATAGCGGATCCATTCGTTGTCAAGCTCCCTCAGAATGAGTTTCTTCATAAAGTGCCAGAGCGGCTGGCGAAGCGCCGGATCAAGCGGAGGCGCGGCGGGAAGGTCAGCTGCGGCGAAAAGAAGGTCGGTGCGGCGCTGCAGTTCGGCCGGCCAGCCGGCGCGGATCGTTTCGAGAGACCGGCGGGCGAGCAGGCGGCATTTGTCGGAGAGCGAAGCGTCCGACGAGTCGGAGATCAGAGCCTGTCTGAGCGATCCGACCTGATAGCGGCCGCGGGTCAGCGCATAGCTGTAGATGTCTTCGCCGAGAAAATCCTTGACGGCAAGCACGTCGGTCTTGCTGAGCGTGCGTGCGATGTCTTCTGCATAAGCGGATGCACTGACCAGACGGCCGACGCGCTCGAGAACGGCGGCAGGGTAAAAAGCCAGCCGCTGGGATTCATCTGTAAAGGCCCAATAAGCGTCCACCGGCACTGCCTTCAGGTGCTGACGAGCCGTCAGAATCCGAACCAGGTCAGGCTGACGCTGAACGGCATCCCAGATGCCGCCCGTCGGCAGGGCGGCATCCTTTTTCTCGGCACAGTTGAAAGCGAGCATCCTTTCCAGAAGCTTCGGATTGCTTTCAAGCAGATCGCGGAAAAAGAATCGGTTCATAGGTCAGGTCCAGTCTGTCGTCAGCTGCGGGGGGCGGTCCCGCGGCACCACGGCGCTGATCCGATGCCGGATCAGGCCTCGGTCTTTTGATCGGCGCCCGACGTCTTGCGGCTTCTCCAGTATAGGAAACCGCCCGCGCCAAGCCCGAGAAGAGAAACGATGAAAAGCCCGATGGCGCCGAAAAGGAACATCTGCGCCTTCTTCTGCGAGGCCGTTTCCGTTTCCTGGAGCATCGGAACGGTGATCGTGTCGCGCACCGGCACCAGCATCACCGATACGTTTTCCTGCTTGAGGCCGGGAACGGCATTGGCGGCCAATTCTCTGACGCGGGAAATCAGATGAGGCGCCTGAGAAGAGGGGGTATGCCTCAGGAACACGGCCGCCGACGGTTCGACGGTTTTTCCGGTGCCGAGATCCTGCGAACCAAGCACGACGTGGACGCGGGAGGTCAGCACGCCGTCGATCTGTGCGAGGGTTTCCGAGAGTTCCTGCGAGAGCGCATAAGTCAGGCGGGCCTGTTCTTCCGTCGCCGAGGAAATCATGCCCTTGGCGGCAAAGATCTGTCCCATGTTTTCATAGTCGGACTGCGGCAGATTGTTTTCGCGCATCAGTTCGAGCGTCTGGACGATCTTGTCGTTGTCGACCGAGAGCGTGAAGCCGTTCTTGGTGGAGGTCTTCTCGGTATCGATGCCGTTTTTGAGCAGAACCGACATCATGGCGTTGGCCTGATGCTCCGTGAGGCCCTGATACACCTCCGACTTGCAGCCGCCGAGCACCAGCACCGCGGCAGCGGCCGCCAGAATAAGGGGCCGTCTCAGTCGTGAGGAGACAGAAGAAAGAAAATCGGTCATATAGGGACTCCGGAAAACCGTCGGATCGGAAAAGCGAGGCTCTAACTGTTGGATTTTAGCGTCTGCTCGAACTGAGAGGAAGCCGAATCGCGGACGTTGCCGAGGAATTTCGACTCAAAAACCTGCATATTCATGCGGAACTGGAGTTTGAGAAGCTGTTCCGGCGACGGCAGATCGGGTGCCTTCGAACTCTGAGGCGCGTCGGCGGCCAGATCGGAACCTCCGACGCTCTGAGGTGCATCGGCTTTTCCGGATGCCCGGACCGCGTCCGTCTGAGAAATGCGCTGCGAAGGATCGGAGGCCTGAATCCGGGCCGTGCCGTCAATGCGCTGAGCATCCTCCGGACCCTGTTCGACGAGTGTGCGAAAAGCCTCCGCCACTTCACGGGGAACCGGCGAGCGGTCCGAGCTGACCAGACCTTCGCCCCTGGAGGAGCGGGAGGTCTCGAGCGCTTCCATCAGACGCTGGGAGAAATCAACGGCGGAACTGACGTCCATGACAGAAAACTTCCGATTAAATCAATAACAAAGAGGGAGGCTTGTAGTCCTCCCTCCTGACCCGTATGCGCATCCGGGAATCGAAATTGTGTCAGATCGATTCCAGAAGATTCTTGGCAAGATTGCCGGCGGGCGTGGCCTCGGGCACTTTGGCGAGAATCTCCGCCGCCTCGTCCTTGCGCCCGGCAAGAAAGGCATTGAGACCCAGATAGGCAAGTCCGTCGGGATCGTCGGGATTCTGAGCAAGCACTTTGTCGCGCAGCACCGTTTCGGCTTCGTCGTATTCGCCGACGGCGAGGTGACTCATCGCAAGGCTGATCAGGGTCGGAATATGGTCGGGACGGCATTCGAGAATGCCGTTGTAGACCGTGCGGGCAAGCGCAACCTGACCCTTCTGAACACCGGCGTTAGCGATGTCGAGGAGACGGGTGACTTCAGCGTTGGTAAGCATGGCTGCCATCCTGTTACTGCGCGCGCTGAGCCAGCTGCTTGGCTTCGTCGGTCAGAGACTTGGAGATCGTCGAAGCGGTTTCCAGCATCGTGTTGTACTGGTTGACTTCAAACTGCATCTGAAGCATCTGTTCCTGACTGAGCGTGGAACCCTTGGAAATCTCTTCCATCTCTTTCTGGAGCTCAGTACCTTTGGTTGCGATGGACTGCTGGATTTGGGAAAACATCTGGTTGATGTCAAATCCGGAGATAGAGCCTGTAGACATTTGATCAGCTCCTGATTAAAAAAGTTTGGACAAAATCTCTGAGGCAGCAGCCACTGCTTCGCGGGCCGCCTGAGCCTGCTTCATGTCGTCGGGAGTCAGGCCTTGGTCCATGGCCCGGCGAAGGCGATAATCCATATCGGCCACTTCGTCGCGGATGGCTTTCTGATCACTGTAGGACGCGCTTTCGGCGGCGTCCGCTGCTGAGATGAAATCAGTCATTTGGAAACCTTGAGAGGATAGTTGATCTTCTTTCCGTTTTTGGAAAGAACCAAACGATCGTAAGTAATGGATTCCAGGACAAAACCGCCGGGGAGCCGACCTCCCTCGAACACCTTTTCCCCTGTGCTTAGTGTAACAAACTTGATGGCACCGCCCGAGACGCCGGCGACGCGAAATGACGGTTTGTTACTGTTTTTGGTGTCAGGTTTAACCGACTTGGGCGCAGTCGTCACTGTCGGAGGAACTGCGCCGGCAGGCAGGTTCTGATTGACCACGTCGATGACCAGCGGCACGTCGGAGCGCAGACGAATGGATTCCAGTGCCTGATCAAGACGCGTGCGGCGTTCGGGCGTAAGCGTCGTGGTGAATCGGACGCGTCCCGGCAGATATTCAATTTTGACGCCTTCGAGCGAAGACTCGCGAAGCACGTCCGTGATGAGGCGGTTGACTTCCGCCTGATGGCGGATGCGCCTCGTCACCCGTACGGCGCTGCGGGTACTGTCAGCGGCAAGGAACGGCACGTTCTGGAGGGCTTCTCCGAAGGCTTTTTCTTCGACGACGCTCGAGAGCATGTAGGAGGCGACAAGAAGTTCATTCCCCGCAGTCGTTTTCGAAAGCGTGACGTACGGCCAGAAGTCGATGGTGTTGAAGGCGGACTGGAGCGCGGTCGTGTAATCGCTGTCGACGGTTACATCAATGACCACCGGTTCCTTCATTTTCCGAGCGACGGTCACGAGACGGCCGCGTTCGGCATCATCTCTGACGGACCCTTCAATCAGGAAGGCGCCGCTCTCGGCCTTGGACACCCGGACGTCGGGGAAGCCGGCGTTCTGCATGCGTCGGAGGATATCGTCGGCGGTGACGGCCTTCTTGCCTTCGAACAGGCTGAGGACACAAAGCTTCACGCGTTCAAAACCGGAGGGCTCTGCGCGAAGTTCCACCCAGTCGCCGGCTTCCTGAGCTTCATCCCTGGGCTGCTGCGAGCCAAGCAGAATAAAAAGACCGGCAACGATCAGAAGAAGTGCAATCGTGCATCCCGTGAGAAGCGCGGTCCGATGCGAACGAACGGGCGCTTCGCCTTCAGAGGCGCCGGCCTCAGGAGCTTCTTCGGTTTGCGCCGAGGAAGCGGTCTGGGGTGCATCGGTGTTCCCGCTGTTGGGGTCGGTCTGAGACGGATCATCCGTCTTCGAGGTTTCAGACTGTTCTGCCGCCTTATCCTGAGCGGGAATACGGGGTGACGAAAGCTGGAGAAGGGACAATGCGACCCCGTCCCAGAAAGACTGAGCAGCATTGCGGTCGCCCCAGGCGAAAAGGACCGAGCCCATCTTGTAGATGATGCCCGGCTTCAGAATGCCGCCCTTGGGCTCAGCATCGTCTCCGGCCGTAAGAACCGTACCGTCAAGCGGTTTCGCCGTGACTGTTCCGTCAGCGCCGATGGCAAGTGCGCAGTGTCTGGGTGCCAGTGCGGCATCCGACAGGATGATGTCGCAGGAATCGTCGCGGCCGACGGCCCATGTTCCTTCCTCGAGGACGATTTCAGCCCCGAGGTGGACGCCGGAGAGAATTCGGAGAGCTGCGGCGAACATCATTTCTTCTCCGCATCGCTCGCGGTCCGAGCTTCATAATCCGCCTGAGTGGCGGTTTGCTGGAAGCCAGGGGTTTCAACCCGCTGAGGGACATTGGCGCCGTCTGGCGTGACAATGCGCGGCGTCAGTAGAATCAGGCGTTCCATCAGACGGCCGCTCTTAGAAGTGGTCTTGAAAAGATTCCCGACCAGAGGGATGTCCTTGAGGAGGGGCACGCCGCTGTCGCCTTCGGCCTTCTGTTCATAGTAGTAGCCGCCGATCAGAAGCGACTGCCCCACGTCGACCACGGCCTGCGTGTTGATCTTGGTCTGCTTGATGGGGGCAACGGTGACCTGGTTGGCATCGGAACCGAGATTGGTATAGCCCGAAGACGAGTTGTTTTGATCGTCCTGAACGTTCACGGCAAGCTTGATCGAGGTGCGTCCGTTTTCGCGGATGATGTGCGGCGTGACGCGAAGGACCGTGCCGGATTCAACTTTGTAAAGATCGACGGCTTCCGTTCCTCGAAGCGGAATGTAGTAGGTCGTGGTGTTTTCAAGAACAGCCTGAACGTTGTCAATGGTCAGTACGGACGGGCGGCCGAGCATGCGGGCCGCGTTCTTCGACTCGAGCGCGCTGATGCGGGCCAGAAAGAAGTCGGAGCCGTGCGTATAAATCGTCGAGAGGAGTGCGCCGGCGGATCCGGCAGCAGTTGAAATGCCGGGATTGCCGGAACCGTCGATGCTGCCCGTATTGGAGGAACCCATCGAGCCGCCGCCCTGCCAGTTGCCGTTCGTGCCTTTGCCGCTGAAATTGATGCCGAGATCGCGGCTCGCCGTCGTATCGATATCCACGATCGCCGCATGGATTTCAACAAGCTCGACCGGCTTGTCGAGATCCTTGATCACCTGTTCGTAATAAGGCATGCGGTAGGCAACGTCGGAAACCAGAACGGCATTGACGCGCGGATCGGCCATGATGCTGATGCTGCCAGACATGACCGGAGACTCCTTGGCCGCCATATCGGATGACTGGTCACTCTTCTTCTGCTTGGAAAGTCCAGGTGCCCCGACGCTTTCAACGGACTGCACGCTCGACGGTCCCTTTCTCTGCTGGGAAACGGTCGAACCGGCGACAGTCTGACCCATCACCATGCCGCGTAGAATCGTCGCGATGCCGGGCACCGTGAGCGTCTGATCCATGCTGGAGAACTCCATGTCGTCAGCCCAGGCATGTCTGACCGGGAAGACGCGCATGACGATGTTTTCGCTTTGAACCGCGTTGTAGGCGCTGACGGCGGTTTTGATCTGATCGATGTAGGCGGGCGGGCCGAAAATCGTCAGCAGATTGCCCTGAGCGCTGGCCTTGACGGGAAGTTCCTCGGCGATGAAGCCGGAGCGTTTCAGCGATTCAATAATGTCGCGGCTGACGGCCGTCGGCACGGTGAGGAATTCCTTGCGGGCATCTTCCGTTCGATAGAAATGGATCGTATCGCCCAGCACGTAGTAGCCGACGCCGTAGGCTTCGTCGACGGCCTGCATGAAGTCGTTTCCGGCAACGCCTTTGAATCTGCCGCTGATTTTTCCCTTCACCGCCGGAGCGATGTCCGCAACAAGACCCTGCGAGCGGGCAAAGCTCGAGAGGACCGTCTTGATGTCATGACGGTCTGCGTAATAAGAGAAGGGCTCTGTGAACGAATACGCGGATGCGGCCAGCGGCACAAGCATCAGAGCGGCAGACAGAGCCTTGAAGAAACCGGTCTTCACTCTAGGATCCTAAAAGGACAGCTCGCCGGGGAACCAGCCCGACATCTGCATGGAGAAGGGGGACGATGACGCTGCGGATGCGCCCTGCAGGTTCAGACGCCACCAGGCCTGATCGTTGAGGAAGTCGCGAACTTCCGCCGCAAGACGGCGTTCATCCGCCGCATTCAGATCGACCGTGCGGAAAAGCTCCAGCCGGCCCTCATTGACTGAGAGCACGGACGAACGTCTGCGCTGGATGCCGGCGGCGAGCTTGCCGATTCTGGCCAGTTCGCTTTCCGCATCCGGCATGGCCGGATCGGGCGCTTCGCCCAGGTCGGCACTAAGAATGCACGTTCTTCCGTCGGGGCTCCGGATATCGAGATCCAGGCCGTTCTCAAGGAAGTAGTGATAAACCCCGTTTTCATCCGGGAGAGCCTGTCTCCAACCGGCTGTATTCGCTACAGCGGCGACGGCGGATGCCAAGTTGAAAGCCATGGTTGCCTGTCCTGAGCCTGCAAAATACTACAGACTGAATTATGCCTTAAATAGTCATTCCCGCATAAGAGAATAACGGCTTATTCGCTGAAGCGGAAGAGCCCCTTGACCGCAAGACAGCGACCGGTCCGAATTCCGTCCCCGCCGCGCTGCTCCGTACGGAAGAAGGAGATCGGCTCCGGCAGGGCAAAGCACTGGGGGACAGCCGAAATCTCATAAATATCATTTAGGCGACGGAAAAGATTCAAAAGTGGGAGCGGGCAGAAAAGCGCCTTCCGGGGGAGTCTCCTAAAAACTACCCTGCTGCGAAAAAATGCGGTTACAATGAATTCACATGAGGGAGGCAGAGAATGCATCTGCGGCAATGACTGACGCAGAGTTCTGCGCAACGCCGCTTCTCTCAACGATCATCTCTCAAGGAAGAATCCGACATGGCCAAGATTGATATTGCCAAGCAGAATGAAACGCTTTCCCGTCTTCGCGACGAACTCGCCCGGCTCAACGTCCGGTTCGAGGAATCTAAGAAAGCGGCCGGGCTGCCTGAAGGCGAAGTGACGCTCGATCCTTCTGAAGTGACGCCTGAGCTTGCCGATGCTCTCGAGGCCGTCAAGGGAGCCGCAGAAAAGGCCGGACGCAATGCCGCCGCAGCTCTCAGCGCGGAAACGGAAGCGCCTCACGCAGCCGCTCCCCGCCGGGCCCGCCGCGGAGCCATTTCCATCTGATCCGTCCGAGCGGTTCATCCCGGACAACGTAAATTTCATCAGTCTTTTTTAGCTGTCCAATCATGACCACACCTGTCAACAACAGCGGTACGGCTGCCCTCTCTGAAGTTCTGTCCCAGATCGATCTCGGTCCGACCGACAGCATTCAGTTCGCTTTTGCCAAGCTTCAGCTCGCCCAGGCTCAGATCTGCAAGAACAGTGCGACGGAGTACATGAAGCAGATTGAAAACGTGCAGAAGGAGCAGGAGGAAGTCGCGGAAATGATTTCTCAGGCCCGCAAGCTTCAGAACGACTGCAAGACCAAGCAGGGCAACTGCTCGTGGGACAAGGAAGCTTCCATCATGCCCAAGGAAATGGCAGACTGGATGGATCAACGCGGACTTGCCTACGACAAGACGGGCAACGACCTCGTCAACAACTACGACGAATGGACGTTCAATATTGAGTCGCTCACCAACTATCAGGAATCCATCAGCAACAAGACGCAGACGCTGATGGTTTATCTGCAGGACTTCATTTCGCAGTACAACTCTTATCTGCAGGGCGCCAACTCGGCCATCAGCAATGCCAGCCAGGTGCTGACGGCCGTCGCCACCGGCCGCTGAACGCTGATTCAGCATGCTTTTTATTCGCATCCGGCGTTTTCTTATGCCGATGCTTGCTTCAATCCGGCCTCGGCCGGCTGCTCAGCCGGCCGAAGCGTAAGGAACTGTTATGTCCAACACCGTCAATACCAGCGGCACCGCCGCGCTCTCCGAAGTTCTTGCTCAGATCGACCTCGGTCCGACCGACAGCATTCAGTTTGCGTTTGCCAAGCTTCAGCTCGCCCAGGCTCAGATCTGCAAGAACAGCGCCAGCGAATACATGAAGCAGATTGAGGAAATTCAGAAAGAACAGTCTGAAGTTGCGGATATGATTTCCCGCGCCCGCCAGCTGCAGAACGAAGCCAAGACCGGCGATAAGTGCACGACGATGCCGGACGACATGGTGAAGTTCTTCGAAGACCGAGGTCTCTCCTACGACACGAAGGGCAACGATAACAAACACGACAGCGACCAGTGGACATATAACATTGAATCGCTGACCAACTATCAGGAATCGATCAGCAACAAGACGCAGACCCTGATGGTGTATCTGCAGGATTTTATCTCTCAGTACAACTCGTATCTGCAGGGTGCCAACTCGGCCATCAGCAATGCGAGCCAGGTACTTACGGCCGTCGCCACAGGCCGATAACTTCAGTAAGGATGGGCAATATGTCGGATATTCTTCTTTCTCAGGAACAGTTGCAGAAGCTCGTCAGCGGCATCATGAAGGGTGCCACGGTCGGTCAGGCTGTCGGCATCAGCCGGGAAACGCTGGAAAGTCTGTATGCGCTCGGCCACGGTCTCTACACCTCCGGCAACTACCACGACGCGCAGGTCGTTTTCCAGGCGCTTTCGATCTACGATCCGAACGACTACCGTTTCTGGATGGGTTTGGCGGGATGCCGGCAGGCGCTTGAGCAGTATCAGGCTGCCATCGACGCCTATCAGATGGCAGCCGTGGCAACGACGCTGCACAATCCCGAACCCTTCCTTTTTGCCGCGCGCTGCCTCCTCAAGCTCGGCCGCAAGGACGACGCCGTCGTCGCCATTCAGGCTTTGCTCACGCTGGGCAGCAAGGATGATCCCCGGGTTGCCGTCTGCCATGAAAAGGCCAAGGCGCTTCTCGCAATTCTTCAGGCTGAGGGTTAATCATGACGACCGTTAACGGTGTGACGAACACCGACGCATCCCTGTATGCGTATGGTGTCGGTTCTCTCGGGAAGACCGGGGGAACTCAGGAAACGAAGGACGTTCCGCCTTCCGGACAGGCGCTTCAGTCCCTGCTGGATTCTCTGGAACTGCCGGATCTGCCGCCCTCGATGAGCGGCGTGTCGATTGATACGCTTCTGACGGCGATTTCCGATGAAGAACGCCGCAATGGCATTCAGTCCGCTGTCGACAGCATTGAAACGCACGCTGAAGCCGTCGATGCGGAAAACGCCAAGAAGCTCGAAGAGATCAAGAAGCAGCTCGACGAGATGAAGAATCAGTCCTTCTGGCAGAAGTTCTGCAAAGTGTTTCAGATTTTCGGCATGATCGTCGGTGCCATCGCTTCCGCCGCCACGATCGTTGCTGGTGCCCTGACGGCCAATCCGGCGCTGATCGCCGCCGGTGTGGTCGGCGCGGTGATGACCGTCGACAGCATCATGAGCGTGGCTTCGGACGGCAAGGTCAGCATTGCCGCCGGATTTACCGCACTCGGCAAAGCCTGCGGCATGAGCGATGAAACGGCCAAATGGTTCGGTTTCGGCATGAACATGGCCCTTGTAGTCGCCGGCATTGCCGTGAGTTTCGGTGCGGCGATTGGCACCAGCGCTGCATCTGCCGGCAGCAAGGTCGTCGATGCCGGTGCGAAAGCGGCCAAAGCAGTCAACTTGATGAACAAGGTCTCCACGTTCAGTAATATCGGTTCCGGCGTCACCGGCGTCGGTCAGAGCGTCGGCAGCGCTGCGCTTGCTGTAGTGAATAAGAGAGTCGCAGAGTTGGAGGCTAATAAGGTGGATATTGACGCGATTTTGGAAAATCTTCGCAACAATATCAAGATGAACGAAGACCTGATCGAAGAAGAAATGAAGGCGGCCGACAACCTGATGACGGACGTTAAGGAAATTGTCGAAGACTGCAATCAGACGGCTACGGCAATCCTGACGGTGTCTCCGTCGGCAGCTTAAAAGGGAGAATTGGCGATGAGTATGACGATTGACGGACGTATCAACGGGTACGGTGCGTTGGATCCTCTTCAGAGTACGGGTTCGACTTCTGCGCCGGTGTCTTCTTCGGGTGCCGACACCATTCCCGAAGCGCCGGTTGCCGGCAAGACTACGTCGGACGGTATTCCCGTGCTGTCTCAGCCCAAGGGAATGCCGGATTTCAGCAGCCTCACCGGCGGCGTGCCTTCGCTCGGCGCCAATGTGCTCGCTTTGATCGGCGATGTCGCCGATGAGCAGCGCCGTGCCAACAACGAGCAGCGCTTCCAGCAGTCGCAGATGATCGTGAGCAAGCTTCATGATCAGGCTTCGACGATTCGAACTCAGGCCGCGGTCAATTTTGCGATGGGCTTCGTTTCTGCGGGCATCCAGTTTGCGTCGGCTGCTTATACGATCGGCGCAACCGGCAAAGCCTTGGCTTCCCAGCCGGCCGGCAACACGAGGGCCGACAAGATGGTGCATGCTGCTAAGATGACGCTGAAAAATTCGGAGATTCAGGCGTATTCTCAGGCGATCAGCGGTACCGGAAGCACGGTGAACTCCGCCCAGGAGTTCACGAGTGCGATGTTCGATGCTGAAATGAAGGATCGCGATGCTCAGATCGAAATGATCCGTGCGTACCTGACTCAGCTCGACAGCCTCAAGCAGTCGCTTGAGGAAGTGATTCGGAAGGCGACGCAGACGCAGGACGAAATTCAGCAGAGCACGAACCAGACGCGGGTGAAGATTCTAACCTGAGCGTCGGAACGGACATGAAAAACGCCGCATCGGGCATCGGTTCCCGAAGCGGCGTTTTCGTCTGCCGGCTGCCGATGGCTCAGAACGGCGCGGGTCAGACGGCCATCCAGTGCATGATGCCGGACTCGCCGTCTGAATGTTCCGCCGTCGGAGTATTCTCGTCAGGCGTCTTATCACCGGAGGAGTATTGCGAGATAACAGTCTGCCAGTGTTCAGCAAGGCCGATGAAACTGTTGAGAGCTTCGGCAAAGCTGTCGGTGTCGGCCGACGAAAGATCAAGGATGCGCTGCAGACAGTACTGATGCGTTTCGGGATCCAGGCTGAAAGATGCGCCTTCTCCGCCTTTGAAGAGATGATTGACCTGGAGAAGGACCTGAGCAAGCGTCCCTGCGCCGGTTTCGGGCTGGCGGGCAATCGGAGCGAACATCAGAACGGCGTCCGCCTCCCCGGCCGGGATCAGCGTCAGCTCGACGCTGTCGCACAGGAGGGAATATGCCCCGTTTTCATCCGCCTGAGGTTCTTCAATGCCGTAGTTCTCGGCAATGGTTTTGAAAAGATCATCCAGTGATGCCATGGACAGCTCCGAATAAGGTCTGCAGAAATGGGCGCCGAAAAACTGCTGCTCTGCAGGCGAAACGATTATAGCCAAGAGTGAGAGTCGGCTTGCTCTCTGTCCGGGTGACGGACGAAAACCCGCCTTCGGGTCATCGCTCTTCAGCGGAGCGCCTCCCGGTTCAGTCATCAATTGTCGCAAACGAGAACGCTGCAGGGTGTGCATCAAAATCGACAGATCCCGCCGACGACTGCAGGTACAATAAACAGCTGAAACGGGAATATTTTGAAGGCGGCAGCCACGCTGCCGACTGAGGATTCAGAATGGCCATTGACGGAATCAATACAGCTGCGATGCAGGCGACTTTCGCCCAGACGCAGGCTGCTCAGGCCAAAGGCGGAGCAGAGGGTCTTTTCATGGGGCATGCCGTAGCGGTTCAGGAATCGCCTGCATCGCTGCTGGCAGATGCTGCCGAAGAGCTGGGCTTCGCGGTAGACTCGACGGAAGACTACGAAATCGACGAGCGAAAAGAAAGGGATGCCTCGGACATCGCGGACAAGCTGAAGCGCCTCTATGAGGTGCTGATGCGTGAGACCGGTAAATCCGAGCAGATGAACCAGCTGGTCGACGCCCTCAAGCAGGCTGCCAACAGGCAGACGATGCGCCATGCGCTCCAGAGTCTCTTCTCCGATGTGACCGACGGCTGGGGCGCGCTTCAGTATGCGCTTGACGAGTTCGAGAAGGATCCGGGCGTCAGCTCGGAACAGAAGGCGGAGCTCAGAGCCTTTGCCGATGAGTTTTCCAAGGAAAACAGTCAGGCGATCAAGCTCGGTCTGCAGGGTGCGCTGGCCGGTCAGAACTTCCCGGAACTCGGCGGCACGGACGTCACGAGAGACTTTTATCGTCAGACCGTCGGTGAGTTTTCCAGCGTCAACGAGGTCTTCTCCGAAATCAAGAACAAATACGGCGCCAATTTCGACAAGGCCATGGATTTTCTTTTTGCCGCGATCAGTCAGGACATCGACTGCGAAACGCCGAGCATGGGCCGCGCGCATCTGGAAAGCGTCCATGCCAAGCTCGGCATGGTCCGGCTCACGCAGAGCGCCTTCCGTCTCTGCGAAGATATGATGAACCGCTGGGAAAATGTCCACGACGTGAAGGCCTGTCCCATGAAGGCGATGGATCTGCTCGGCAGCGTCGTCGCCCTTCGCGGCAAGAGCTATCTCGGCATGATGAACATTCAGGAGATCGTCCGCAAGGCCGCGCCGCCCGATATCGAGCGAGAAGTCATCTTTACGCAGGAACTCCTGGCGACTGTGCGCAAATTTCCGGTTGCGCTCTTTGACGATGAAAAGGGCCGCATGACCGTGATGGATGCGGTTCAGGCTGCGGTGGACGATGTCGTTCAGCGCGAAGACGATTGGCTGGCTTCGCTTGAATAAGGAAAGCTTCTGACATGATCGATTATGAAATCAACGAGTTCGGCAGACGTCTCGGACTGCCTTCGCTGGAACTCAATCAGAACGGCATGGCCTCCCTCGTCATTGAGGGACTCGGTACCGTGATGCTGGAAAAAACGTCCGAGCTGGGCGACGGGGAGCTCCTGTTGGTGCTTTCCCGTCCCGTCGAACCGTCGGAAACGGCCCGCTTTGCCAAGCTGCTCGAGGCTGTCGGCTGGCGCCGCAATCCGCCCTTCAGAATGTCCGCCGCCTTCTTCAGGCAGTCCCTGATTCTGACCGCCCGCTTTGAAGAAGGCGCCGTCACGGCGGCCCTTCTGGAAAACGCGCTCCGCGTGCTTTCCGACGAAATCGAGCGCGCCTGAGTCGGCATTTCGGAGTGTCCGCAATGGCAGACTATACGATTCAGTCCCTCCTGAATCCTTCCATCGGCATTCAGGAGCTTCTCCAGATGCCGGAAGACAACCGTCTTCCGCAGGCGAGAGAACTCGGCAGCAGCATGCTGCAGGAAACGGGCTTAGAAGGGCTATACGGCGCCGTCAATTCCCATACGGCGTTCGAAGCGCTTCTCTGTCCCAATGTGGGAGACGGCACGCTGGTGAGCCCCGAGGTGTTTAATTCCCAGCTCGAATCTCTGCTGAAGAAACTGAGTGAAAGCCGGAATCCCAAGATCAGAGCGATGCTCGAAAATGAGATCATTCCGCTCATGCAGAACGGCATGCTGCTGTCGGCATATCGCGGCCTGATGCTGGGAGGCTGAGGCCATGCATGAAGAGATCACCCGAGACGAACGCCGCACGCTTTCCGTGCTGGCCTTCCTGTTTTTCCGGATGGGACTTGAAGACCGGGCAAAACGTGTCTACGATGCCATAGCCGAACTTTCCGAGCCGGGCTCGTCCGACTATCGTTTTGCCAAGGCTGGACTGGCTGCCGTAGCCGTCGAGTCGGGGCAGGGCGCGGAAGCGCTTGCGGCATTGAGGGAGGCCATGCAGGGCGGTCCGCTTTCCAGCAAGGAGGCGACGCTTTATCTCCTCAAGGCGCAGGCGCTCTGGCAGCAGGGACGCAAGGCGGAGGCCGAGCAGGCCCGCAATGAATTTCTTTATCTTACTGGCCGCACCGGCAAGGACAGCACCCAATGAGTTTTACTAGCAAAGCCGGCAGCATCGTCGAGAGCGTCACCAGGCACAACGATATTGCGATGGTGGCTCTTCTGGTGGTCGTCATCACGCTGATGATCGTGCCTCTGCCCACGCCGCTGGTGGACACGCTCATCGGCGCCAATCTGACGCTCTCCTTCCTGATGCTGATGATGGCCATGTACGTGAAGACCCCGTTGGAATTCTCGGTCTTCCCGACGATGCTGCTCTTTACGACGCTCTTTCGCGTCGGCCTCAACATCACGACGACCCGTCTGATTCTGCTTCAGGCGGACGCGGGCGAAATCATTTTCACGTTCGGCGACTTCGCGCTCGGCGGCAACTTCGTCGTGGGCGCGGTGGTGTTCCTCATTCTGACCATCGTTCAGTTCCTGGTGATTTCCAAAGGCGCGGAGCGCGTGGCTGAAGTGGGAGCCCGCTTTACTCTGGATGCCATGCCTGGCAAGCAGATGTCGATCGACGCGGACCTTCGCGCCGGCGTGATCGACATGGAGGAAGCCCAGCGCCGCCGCACGAACGTGCAGATGGAAAGCAAGATGTACGGCGCCATGGACGGCGCCATGAAGTTCGTGAAGGGCGACAGCATCGCCGGCATGGTCGTGACCGTGGTCAACATCGTCGGCGGAACGATCATCGGCGTGACGCAGAACGGCATGACGGCGGGCGACGCGCTTCACACGTACGGCATTCTGACGATCGGCGACGGCCTGGTGAGCCAGATTCCTTCGCTCCTCGTCTCGATTTCGGCCGGTATTCTGATTACGCGCTCGGGCGACACCCGCGAGGACGTGGGCGCTCAGGTCGGCCGCCAGTTTTTCGACCAGCCCCGCGCGCTTCAGATGGCGGGCGGTCTGATCTTCCTGCTGGCCCTCATTCCGGGCTTCCCGAAGCCGCAGCTCTTTACCATGGCCGCCGCCGTGTGGCTCTTCGGCAAGACGCTGCTGACGGTCAAGAACGCGCCCAAGAAGCCGGACAGCCAGGGAGAACTCAAAAAGACGCTGGCGCCTTCGGGCGAGGCCAAGAAGCGCCGTCCGTCGGGCACCGGCGAGGAATTTTCGCCGACCGTGCCGATCATTCTCGACATTTCGTCCGACATCGGCGAGTCGATGGACTACGATTCGCTCAACGGCGAACTGATCGAACTGCGCCGTGCGCTTTACTTCGATCTGGGCGTGCCCTTTCCCGGCATCAACATCCGTCCGAATCCCGGCCTCAATTCCTTTACCTACGTCCTGAATCTGAATGAAATTCCGCTCGCAAGCGGTCAGCTCATGCAGGATCACGTCATCGTCCGCGAAAAGAAGGCCAATCTCGATCTGCTCGGCATCACGTATCTGACGGGCGACGCCTTCCTTCCCGGCGTGGATCCGCTCTGGGTTCCGAAGGATCAGATGACGAAGCTCACCAAGGCGGGCATCGTCTGCATGGACCACAGTAAGATTCTGGCCTACCATCTGTCGCTTCTGCTGACCCGCCATGCCTCGACCTTCATCGGCATGCAGGAAACCAAATACCTGCTCGACCGCATGGAGGAGCGCGCCCCCGATCTGGTGCGCGAAGTGACGCGCCTTCTGCCGGTGCAGCGCATTTCCGACATCTTCCAGCGTCTGGTTCAGGAGCAGATTTCCATCCGCGATCTGCGGACCATTCTGCAGGCGCTCATCGACTGGGCGCCCAAGGAAAAGGACGTCGTCATGCTGACCGAATACGTGCGCGGCGCACTCAAGCGCCAGATCAGCTACATGTATTCGAAAGGGCAGAACATGCTGCCGGTCATTCTGATGGAGCCCTCGATCGAAGAGACGATCCGCAAGGCGATCCGACAGACGTCGGCCGGCGCCTTCCTGTCGCTCGATCCCGGTTCGTCGCAGCGCATTCTCAAGGCGGTGGGCGACGCTGCCGGCAAGTACAAGCAGAGCACTCAGAAGCCCGTGCTGATGGTGAGCATGGACATCCGCCGATATGTCCGCCGTCTGATCGAGTCGAAGTACTACGAACTGCCGGTGATGGCCTATCAGGAAGTGACGCCCGAGATTTCGGTGCAGCCGGTCGCCCGCATCCGCATCTGATGCTGCTGCGACTCATGAAAAACGCCGCTTGATGCGGCGTTTTTCATGGAATCAGACGATGGCTGGACTTTGCGTGGTATACGCTTTTTCAACGGTCAGCAGCAGTCCGAACGGCGGCTTCCAGCCCATCTGCATGGCGGTCTTCAGATTGATGACGAGACCGTTGCTCTGGATGAAGCGCTGATTGATGTTCCGGGGCTTCACGCCCTGCAGCACCTGAGAGATAACCTGCGCTTCGAAAAAGCCGTAGTTGTCGAGGTTGGTGTCGCCGACGCCGAGCAGAATGCCTCGTGAAACCGGTTCGGTGCCGACCTGGGAGAAGCTCGGGATGCCTCGGCTCGTCAGCATGCGGAGAAATTCCGGGAAGTGCGAGTCGGGGCAGCTGAACCAGGGAAGAATCACGGCGTCGATGCCCTGTTCGATCAGATCCTCCAGGCCTTTCTTGAGCGCCTGATAGGAGGCTTCGGCATCCATGCTGTCCTCCTTGTAGGTGACCATCGTGAAGCCGCTGCCGAGATTGGTGCAGGCGCGCTCCACCTCTTCGGCGCCGGCCTGAACGATGCGGTCTTCGCCGACCAGAAGACCGAGCATGCCGAAACGGAAGATCGAATGAAAGCACCGAACCTGCCAGGAGAAGAAGTCCTGCGTCACGATCGCGTGAAGATTGTCCTGCCCGGAGTCCTCGGCGCTTCTCACGATGTTGAAGGCGACCGGGTCCGAACTGCCGAGCGAGAGCACGGGGATATCGTGCACGTGTTTCGCCATGTCGAGCGACGGTTCGGTACCGAGCGTCAGGATCAGGTCGACGTCGTTCTTCTCCTGAAGCCGCTTGAGAATGGCCGTGCGGACTTTGTCGCGTCTGCCGACTTCAAAACCGTAGGTATAGTGACCGTCGGGCAGGAAGCGAAGCTGCGAGCCGCCGGCCTTGGCGGCCAGATCGGCCCACACGTCGGCCGTGCCGGCGCGGCGGTTGTCGTTGTCGGGCGGCGCCCATTCGATCAGACCGAGCCGGCGAAGACCGGCCATGGTCTTGAGCAGAATCCGGCGGTAGCGCAGGAACGAGCCGTTGGTGAGCAGAATGACGTTGGCGGGACGGCCTTCGGTCAGCGGGACGGCCCGCGACGTCAGCGGCATGCCGAGCGCACAGGCGGACATCAGTCCGAGAATGCTTCGTCTTTTCACTGTTACTCCTTCGGGGCGGAATCGGCGCCGAGGCGGCGGAAGACCACCATGGTGATGTCGTCGGACTGCTCGGCCCTGCCGCGGTGGGCGACGATGGCCTTCATCATGCCGGCGATCAGCGTGTCGGGGCTGCTGCCGTGATGTTTCTTCATGACGGCTTCGATGCGCTTGTCGCCGAAGAGTTCGCGGTCCTCGTTCATGGCTTCGGAGACGCCGTCCGTATAGATGAGGCAGAGGTCGCCCTCGTCAAGCGTATCGGAGAGGTCGGTGAATTCGGCCATGTCGAGCGCGCCGACGAGCAGTCCGCTCACTTCGCTCATCCAGCGCACGGGCTTGGACGGATCGGTCGGCACCACGGCCGGCGGACAGTGGCCGCCGTTGGCGTAGTCGAGCGCACCGGTGAGCGGGTCGAAGTAGCCGATCCAGAGCGTGACGAACATGCAGCTCGGATTGTTGAGCGCGAGCTGGTCGTTCACCTTCTTCATCACTTCGGCCGGCGTGAGAGACTCGCTCACCGCGTTGCGGATCAGGGTCAGCGTGACGCTCATGAAGAGAGCGGCGGACACGCCCTTGCCGGACACGTCGCCGATGACGACGGCGCGGCGGCCGTCTGGCGTTTCAAGCACGTCGTAGAAGTCGCCGCCCACTTCCTTGGCGGCCTCCATCACGGCGCCCGCGATGAAGCATCTCGAGCGGAAGTCGTCGCCGGCCGGCGGCAGCATGCCGCGCTGGATCTCGCGTGCGGCATTGAGCTCGCCCTCGATGCTGTGCTGGCGCGCCACGGACTTCTTGAGCGCCTCAATGTTCTTTTCCATGGCGACGATCATGCTCGAGAAGGCGCTCGAAACCTGTCCGACTTCGTCGCGGCTCTGTCTCGGCAGCTCCTTCGTGATGCCCTGCAGCCTGGCGGCCACGTCGCCCGTGATGAAGTCGAACACTTCAAGACGGCGCGCGCAGTGCGCCAGACGGCGAAGCGGCTGAAGCATCCAGGTGATGAACCAGAGTCCGAGGGATGAAATCAGGATGAAAATGGCTGCAGCGATGACGGACAGTCTGACGGCCTTGGCTTTTGCCGGACCGGCGATCACGTCCATCGGCATTGACGTCTGGACAAACCAGTCGAGCGGCTTGAAGTGACGGATTGCAAACAGATACTCCTTGTCGGCAACCGTCACGATGCCGGTGGCCGAGCCTTTTTCGCGGGCCGTATCGAAAAGTTCCGGGAAGAGCTCCCGGCGGCCGGTAAAGGACACTTCCCCGCGGCCGGCGATCAGACTTCCGTCCGCATCCGTGACGCCGACCACCGACCCCATCGGGAGGTTGAGCGTCTTGACGACGTCGCGAAGGTGGGCTTCGAGCACGGACATTTTTTCCGGAAGAGCATCTTCGAGATAGTTGACGGTCTGGGCGACGATGACGGTGAGATTATTGCTTTTGCGCAGCGCCATCAGGATCGGCATGTTTTTGCCGACGTCGGTGTCCGCGCGGAAAAACGTGTAGTAGTCCCGGGAGAAGTTGCGGTCGCTCGGATCAAGGTAGGCCCGGACCGGCGTTCTCAGATAGTCGCGGATGTTTTCCCGGAAGATGCTTTCGAGCATGGGCGACGGGAAAAGGAACTTCCCTTCGCTGTCGATCACGCCGCAGTAGGTGAGCCATTTGTCGCGCATGAATTCGAGCACGTCCATCGATTCGTCGAGCTTGCCCGTGAGGATGATCTCTTCGAGAAAGTCGAGTTCGGACCGGATGTCGTCTTTTTCGATGGCCGTCTTGTCGATGACGAAGGTCTGGACGTTCAGATAGGAGAGCTGAATGCCTTCGTCGACGATGCGGCTGATGCGCTGAAACTGGTCCTCAGCGGTGGCAACGGAGCGCTCGTAAGTGTCCTTGTAGCCGAGCCAGATCAGCGGCATCGTACTGAAGGACACGATGACCCCGATGATCAGAACCAGCTTTACGCGAAGCGACAGATCGAAATTCATGAGAACAAACGGACTTGCCGCGCTTTCCCCTGAGGCGGACGGCAGATGACAGACTGACCGGACCGGCCTCAGAAGGCGGGTGCCGGCAGGGGACACTCATCCCGAAAGTGTAAACAAAAAACACGCGCTCAGCGTCACGATCGGACGGTTTTTGGGGCGGAACTGCAGAGCGGCCTGTCCGTTCCGAGCAATAAAGAAGACCCCGCCGGAACGTCGCGGTTCCGGCGGGGTCTTTCACCGAGGAGACTCAGCTATGCGTTTTTGTCGTTGTGACGCCGATCAGAGGATCGTTTCCTTGGCGGCGTTTTCACCGGCGATCTGACCGAAGACGAAGCAGTCGAGAACGGCGTTGCCGCCCACGCGGTTCGTACCGTGGATGCCGCCCGTGATTTCGCCGGCGGCGTAGATGCGCGGGATCACCTTGCCCTGCCAGTCAAGCAGCTGGGCCTTCGTGTTGGTGTTGAGGCCGCCCATCGTGTGGTGAACCGTCATGCCGGTGTAGCAGGCCCAGAACGGACCCTTTTCGATGCGCTTCGTCAGATTGACCGGGGTCTTGCCGAAGTCGTCGTCCTTGCCGTTCTTCACGAACACGTTGTTGTAGCGGTCGATGGTCTTTTCGAGACCGTCCGGATCCACGCCCATCTTGACGGCGAGTTCGCGGATCGTCGGAGCCGTCCAGGCTTCGTTGATCTTGATGCCTTCGTGAATGGCCTTGCGGTTCACTTCGTCGTAGCTCATGAAGTTTTCGTTGTCGCAGACCGTGTAGCCGTAGCGTTCCGGCGTGCCGAGCACGGCGTCGCGGATGCGGTCGCGGCGTTCGCCTTCATTGACGATGCGGTTGCCGCGCTTGTCGACGTAGATCGAGCCGTTCACGTTGAAGTTGAGGAGAAGCTTCATCTTCTTGCCGGCGGGAGCACCCGGGGTGGACTGAATGAAGTCCATGCCGACGAGGTAGCCGCCGATACGCACGGCAGCCATGGCCACTTCGCCCGTGGAGCCCGGGAGGTTGTCGGTGCCGAGACCCTTGACGCGCGGGTCATGCAGTTCGCGCAGATACTGGTTGCCGGAGAAGCCGCCCGCGGCGAGAACGACGGCGCGCGTAGCGCGCAGGTAGGAAACCTTGCCCTTGCTGCTCATCACCTTGACGCCGAGAACCGGGCCTTCAAACTGGCCTTCGCGGATGATTTCCTTCACGGCCATGCCGGTCTGAACCTTGACGCCGAGTTCCTTGGCGGCCTTCGTCAGAACCGTGCCGTAGCCCTGGCCCTTCGGAAGAGCCG
Source organism: Sutterella sp. (assembly GCA_017936545.1). Classification (GTDB taxonomy): domain Bacteria; phylum Pseudomonadota; class Gammaproteobacteria; order Burkholderiales; family Burkholderiaceae_F; genus Sutterella. The sequence goes on from JAGBFJ010000039.1 coordinate 24,243, forward strand.
GGATATGAGAGCGGGGATAGAGAGCGCCGAAGATCTGGATCACGTTGTCCTTGAACTTCATGCCGAGGCTTTCAAGCCAGGTCACCGCACCGTAGGCGTTTTCGCAGAGCACGCGGACGCGTTCCGGGTCGCCGCGGAAGTCGCCGGCGGCGAGAGACTGTTTCATGTGGTTTTCGGGCGAGTCCTTGATGCCCTGGCGCGGCTGGCGGACCGGGTCCGCAGCGTTGATGAAGCCCTGAGCGATGAGCGTGTTGCCGCCCGTGAAGGCAAGCTTTTCAAGAACGAGAATGTTCTTGGCGCCGGTCTGCGCAGCCTTGACGGCGGCGGCCATGCCTGCGCCGCCCGCACCGACGACGATGATTTCATAGGTGCCGTCCCACTTGATGTCGGTGTTGCGGCATTCGGCGTGAGCCAGACCCGAAACGGCAGCGGCGGCCGTGCCGGCGCCGGCCATGCGGAGGATGTTGCGGCGGGTGATGTTGGCTGTCATGATTTTTCCCCTTGGTTTTCATAAGGGAATCCGTCTGATCGGTCCGGAATTCCCTCTTTTGTTTGCTGACAGCCGCATTGTGGCGCGAAGCTTTACGCGCGTAATTTGGAAAATGTCAAGGAGACAGCACTTTGGCGATGTCGGGCATGAGAAGCGCCAGCTCCTTGGCGGAATGAATGCCGAACTTCTGATAAATCTTCGCCCGATGTCCCTGAACCGTCCTCTCGGAAATGCCCGAAGCGCGAGCGACCTGGGCGTCGGTCTTACCGGCCGAGAAGGCGCGCAGAATGTCCTTTTCCCGTTCGCTCAGGCGATCAACCGCCGTCCGGACGGATGCTTCTCCGCCTAGCCCCGCCCGGTTCACCGCATCCCGGTGAACCGCCGCGCCGATGGCGGCGAGGAGCTTCTCGTCGTCGACGGGCTTCAGAAGAAAGTCCGAGGCGCCTTCCTTCAGACTCTGAATGGCGACGTCGATGTCGGCGTAGCCGGTCAGAAAGATGATCGGAATCGCAATGCGCCGCTCGGCCATCAGACGCTGCAGCTCGAGACCGGACATGCCGGGCATGCGGACGTCGAGAATGAGGCAGCCCGGACGGCTGCTGTCGTCGGCGATCAGAAAATCCCGGGCGCTGCCGTAATCGGCGGTTTCCCAGCCTTCGATTCCGAGCATGAGGGATAAGGCGCTTCTGACGCTGTCTTCGTCGTCGACGATGCGGACAAGAGCATGGGATTTTTCTTCTTCTGTAACCTGCAGGCGTTCAGTCATGGTGTGTCTGTCTCAAGAGAGGGAAGAGTTGTCGGGATTGCTGCGTTTCTCAGCGGCATGGCGAGCGTGACGCAGAGCCCACCGCCTGATTCGGCGGAAAGACCGGTGAAGGAGAGCACCGCTCAGTGGGCTTCGGCAATCGATTTGCAGATGAGCAGACCGAGTCCGAGGCCTGTCGACTTGCTGGTGGCCAGCGGCTGGCCGATGGCGGCGACCGCCTCCGGGTAAAGCACCGGTCCGGGATTGGCGACGGTGAGCCGGACAAAGCGTTCATCAGCCGAGGCTTTGACCCGAATGACGCCTTCCGGCATATCGGCCATGGCTTCCTGAGCGTTCTTCAGAAGATTGGTGATCAGGATGCGCAGTTCGACAGGATCGCCGAAAACGGGAAGTTCATCGGGCAGCGTCATGTCGACGGGAACGCGAAGCCGCCGCGATTTGATCAGATCGGTGTGGGTGGCTCTGATCAGTTCGGCGAAGTCGAGCGGCGTTTCCCGTTTGGCGCCGGATTTGGCGTAGCTTCTGACGCGGTCGAGGATTTCGCCCGCTTTTCCGAGTTCATCGGAGAGACCGGTGAGACAGCGGTCAGTCAGGACCGGATCGGGAGAGGGCTTTTTCAGAAGCGTCTTGAGGCCGCGGGTGTAGTAGGTCATGGCCGAGAGCGGCTGCCCCAGCTCGTGAGCAAAAATGGAGGAAAGCTGTCCTACGATGCCGGCGCGCTGCGCCTTGTCGAGTTTGGCGCCGATTTCCGCGGCGTGCGCTTCGGCAGCGCGTTCGCGCACGAGTGCTTCGCGAAGGTCCCGGGTGCGTTTTTCGACCAGCCGTTCAAGACGGACGGAATGGAGAATCCAGGCGCCGGCCAGGCCGGCCGCGAACAGCAGAAACGGCCAGGCAACCGAGAGAAAACGTCTGACGGTCCAATGGCGCAGATGGTCGTAGGGGCCGGTCCGCAGCGTTCTGAAGAGCGAATTGACGCGGTCGAATTCGGTGGCGAACGACACGAAAAAGCCCGACGGGGTTTCTTCGGGCCGCATCTTCAGCAGCGTTGTCGCTACGTGGCGCGTGATGACGGGCGGCGTGTGCGGCGCGGCGGCAATCGTCCATCCCGGATACATGTCGGTCGAATAGCGGCAGCCGAGACGCTGGGCGCGCGGCCCGGGATGGTCGTTGACCGTTCGGAAGACGCCCTTGAATTCGGGATGCGCCGCCGTAATGGCTTCGGGCATGCATGCCCGGAGAAGACCGACGTCGGCACGTCCTTCGGCAACGGCTCTCATGACTTCAATCGGGCGGTTGTCTGTCTCGATGATGGTTTTGAAAAAGCCGTCCGGGTCGAAGCCCTGAGCGGCGATTTCGCCCATGTTGAGTTGGAAGGTCATGAAGTTGCGCCGCGAGGTCGTGACGGCCGTCGTGTCCTTGAGGGACTTGAGATCGGACAGATCAAAGCGGTCTTTTCGCACGATCATGACGCCTGCGACGCACTGATTGGGATTAGGAAAGCTTTTCGATACGATCGTTCCGATGTCGCGCACCCCGTACGGTCTCATTTCAACGAAAAAGCCCGAGCTCCCGAGAAAAAATTCCACTTCGCCCCGGCGGACGGCATCGGCGAGCTGAGGCGTCGTGTAGAAACGGGTCTGAATGCGCAGACCGGGACTGTTGGCCCGCAGATAGCCGATGACGGTTTCCTGGATGTTTTCCTGCTTGCCCAGATAGGATGCCTCGGATTCGAAGTCGAGCACGCCCATGCGCACGACCGTGCCGGCCGGCGAGCCGGCGGCGAGGACGGGGCCCGCGGAAAGAAAAACGGCGAGAAGAGGGAGAAGAGGCGGCACGGCAGCGATTCCTCGAATGCAATGCGTTCAGTGTATCCGATACAGAAAAAAACAGCATCGCCCGTCTGCGGCAGACCGAACGGGACGTCTCTGCAGGCGCCGCTTTCACAGACCGCAAGCTCATCTTGAGGAAAACGCAAGCTTGGAGAGCTGTTCGCCGAACGCCGGCACACTTAATCCTTTACAATTCATCGATTCTTTCGGAATCCCCCGCATCGTTTGTTTCTGTCATGGACTGGTTTCTGACCCTGCTGTCGGACAAAAGTTCTTTTGCCCACGCGCTTCTCGCCTATTCGCTCATCATCGCCGCCGGCCTCTGGATCGGTCGCTTCAAGATCTTCGGAGTCGGCATCGGCATCACCTGTGTCCTTTTTCTCGGACTTGTCGCCAGCTTTCTGGGCGTGAAGATTGATCCCGCGATCATCAGCTTCTTCCGCAATTTCGGTCTGGTTCTTTTCGTCTTCTTCATCGGTCTGCAGGTCGGTCCGTCCTTCTTCTCGACGCTCCGAAGCAGCGGGTGGGGACTCAACGGGCTGATGTGTCTTTCCGTTCTGACCAGCATTCTGATAACCATCGGCATGTATTTTGCCGCGGACGGCGCACTGCCTCTCCCGCAGCTGCTCGGCGTGCATTTCGGCGCAGTCACGAGCACGCCGGGCCTGGGTGCAACTCAGGAAGCACTTCACCACATGGGCTACACGGGCGACATTGCAGTCGGATATGCCTGCGCCTATCCGCTCAGCATCATCGGCATCATTCTGGTGCTGGCTGCCGTGCGCCGCATCTACGGCATCGACATGCAGAAGGAAGAGCAGCTTTGGGAGGAAGCCCAGCGCATGAAGACGGAGACCCCGATCTATTTCCATGTGACGGTTGCCAATCACGCGCTCGACGGCCTGACCCTTCGTGAAATCCGTTCGCTGATCGGCCGCGCCTTCATCTGCTCGCGCATTCTGCACGACGGCGTGATCACGAGTCCGACGGCGGACACGGTGGTTCATGACGGCGACAAGCTCCGCATCGTCGCCAATCCGAAGCAAAAGCCCGCCATCGTGGCATTCTGCGGAGAAGAGGACAAGCAGATCGACCTGGCCACGGCGCACTCCCCGCTCGTTTCCCGCACGATCCGCGTCACGCGCGAAGAGATGAACGGCGTTCGCATCGACGAACTTCATCTGTCTCGGTTTGACGGCGTCAACATCACGCGCGTCAACCGCGCCGGCGTGACCTTCTTTCCGTACAACTCTCTTCGCATTCAGATCGGTGACAGTCTGAACTGCGTCGGTCCGACCAATGCGGTTCTCCGTCTGGCTGCGCTCATGGGCAATCAGGAAAAGCGTCTTGAGCGCCCGAACGTGTTCGCCATCTTCCTCGGCATTGCGCTCGGCCTCATTCTGGGGAGCATTCCCATCACCATTCCGGGGATGCCGGCGGCGATCAAGCTCGGTCTGGCGGGCGGTCCGCTCATCGCTGCCATCTTGCTGAGCTACTACGGTCCGCGCTTTCACCTCGTTACCTACACGACGGTTTCGGCCAATCTGATGCTTCGCGAATGGGGGCTGACCTTCTTCCTGGCGAGCGTCGGTCTGTCGGCAGGGGAAATGTTCTTCGAGGCCTTCATCAGCGGCATCGGCTGGCTCTACATGGTTCTCGGCTTTATCATCACGACCGTGCCGATGCTGGTCATGTCCGTTGTGGCGCGCAGCTTCATGAAGCTCAACTTCCATACGATCGCCGGCCTGATCGCCGGTTCTTCGACGAGCAGTTCCGCGCTCTCCTTCGTCAACAGCCTGTCCGAGAAAGGGTTGGCGGTCGTGGGCTACTCCACCGTTTATCCGCTCGCGATGTTCCTTCGCATCGTCTCCGGTCAGATCGTACTGATGCTGCTTTACACCGCTGTCTGAGTCCGACACTTGCTGTGTCTTTCGCCGAACGCCCGTTCTTCATCCGAAGCCGGGCGTCAGCCGAAGAAGAATCTTCCGCTAGCTGTACAAAGCTCTGATCGGCTCGATCTGCGGCGTGGCGCTTCTCTACGTGCTCTTCAACTGGTCGATCTACCGCGTGCTTCCGTACGACACGATCGTTCAGATGGTGTCGGGCCGCAACTTCTATCTCGGCACGGCTGCCGCCAATACGCTTTTCGGTTCTGCCAGTCTTCTCATCGTCGGCTCCGCCATGGTTCTGGCGATCTTCAATTCGCTCAACGGCTGCGTGATGGTCTTCGCGCGCCTCTACTACGCCATGGCCCGCGACGGCGCGCTCTTCCGGCAGCTCGCCTACCTGCACCCCGTCTACAAGACGCCGGTCTACGCGCAGATCGCCTCCGCCGTGATGGCCGTCATCCTCATCTGTTCGCGTTCTCTCTCGGAACTGACGAGCCTCGTTGCGGTCGTCGGCATGATTTTCCACGGCATGACTTCTTCTCGGTCATTCTCTCAGAAAGAAGTATCCGACGATGGAGCGTCCGCACCGCGTGTGGCTCTACCCGCTCACGATCTTCTTCGTGTGCGCCATTATGATCGGCCTGATCGCCAATACCGTTCTCAAGGATCCGGTGACGGCTGCGCTCGGCCTCATCGTTCCGCTTATTGCGCCCGTAATCTACGAATTCCTGTTCAGAAAGGAACACGACCGCATCGCAGCTCAGAATGCGCGGGAGGAATAACAAAATGTCAGCAGTTCTTATCCGCAATGCTCGCATTTATATCGAACGCGGCCGCTTCGAGTCTGCGCTTCTGGCTGTCGACGGCATCATCCGCGCCGTCGGTTCCGAGGAGGAAGTCGCGGCTCAGGCGCCGGCCGGCACCGTCGTCTGGGACGCCGCCGGCCGCACCGTGGTACCGGGCTTCAACGACAGTCACCAGCATCTGCTCAATACGGGCATCGCGCTTACCAGCATTCGTCTAAACGAAGCACGAAGCATTGAAGACGTCATCCGCCTTTCCCGAGAGTTCATTGAAGAGCGTCACCCGGCGCCCGGCGCCGTGCTTTACGGCATGGGCTGGAACCAGGATTATTTCGAGGACGATCACCGCGTACTGACGAGGCACGATCTCGACCGCATTTCGGCCGAGTATCCGATCATCTTCGACCGGGCCTGCGGTCATATCCTGACGGCCAATACGCGGGCCATCGAACTGGCTGGCGTCACGACCGAAACGGTTTCGCCCGAAGGCGGGCAGATCGACGTTGAAAACGGCGAACTGACAGGCGTCTTCCGCAAGAACGCCCGCATTCTTATCAGGCGTCTTTTCGCCGAGCGTTCAGTCGAGCATAAGAAGGAGCTCATTCGGGCGGCCATGGCGCATGCGCTTGAAACCGGCGTGACGTCGGTGCAGACCAACGACGTGCGTCAGGCCGACTGGCGTTCGACCTGGCAGGCATACTGCGAAGTGCTCGATGAGAAGCCGAATCTGCGCGTCTACCATCAGCACAACTTCATGAGTCCGACTGACTACCAGGCCTATTTCGATGCGGGCTTCCGCATGGGACAGGGGACTCCCTTCAATCGGATGAGACCGCTCAAGCTCTTCATCGACGGAAGTCTCGGCGCACGCACGGCCTTCATGCGCGAACCCTATCAGGATGATCCGACAACCTGCGGAATTCCGACCATGACGCCGGAGGAAATCGATGCGATGGTCGCGCTCGCCGTCAGAAACGGCGAAGGCGTCGTGACGCACGCGATCGGAGACGGCGCGGTCGAGCGCATGCTCGATGCGTTCGACAAGGTCTGTTCCTACGGACGCAATCCGCTCCGTCACGGCATCATTCATGTTCAGATCACCGATCGTCCTCTGGTTGAACGCTTTACGAAGAACGATATTCTGGCGCTCATTCAGCCGATTTTCCTGCATTACGACACGAAGATCGTCGAAGACCGCGTCGGCGCCGAGCTTGCTGGCACCAGATATGCCTTCGGCACCATGAAGCGGCTCGGCATTCATATGAGTTTCGGCACGGACAGCCCCGTCGAAGACATGGCGCCGCTGGCCAACCTCTACTGTGCGGTGACGCGCAAAAATCTGAAGGGCGAACCCGCAGGTGGCTTCCATCCGGAAGAATGCGTCGACATCTATGACGCCGTCGACGCCTATGCGGCCGAAAGCGCCTATGTGAGTTTTGAAGAAAAGACCAAAGGGCGGCTTCTTCCCGGCTATGTCGCCGACCTGACCGTCATCGACCGGGACATCTTCAGTCTGCCGCCCGAAGCGCTGCTTGAGGCGAAGATCGATGCCACGATGGTCGACGGCCGGTTCGTCTACGAACGGTGATTCAAACTTGTTCCGGCTTTGGCAACGGGTCTGCTTTAACGGGCAGGCCCGTTTTCGTCTGACGGACACTGTCGGCGGCACGAAGCGGCCCGCGGCGCAGAACCGTCTTTTCAGCACGTCATTTCCGGTCTGCGTCTAGGCGGAAAAGGCAGGGCGTCTTCGGGGTAGTCCGTTCAGACGGCGGCGGAAACGGAGCATATGCTCAAGCGGCTGCGCCGCAGGAGGTTCAGAGTTTTATCGGCAAATGATCGTTTGATTACTAGGTGTTTACCCGAATTTCTACAGGGATTCCGTGGCGAGGAGCTGATGCAGACTTTCCTGCATCAGCCGCCTCGAAAATGACTTAAAAATCAATGAGGACGGCCTCTACGGAGAACTCTACGCATATGAAAACCGCAGAAGAACGCTCGCTTGAGGAATTTCGCCTGATCCTGGGAGGCCGGGAGCTGGTTCCCGTCATGCAGGGCGGCATGGGCGTCAATATTTCCACCAAGGCGATGGCGCTGGCCGTCGCCGCCCGAGGCGGCATCGGCCACGTATCGGACGCCATGCTTCCCGACCTCACGGACCGGCTGTTCGGCACCGGCTTCACGAAGCTCAAGGCGGGCCTCTGCCGCGCGGCGGACGTGCTGGCCGACAAGACGGGCTTTCAGTTTCCGCTTAGCGGAGTACGGGACGCCGCCCGGCGCTACATTGCCGACGTGATGAGCGACAAAAAGGGCGATGGCCTGGTGTTCGTGAACGTCATGGAAAAGCTCACCATGAACGACGGACTCGCAACGCTCAAGGCCCGGCTTCTCGGCGCGCTTGACGGGGGCGTCGACGGCATCAGTCTTTCCGCGGGACTGCATACCTCGTCCTTTGCCCTGATGTCCGAGCATCCGAGATTCCGCGAAGCGATGCTTGGCATCGTGGTGTCGAGCCGCCGAGCCCTCAATCTCTTTCTGAAACGGTCCGCCAAGACGGGACGCATGCCCGACTACGTGGTCGTCGAAGGCCCGCTTGCGGGCGGACACCTCGGCTTCGGCATGGACTGGATGAACTTCAGTCTCGGCGACATCGTGCGCGACGTGAAGGCCTATTTGGCGGAAAACCGTCTCAGTATTCCGGTTATCGCCGGCGGCGGCATCTTCACCGGAACCGATGCCGTGCGCATGATGACGTCGGCCGGCGCCGACGGCGTACAGGTGGCGACCCGCTTTACCGTCACGAAGGAGTCGGGACTGCCCGACGCCGTGAAGCAGCGCTATTTTGAGGCGACCCGGGAGGAGATCGTCGTCAACGGCGTTTCGCCGACCGGTTATCCGATGCGCATGCTGACGAAAAGCCCGGCCATCAATTCCAATCTTAAGCCGCAGTGCGAACCCTACGGCTACATGCTGTCGCACGGTACCTGCTCCTACCTGAAGGCCTACGAGGAGGCCAGGGCGGCGGGACGGCTCTCCGAAGGCGTGCCGGAAAAGACGTGTCTCTGCGCTCAGATGAGAAACTGCAAGGTCTGGACGGTCGGTGCGACGGGGTGGCGCCTGAAGGAGGCTTCGGAAAAGGGGCCCGACGGCCGCTGGATCCTGCCCGGCACGGCCGAGGTGTTCGACGACTACCGCTACGGCACTCACGACGAAGTCCACTGCAGGCACTGAGAGGCCGAACGGGAACGAAAACGGACGCAGGGCAGGCATTCTTCCGACGAAACCTATATCATGCTGAGTCCGAGATCATCGACTCAGCATTCCGCCTGCCGGCGGACACCGTCTGCAAGCCGAACAGGCGTTGAATATAGGACCAGCGACCGTGAACATTCTTCTTATTCCCGATTCCTTCAAGGGCAGTCTTTCTTCCGCCCGTCTCTGCGCGATTCTCAAGGCCGCGGCGGCGGACGTGATGCCGGAAGCCGAGGTGCGCGCCTTTCCGGCGGCCGACGGCGGAGAGGGAACGCTTGAAGCCGTGCGGGCGGCGGTGGGCGGCGCCTACGTCGTTCATACGGTGACCGGCCCGTGCGGTCAGCCCGTCAATGCCCGTTATCTGAGCGCGGGAGATACGGCCTACGTGGAAACGGCCCAGGCGGCCGGCATGCAGTATCGTTTGCCCGGCTTCAGCGCGGCCAATACGACGACCTTCGGCGTCGGCCAGCTGATCCGCGAGGCGCTCGGCGCCGGACACCGCCGGGTGTTCGTGACGCTCGGCGGCAGCTGCACCAACGATGCGGGCTGCGGCATGGCGGCGGCCCTCGGCACGCGTTTTATCGCGCCCAACGGCCGTCCCTTCATTCCGACCGGTGCTTCGCTGCATGCCATCCGATCGATTCAGCTTAATCCCTTCTTCTTTGCCCAGAAGGAGGTGACTGTCAGCGCGCTCTGCGACGTGACGAATCCGCTCTACGGCCCCGACGGCGCAGCCCGCGTTTTCGGTCCGCAGAAGGGGGCGACGCCTGAAGAAGTCGAGATGCTCGACGAAGGAATGAAGCATCTTGCCGGTCTCTTCCTCAAGGCCAAGGGGCCTCGTCTCAATACCATCCCCGGCGCCGGTGCGGCCGGCGGCTGCGGCGCGGGCGTCGCGGCCTTCCTCAACGGACGGCTGCTTTCCGGCACGGAAACGCTTCTCGACGTGCTGCATTTCAGCGATGCGGCTGCCAAAGCCGATCTGATCGTGACCGGCGAGGGCCGGGTCGACGCCCAGACGGCGGGCGGCAAGCTGATTTCCGGCGTGGCGTCCCGCGCCGGCGGGCGTCCCGTCGTTGTGCTGACGGGCGGCATCGCACCGGAAACGGATCTGAAGCCGCTCTACGACATGGGCGTGACGGCGGTGCTTCCGGTGTCGTCCGGTCCTCATACGCTCGCTGAGGCGATGTCGGGTGCGGCAGCCGACGTTCGCCGCACGGCTGAATCGATTTTCCGTCTGGCGGCGGCGCTGAAACGCTGAACCGTCTTTCTCTGGTCAGATTCCAAAGCCCGCCGGCAGAAAAACGGCGGGCTTTTTGCAAACGGCATCCTCGGCCGCCGGCAGACTGTTCGCCCTAGTGCCGTGCATCGATAGGGCGGATTGTTGTTCTTCGATGCTTGAAGAAAGGCTGTGGTATTCCGAAAATGGAATAATTTATTAAATTTTTTTGGAATAAATAAGCGACATACCTTTTCAGGTATATCAATATCGATGCTTCCGGCAGACCGTGCTGCTGAGAATTTATGAAGAACTCGAATCACATCAGTTTCCGCAACACGATGCCGCTCATCAGTCCGGAGGCGGCGGGCAAATGGATCAGGACAATGCGCAAGGCCCGCGGCCTGACGCAGTCGGAGCTGGCTTTCGAAGCTGCCGTCACCCAGCGCATGGTTTCCGAATTCGAGTCAGGAAAAGTGACGGTCAGGCTGGATACATTCTTCCGCCTGCTTCAGGCTCTCGATCTGAGACTGGCAACGATTGATCCGAGCGTTGAGATTCCGGCGCTTCGCTGAATCGTGTGGGTTTAAGTCGTAGCCGGTTCAGCGACCTGCAGGTCTCGACGCCACTCATTTGCATCCTTTAAGAGACCGATCGGCAGTTTCCCGCATGTCAAAAAGATCATCGTGCTGAAGTAGC
>JAGBFJ010000040.1 GCA_017936545.1 Sutterella sp.
CGTCTATTGCCGGCCGCTTTTCCGAGGGTCGGCTTTCCGGAACAAACGGACCTGCAAAAAACACGGTGCTATTGGTGAAAATACGAAATTGGCCGCACTTAGCGGCCGTTTTTTTGATTCAGAGCACTGTTTGATGAAAAAAGCATCGATTCCGCGCCGAGGGATTGCCATTAGTTGAACGCCTATTTCGGTGTGCGTATGGCAAAATTCAGTAGCCGCTCTACGAAGCTTTGTCAAGCGGGAATCTCCGATTTTTTGCAAACGGACATAAAAAATGTGAGCGGCATCCTCACGCGGATGTCGGCATAAGCCGCGTGCTTTGCTGTGCGCTCTCCCCCGGCTGCGGGCGAAGAGGGCAGATCAAAGTGAAGCCGGAAGAGTTCGGCGGTACCGATCATGCGTACCGGAAGCGGACTCCCGGCGTCGGCGGCCCGGACGGGATGCGTCTCTTCGGGCTGGACATCCGCCGGACGGCGGCTTTAGAAAAGCCGCCCTTTCCGGAGACCAGAAGCACGGTTTGCCTGACCGGCCTTGCAGAAAGGCCCGGACGGGCTTTTGCCGTGCTGAGCACGAGGACAGTTATGGCTGGTTCAAAGAAAGCGACGACCGAAGAGAAGCCTGTGACCGAAGAGATTCAGGACACGGAGGCGCCTCATAAGAAGAAGCGTGCATCGCGTAAGCGCGCTGAAAAGACCGGCGCGATGCTTGAAACAGCCGGTCTCACTCTTTCCGTCGAAACCGTCGAAGAAGAGCCCGCTCCCAAAAAGAAGAGCACGGGCCGTCGCAAGTCGGCCAAAAAGGACGCGGAAGCGCCTGAAGCAGCTGTTGCGCTGACGGCCGGAGAGGATGCGGTGTCCGAAGCCGCTGCCGAGATCGCGGAGGAACAGCCCGCGGAGGCCGAAAAACCGAAGCGCGGCCGCAAGAAGGCCGCCGACAAAGCCGAAAAGGCCGACAAGCCCGCCAAGGCGAAAGCTTCCCGCAAGAAGAGTTCCAAGAAGGCAGCGAAGGCATCCGACGATGACGATCTTGCCGAATTCGACGACGATGCGGGCGGCGACTTCTCCGGCGTCATCGACGATGACGGCGACGGCGAAAACTATGAAGATATTCCCGATCTGCCCGACGAGGTGACGGAAGCCGAAGAGCCGGCCGAGGAAGAGACCGCCGGCGCCGAAGGCGGGAAAAAGCGCGGCCGCAAGCCCGGCAAGAGCGCCCGCGACAAGGCCGTCCGCGAAGCCATGCTAAAGGGCTACGGTTCCGAAGAGGAAACGACCGAGGACCGCCGCTCGAAGCTCTTCACGCTCATCCGCATGGGCAAGGAGCGCGGCTACGTCACCTACGGCGAAATCAACGACAACCTTCCCAACAGCCTGATCGACGACGATGCGATCGAAACGGTCGTTTCGATTCTGTCGAACCTGCATATTCAGGTCTTTGAAAGCGCTCCCGACGAAGACACGCTCGCCATGATGGGCAACGAAACCGTGGCGAGCGAGGACGACGTCGAAGAGGAAGCCGAGGCGGCGCTTTCCACCGTGGATTCGGAATTCGGCCGCACGACCGATCCGGTGCGCATCTACATGCGTGAGATGGGCTCCGTCGAGTTGCTTTCCCGCGAGGGCGAAATCGAAATCAGCAAGCGCATCGAAGACGGCCTCAAGCACATGGTGCTGGCCATCTCCCGCTGTCCGATCACGATTGCCGCCATCGTCGGCTACGCGGCCGACATCCGTGCGGGCACGCTGCAGATTGACGATATCGTCGACGGCATTGTGGCGGCGGACGACGCCGGCAACGTCATCGGCCACGCCGACGACGAGACCGACATGGGCGCTTCCGCCATGACCGCGGGACAGCTCGAGGAAATGAAGGAAAAGAGTCTGGCGATCTTCGACCGCGTGGCGGGTCATTTCGAAGCGCTCCGTCAGGTGATTGGCGAAGAGGGCTATCACAGTCCGAAGCTCGATGGCATCAAGGATGCCATTCAGCAGGAACTGATGGCCGTCCGCTTTACCGCAAAGACGGCCGACCGGCTCTGCGAGATGCTCCGCACGACCATCGAAGGCGTGCGTACGCGTCAGAAGACCGTGTACAACGAGCTGGTCCGCCGCATCGGGCTCAACCGCGAATGGTTCCTCGCGAGCTTTGCCGAACATGCGACCGACCTCAGCTGGATGGCCGACGTGCAGGCCGCCAATCCCGATCGCCGCGAACTGCTCGAGCGTGTCCGTCCGACTGTCGAGGAGGAGCAGCGCAGTCTGGCCGAGCTCGAAAAGCAGTCCTACATGACGATTCCGGAGCTCTTCGACACCTACAAGCAGATGGCGACGGGCGAAGCCAAAGCCCGCAACGCCAAGAAGGAAATGACCGAGGCGAACCTCCGTCTCGTCATCTCGATCGCGAAAAAGTACACCAACCGCGGTCTGCAGTTCCTCGACCTGATTCAGGAAGGCAACGTCGGCCTGATGAAGGCGGTCGACAAGTTCGAATACCGCCGCGGATACAAGTTCTCGACCTACGCCACCTGGTGGATTCGTCAGGCCATCACGCGCTCCATCGCCGACCAGGCCCGCACCATCCGCATTCCGGTGCATATGATCGAGACCATCAACCGCATGAACCGCATCACGCGCCAGGTGCTGCAGGAAACGGGCGTCGAGCCCGACTCCCGCGAGCTCGCCCGCCTGATGGAGCTCCCGGAGGAAAAGGTTCTCAAGATCATGAAGATCGCCAAGGAACCGATTTCCATGGAAACGCCGATCGGCGACGATGATGATTCGCATCTGGGCGACTTCCTCGAAGATACGCAGACGGTGGCGCCTGCCGAGGCCATTCAGAATTCGAGTCTCTCGGAAACCGTCCGTCAGGTTCTCGACAGCCTGTCGCCGCGCGAAGCGAAGGTGCTTCGCATGCGATTCGGCATCGAAATGCAGTCGGACCATACCCTTGAAGAAGTCGGCAAGCAGTTCGACGTCACGCGCGAACGCATCCGCCAGATTGAAACCAAGGCGCTCAGAAAGCTCCGTCATCCGTCCCGAGCCGACAAGCTGAGAAGCTTCGTCGAAAGCGACGGCAAGGACTGATCGGTCTGAACATGGGGCGGCCTGCGGGCCGCCCTGATTTTTTCAGGCAATACGTTTCTGTTTTTTTCGGGAAGATGAACCCCGGTCGGAATTCGGGGGTTTCACCTAATGACAAAACTTGCTTTTTCTGCTTGAAAAGAGTAGTGGGGGATGTTATCCTAACCCCCTTTTTCGCCGTCCGATATGCTTGAAAATTGCGGGTTTCGTACCCGCAGAGGCATTTTCGGTCGATTGAGGTGTGTCTTTTCCCCATCATGCGTCAGGGGGAGACTGTCCGATTCCGGAATTGAGGAAGGCCAGGACCGAAGCGGGCCGGCGGGAAATTTGTGATACGACGGGCGGTGCGCCGGGAAGGCGGTCCGTGACGGAGTTTTTTCCGAAGCTGCTGTACGAGCGGCGACGCGGATGCGAGAGAGCGTGCCTGCACCCCGGAAAACGGGGACGGAAAAAGCACGGCAGAGGCCCCGGTCGGGCCGTCGGTCGACAGGATTTGGAATGAGAGACGGCTTCCAGTCTCCGGGAGGGAGAGGGAAGCCGTTTGACTGCGAGACAAAATACAGATGAAGACGAATGAAGACGCTTTTGACAGCGACGACAGCGAAGACCTGGACACCATCGACGACGAGGAGTCCGTTGACGAAGACGCTGCCGAGCTCGCCCAGTGGGAGGGCGACGAGTCTGAAGACGAGGAAGATTCGGATTCTTCTTCCCGGCGCGGCATGAGCGCCGGCAACGGCTACGGCGCCCTCGTGCGTCTGGGCCGTTCCCGAGGCTGGGTGACTGTTGAGGAAATCAACGACCATCTGCCCGAAAGCGCCGTGCGTACGGCGGAAAACGTTCAGGAAATCACCGAAGCGCTCGGCCGCCTCTCTATCAAGGTGTTCGAGGCGCCGCCCGATGAGGACGATCTGCTGATCGCCGGCAGCGGTGTTGACGACAGCGAAGACATCGACGAAGACGATGCCGCCGCGATGCTGACCCCCGAAGAGTCGGCCGGCCTGTCCAAGGATCCGCTCCGCGCCTATCTGCGCGGCGTGGGTTCGCACAAGCTGCTGACCCGTGCGGGCGAAATCGAAGTGGCCAAGTCGATCGAAATGTTCACGGGCAAGCTCGTGTCGACGCTGGTTCAGTACCCGATGGCCGTGGCCGAACTCTGTGAAATCGCCGAAACGCTTAAAAGCTCCGACGTCCCCGTCGACACGCTCGTCGACGGTTTCACCGACAGCCTCGAGGACATCGAGGACGACGGCAGCGAAGGCGACGACATCTCCACCGATATCGGCGCCGCCGCCATGACGGTCGACCAGCTCGAAGAAATGCGCGCCCGCGTGCTCGACATCTTCACGAAGTGCCGTGCGGATCTCGACATCGTTCAGGCGAATTTCGGACCTGACGGAGATGCAGAAGCCTACAAGGCTGCCTGCGCCCGCATTTCGGAAATGCTCGGCCCGGTCCGCTTCTCGGTCAAGGTCGTCACTCAGCTCTCCGAGCATATTTCAGAACACATGGACAAGGTGACGGAAAGCCTGAAGCACATGCGCGCCGTGCTGGTCAACCAGTGCCGCATGTCGACCAAGGACGCGCTGGACATCATCAACCGCACGCCGTCCGCGCCGGGCCTTTTCGAGGGTCTTGCCGAGGCCGGCCGTCCCTGGTCCGAAGCCGTCGCCCGCAATCTCGGCGTGCTTGCCGAAGAGCAGAAGACGCTTCGCGCGCTGGAAGAAAAGGCGATGATGCCGGTTTCCAACCTGCGCGAGCTCACCCGTCTTCTTAAGCTCGCTCAGACCAACCTCATGCAGGCCAAGGCCCGCATGATCGAGGCGAACCTCCGTCTGGTGATCTCGATCGCCAAGGGCTACGTTAACCGCGGCCTCGCGATGACCGACCTCATTCAGGAAGGCAACCTCGGTCTGATGAAGGCGGTCGACAAGTTCGAATATCGCCGCGGCTACAAGTTCTCGACGTATGCCACCTGGTGGGTCCGCCAGTCCGTCACGCGCGCCGTGGCCGACTTCGGCAATACGATTCGCATTCCGGTGCACATGACCGAGTCCTACAACAAGATCCGCCGCCACAAGCAGCACTTCCTGCAGCAGCACGGACGTCAGCCGACCGAGCAGGAGCTCGCCGATCTCGCTGATCTGCCGCTCGCCAAGGTTCAGCTGCTCACGCAGGCCATGCGCGGCGTTGAGTCGATCGACGCTCCGATCGGCGACGATGAAGACGCGACCAAGCTCGATTTCGTGCGCGGCGATGAGCACGATGATCCGAGCCGTGCCTTCCAGGACCGCTCGATGGTCGAATGCGTGAAGAAGTCGCTCGACGAGCTGGCGCCGCGCGAAGCCCAGGTGCTTCGTCTGCGCTACGGCATCGGCACGAACAAGGACCACACGCTCGAGGAAGTCGGTCATGCGCTCGGCCTGACCCGCGAACGCGTGCGTCAGATTGAGTCGGCCGCCATCAGAAAGCTGCGCAGCCCTGAATTCCAGGATCGTCTGCACGACTATCTGAACGACAACTGATGTGTTTTCGGAACGGATCGTTCGGCTGAACCGTTCCGACACTCGGTTTATAGGGCTCCCCGCGGAGCCCTTTTCTCTTTGCGAAACAGGCGTTTCACAAAATCAGTGTCTTCAAGCGGGATAAGCGGCATGGTTTTGCCGTACGCCGGCAGGTACACTTGAAATCGCAGATTCTGCGGTCAAGTCTGCCGTTCCGGTTTGTCTCGAAGGGGCGGCGACGGAGTCTGCGATTAGTTAGTTCTCCTGGCAGTCCGTCAAGGACCGCCGTTTTTGGTCAGACACCAAACCCCGGTGAAGCGTGCAGATCCTCCGGCGCCTCCGCCGGGGTATTTTTTTGCCGCCGGCAGGCTGCCGGCGCTTTTGCATCCGGTCGCGCCGTGATCGGATTGCCGCTAAAATATTCATTTTCATCAGTACGGACCGTCCGTTCGGGCCCTTTGAGGCACGAGCCGGCGCCCGTCCGGCTGCCTTACAAAAAAAGAGACCGACCGCAGAATGTCTTCGTTCGCACAATTCAACTTCGATCCCCGCATTGTTTCCGCCATCGAACGCATGGGCTACAAGGAACCCACGCCGATTCAGGAAAAGGCCATTCCCGTGGTGATGGCCGGCGGGGACGTGATGGGCGCCGCCCAGACCGGCACCGGCAAAACGGCCGGCTACGGCCTGCCTCTGATCGCCCGCGTGCTGCCGAAGGCCAATACGTCGATGTCGCCCGCCCGCCATCCTGTGCGCGCGCTGATTCTCACGCCTACGCGCGAGCTTGCCGACCAGGTGTCGGTCAACCTCGAACAGTATGCGTCCGATACGCCGCTTCGCGTCGGCGTCGTCTACGGCGGCGTCGACATTCGTCCGCAGTCCGACATGCTGCGCCGCGGCGTGGAAATTCTCACGGCGACGCCGGGGCGTCTGCTGGACCATATCGAACAGCGTGCGACCAACCTCTCGCAGGTGGAAGTTGTCGTGCTCGACGAAGCGGACCGCATGCTCGACATGGGTTTTCTTCCCGACATCAGCCGCATTCTGAAGCTCCTTCCGGAAAATCGTCAGAACCTGATGTTCTCCGCGACCTTCTCGCCGGAGATCACCCGTCTCGCCAAGAATTTCCTTCGCCCGAATCCGACGGTGGTTGAAGTGGCCCGTCAGAATCAGACGGCCGAGACCGTGACTCAGGAGGTCTATCAGGTCACGGACCGTGAGAAGACGGACGTGCTGATTGATATTCTGAAGACCCGCGGCGAGGATCAGGGTCCGATGAAGCAGGTCATCGTGTTCGTGAACGCCAAAATTACCTGCCGCCGTCTGGCCCGCACGCTTGAACGCGTCGGCATCAATGCCGATGCCATTCACGGCGACAAGACGCAGGAAGAGCGTCAGGCGGCGCTCGAAGGCTTCAAGACGGGTGCAATTCATGTGCTCGTCGCGACGGACGTCGCCGCCCGCGGTCTCGACATCAAGGAACTGCCCTGCGTCGTCAATTACGACGTTCCCTTCAGCGCCGAAGACTACGTTCACCGCATCGGTCGAACCGGCCGCGCCGGTTCGCATGGTCTGGCGATCATGCTTGCCACACGCGAGGACGGCCGTTTGGTGGAGGCGATCGAAAAGCTGACCAAGCAGACCTTCCATCAGGTGCCGCTTCGTCCGCTTTCCCGTCAGGCCCGCGCAGAAATGCGCCGCGGTTCCGAGCGCGGCGACCGCAGCGATCGGGAGCGCGTGGATACTCCCGAGGATGAAAAGCTGGCCCGGGAACGCGCCCGCGCGTACGTGCCGCCTTCTCAGCGCCATCGCGATCCGATCTTCGACATGCCTTACCGAGAAAAATCGGCTGCGAATGCCAAACCTGAGGAACTCCGCGTGTTCGAGCGCGAAAACACCCGGCGCCCCCGCCAGGTCGCGGCGCTGCTCGGCGGACTCCGTCTGCCGCCTGCTCTGCGCTGATTGCCTCTGGGACTAGGTAATTTATCGCTAACCGATTTGCGTGACCGCCCTTGAAGAGCGGAAATCGGTGAGCTAATATTTACGAATAGCATGACGAGATGGGATCTTTCCTAAAAGATTCCACGCCAACCTGCCCCCTCCGGGCAAGGTGGTGGCCTCCGCGGGAGGCCATGTGGCCGGCTAATCAGACGAGCTGGCAAAGGTACGGAGTACGAATCTGCCTCTCGACATGCGTGTATCTGCATCGGGAGGCTTTTTTATTGCCCGACGATGTCCTTTGTTTCGGGAAAACGGCTGTGGATCAGCCATCCCAGGGTGGATTTGAAAATTCCGAATTGCCGCGCCCGGCACGGTGCCTAAGACGGCTAAAGAGGAGAACGCCATGTCGCATCGTCTCACTATCAAGGGTCAGGTGACCATTCCCAAGGAAATTCGCGATTTTCTCGGTCTCGAGGATGGCAATTCCTGTGTTGAATTTGCCGTCGAGGAAGACGGCAGCGTCACGCTTCGCAAGGCCAGCGTTGAAAAGCCTCGCGCAGCATCCCGATCCCACAGCACGTCGGTTCGTGCCGCCGTGCAGCCCCGCCGCAGTCAGTCGGCCCGTCAGGGCGGCGTCCTTGCGCTGCTCGCCGGCGGATTCTGACCGCTTATCCGAACTCCTCAGAAGAGTTCGAGAAAAGCAACTTCGTTCGGTCCGCGGGACCTTGAGCGAACATAACGAACTGAGTTCCCCTCGAGGAGGGCGGACGAAAAAAAGCAGCTGAGGGCTGCTTTTTTCATATCCGGCTTCAGCATTTCAGGCTAAAAGCGCCGTTCCGGCCGCCATCCAGACAAACAGAAAGATCGTGGCTGCCGTCATGATGATAATGGGCTTCATGCCGGCGAGCTTCAGGTTGACGAGATTGGTGCGGATGCCCATGGCGACTACGGCCGCGAGCACGCAGACCGAGGAGAGCGTGCTGAGCGGAGCCTTGATGGCAGGCGGGATGACGCCAGACATATTCAGCGCAGCCAGCAGCACGAACACATACAGGAATGCCGGCAGATGGCTCAGAATGCCGGTGATTCCCGTCCCGCTCCGCACTTGGCTTCGGTCCCGGAACACGATGGAAAAACCGAGCATGACAGGAACCAGCAGCGCCACCCGAAGCATCTTGGTCATGGTGGCCACTTCCATCGGTTCTTGTCCAAGGACGGCACCGGCGCCGACGACCTGGGAAATGTTGTGAATGGTGGCGCCGAGAATGAGTCCGCCTTCCTTCCCTGGAAATCCCAGTGCCGTGACGGCAAACGGATACACCACCATGCTGATGACGGAGAGCGCCATGACGACGATGATGACGGCGACGAACGATTCGGGCCGGCAGGCTTTGGACGGAATGACCAGTTTGACGGCCATGGCGGCGGAGGCGCCGCAGACGGCGACAGCGGCTCCGGCGATGGCGCCTTCAACAGCGGGCCAGCGCAGCGCTTTTCCCAGCAGGGTGCCGAACAGAATGGTGAGAAAGACGCCCGATACGATGAGCAGCAGCATCGGCGCCGACAGCAGCGACAGCTGTTCGGCGGTGATCTGCAGGCCCAGCAGGCCCGTGCCGATCTGAAGAGGAATGTCGGCGCTGAAGGCGATGCCTCGTTCAAGCCTGTCGCGGCGGGAAAGACCGTGGAGCGCCATGCCGATGAAGAGTCCCCAGAGAATGCTGGAGCCGCCGAAGACGCGGGCGGCGAGAAGAGCGCACGCCGTGACGGCCGCCACGGCAAGGAAGCCCGGAAGAATGCCGGGCAGGGCGGCGGCAATAAGTCGAAGCCGGGAGATCTTGAAATGGCGCATGATGCTTCAGTTCGGCTGCAGAGATCGCAACAGCGGAATCCAAATATCCGGAAGATGCGTTGTGATTGTCCTGAAGGCAGTCTGAAGATTGTAGCGCCTCAGCTTTCGAGGTTTATTTCTGAACTGGCGTGTTCCGGCTGAAACAAGTGCAGGTTTTCCAATTTGCTCTTTATCTTCGAAAGTGACGACTGCTTTGAGGCAGAAGGGATGAATGAAAACCGTATTTTTTGAAGGAAAAAAATAACCCGCCGATACAGTCCGACGGGTATTTTGGTGCAGAAATTTGTCGTCCACTTGTGTTTCCCTGTCTTGCAGTCAAAAGCAAAACAGCGTGGCGTCCCCAATGGGAGTCGAACCCATGTTCACAGCGTGAGAGGCTGTTGTCCTAGGCCTCTAGACGATAGGGACGTCATAGAGAGGATTTGAATTTTATGCCGAGGGATCGGGTTTGGCAACCTGAGCTTTGCGTTAGCACAAAGTTTCGCCGGAAAAAGCAGGTTCAAGAAAAATCCCCGCAAACACGGAGTCTGCGGGGATTTTGAATCAGTCGTCAGATGCCGGATCAGATCGCGCGGGCGATGCGGGCGAGGACTTCATCCTTGCCGATCAGGCAGAGCGTCTTGTCGATCTGCGGCGTGCGTTCGGCGGCGCAGACGCAGATGCGCAGAGGATTGGCGAGCACCTTCATCGGGATGCCCTGCTCGGCCATGACGGCCTGAATGCAGCCGTAGAGGTTTTCGGGCGTCACATCTTCGACCTGAGCGAGCTTTTCGCCGAAAAGCTTGAGGGCTTCGCGGCCGCCGTCGGCAAGGACCTTGGCGGCTTCTTCTTCGTTGACCTTGGGTTCGACGTAGAAGAAGAGGGCGTTGTCGGCGAGCTTTTCAAGCGTGGCGGAACGGGACTTCAGGAGTTCGCAGACTTCCTTGAGGCACGGACCCTGTTCGACATTGCCGCCGCGGGCTTCAATGCGGGCCTTCGTGAGTTCGGCGAGACGGCCGGCATCGGCTTCCTTCATGTACTGCTGGTTGAGCCATTCAAGCTTCTTCCAGTCGATGCGGGCGGCGGCGCGGGAGCAGTCTTCGAGTTCGAAGACCTTGGCCAGTTCTTCGCGCGAGAACTTTTCCATGTTGCCGTGGCCCCAGCCGAGACGGGCGAGGTAGTTGAAGATCGCCTCGGGGAGATAGCCCTGGCGTTCGTATTCGAGCACGGAAACGGTGCCGTGGCGCTTGGAGAGCTTCTGGCCGTCCTGACCGTTGATGAGGGGCAGGTGGGCGAAGACCGGCACTTCGGCGCCGAGCGCGCGGTAGATGTTGATCTGGCGCGGCGTGTTGTTGATATGGTCGGCGCCGCGGATGACGTGGCTGACTTCCATATCCCAGTCGTCCACCACCACGGCGAAGTTGTAGGTGGGGATGCCGTTGCGCATGATGATGAGGTCGTCGAGCTCGCTGTTGCTCACCGTGATCGGACCGTAGACGGCGTCGTTCCACGTCACGGCGCCTTCATCAGGATTACGGAAGCGGATGACGGGCTTCACGCCTTCGGGGATGGGCTTGCCGACGCAGTTTTCAGGACGCCAGCGGCCGTCGTAGCGGGGCTTGAGACCCTTGGCCTTCTGTTCCTCGCGCATCTGGTCGAGCTCTTCGGGCGTGGCGTAGCAGTAATAGGCGCGGCCGTCGGCCAGCATCTGGTCGACAACTTCGCGATAGCGCTCGAGACGGTCCATCTGATAGACGGGACCTTCGTCGTAGTCGAGGTTGAGCCACTTCATGCCGTCGAGAATAACCTGCACGGCTTCCTGGGTGGAACGGACCTGGTCGGTATCCTCAATGCGAAGAAGGAACTTGCCGCCGAAGTGACGGGCCACGGCCCAGCAGTAGATGGCCGTACGGGCGGTGCCGAGATGCATCATGCCCGTGGGGCTCGGTGCAATGCGGGTGCGAATCGTCTTCATCAGAAATCTCAAACAAAAAAGCGTTCCGCCGGCGCAGCAGACGCCGGACGCGAACAGGCAGGCGGCCGATGTCGGGCCGCTTGCGGAAGGAAAAAGGGACTGTCCGCAAAACAGGCGGCAGTCAAAATCT
This sequence comes from Sutterella sp., assembly GCA_017936545.1. Classification (GTDB taxonomy): domain Bacteria; phylum Pseudomonadota; class Gammaproteobacteria; order Burkholderiales; family Burkholderiaceae_F; genus Sutterella. The sequence continues at coordinate 11,459 of JAGBFJ010000040.1, forward strand.
TAATTTTACCTCTGAAGTTGGCTGCAGGCTTAAGACGAACATCAAATCCATAAAAAGAGCGCCTCCCTGATGAGAGGCGCTCCTGTCGGATGTCAGACTGCCGGTCTGGTTACGCCCAGGTGAGCCAGGTCCATGCCGAGAAGACGGCAAGCACGATGAGTTCGGCGAGGATGACGGGCTTGAGCGTCTTGAAAAAGTCGGACTTGAAGTAGTCGATGGTGATCATCAGGCAGACGTGGGTCGGCGTGATCATCTGACCCGCGACGCCGAAGACCATGGCGACGCCGGCAAGTTCGATCGATCCCGGCATCAGTCCGGCAACGATCGGCATCACGATGGCCACGTGACCCTGACTCATGCCGGTGAGAATGCCGATGATGAGGCTCGTCGCGGCAATGACGACGGGAATCGGAAGGCTGGAGCCTTCAAAGGCCTGGATGATCTGGCGGAGCACGCCCGTCGTGTCCAGCAGCTGGATGAAGTAGAGGATGCAGATGATATTGAGCGTGAGCTTCAGATCGAAGGCGCCGACGAACACGTCCTTCACGGGCACCGGGCGCTTCATCAGAACGAGCACCGGAATCAGGCCGAGAATGACCAGCCCCATGGCGACGGCGGCGGAGAGATTGAAGGCCATCATCAGGACGACGTTGACCAGAACCGGCGCAATCGCCAGCACGACGTTGATGATGCTCGTGCGGCGCAGTTCGGGCGTCATGGCTTCCGTCACGCGCTTTTCTTCAAAGCGTAGCGGACGGATCATCACGAACCAGCCGGCGGCAAAGGCGACGATCGCCATCCAGAAGAGGTGCACGACCAGATCGGCCACGCCGATGTGCGCGATTGCACAGCCGAGAATCATGCCGGGAATGATGGGACTGGCGAATTCACAGATGTGACGGAACCAGAAATTCACGGCAGCTTTGCTGTTGCGGTCGATGTCCATGTCTTGGCACGCGGTTTCGACGATCGGCGCCGAAAAACGGGCGCCGCCGACGCTCGGGAGCAGGCCGAGAAACGCGGGCATCGTGGCGATGACGACCTTGGTGGACGAGAAGAATCGGTTGAGGGCGTCGACCATGCCCTTGAGCGTGCCCGACTTGCGAAGCTGAATCTCAAGGCACATCACGAAGTAGAGTGCGAAGAGCAGATCGTAGGTCCGTGACATGGTGAACATCGTCTGACCGGCGTCGGCGAGCGCAGTCAGCGTCGGCGATTCAACGAGCCAGATGAGAATGCCGCCCGCCAGAATGGCCGGTCCGATCGGACACTTGAATCGCAGCAGCACGACGATCAGCACGATCGCCGCGGCAATGAGGAGAAAAATGTTCATAGTGTTGGTCTGAATTTTGTCGTTATCCGCCCGCCGGGGACTGCGGGCATATTTCGAGATCCTCAATTGTCCGTCCGAATACGTCGTTTTTGCAATGTTAAGAGAGTGTTTGAAAACCGCTTCAGCGCAAATTGTCAGGACAAAAGTGAGGAAGAAAAAGTCAGGGCCGATTTCCTGACAGCCGGATAGCGTTTGGCTATAATCGCGATTGCTTCCCGCAGGGGAGTAGCCGCTTTCGCCTTTTCATCGGCGAATGCCGCACGTCAACATACTTGAGGCCATTTCCCCTTTCGGCTTCATGGCGTGCGAATGGTCTTTCTCAAGGCCGTCGGCAAGACCTGCGACGGCTGACCGCGTTATTGATCCGGGTGGGACCGGCAGGCGGGGAGCCGTCGTGCCTGTCAGGTCTGCCCGATGCGCGTCCCGCCCGAAACCCTCCATGTTTTTCGAAACCATCGGGCTCTCCACCCTCGTTGTCACCGCTGCTGAAATCGGCGACAAGACCCAGCTTCTTGCGCTCTGCCTTGCTGCGCGCTTCCGCCGTCCGGCGCCTATCGTTCTCGGCATTCTGGCTGCGACGATCGCCAATCATGCGCTCGCCGGTCTGCTCGGCGTGTCGGTCGCCGCCTGGCTGTCTCCCGAAGTGCTGCGCTGGGTGCTCATCATTTCCTTCATCGCTATGGGTCTCTGGATGCTGGTGCCCGACAAGATCGATGATGAGGAATGCGCCGGTCCCAGCCGCTACGGCGTCTTCGGCACGACCTGCCTGCTCTTCTTCCTCGCTGAAATGGGCGACAAGACCCAGGTGGCGACCATCGCCATGGCTGCGCATTATCAGGACGCCCTGAGCGTGGTGATCGGCACGACGCTCGGCATGCTGATTGCCGACGTCCCGGCCGTCTTCATCGGCGACAAGCTCTCGCGCCGCATTTCGATGAAGCTGATGCGCATCATCGCAGCCGTCATTTTCTTCGGCTTTGCTGCCGTGTCCTGGTTTGCGGGCTGATCAAGCTCAGAAGGCCAGCGTGATCAGCGTGCTCATCAGCACGACCGAAATGATGATCGAAAGCGTGTTGATGTTGGCGGAAGCTTCCCAGTCGAGCTTGGCCTTCATCGTGAAGACGATCCCCATGGCGGGAATCGGTGCAAGCAGCACCAGTGCCACCGCCATGCGGGTCGGTTCTTCAAAGGGAAGCAGGTAATACAACAGGACGGCCGTCGCCAGATTGATGACGTAGCGCCAGAAAAGCAGCTTTCCGAAGAGCCGCAGATGCTCGGGGTTGATCGCCAGATTGACCGACATGCCGATCATGATCATTGCAAGAAAACCGTTCGCGCTTGCACCGATGTCGATGATGCGGATGATAGCGGGCGGCAGCTGGGAGTGCGTGAGCATCAGCACGAAGACGATCAGATAGGTGCAGATCGGCCCTGAAGACAGAAGCCGGCGCACGATTGAAATCAGCTTTTCCCTGAGCGGCGCGCCGCTTTCGCTGCAGACGAAGGCGTAGGTGCCGCCCGTGCACATGAGCGCATTGCCCATGTCGAAGAAACAGATGGCGAGAAAACCTTCCGGTGTCACGAAGGACGCCGTATAGGGCATGGCAAACGTGCCGATGTTCCAGCCCGGAAGATTGAGCATGGCGAATTTCGCCCGTCTCGGATCTCGCCGGCAGATAAGCCAGGCGGCGCCGATCAGCACCCAGCTGATCAGAAAACCTGCTGCGAGGCAGAGCACCATGTTCGGGTCGAAGGGGGTGCCGTTGAGCACCTTCACAATCGCGCAGGGCAGCGTGACGTACAGTACCAGCGTGCTGACGGCCCCGGCGCTTTCTCGCGGAAGGCGGCCGATCAGCTTCAGGAACTGACCGAGGATAATGAAGAGGATGTAGCCCGAAACGACCTGCAGTGCTTCCATGGCTTCCTCGGTCAGGCGGTTTTGCCGCGCAGTCCGGCGACATAGTCCCGAACGTAGACGGGCAATTCTTCAGGGGCTCGGGCGCAGAGATGCCCCATGGAAAATTCACACCCGCACCAAAGCTGGTTGTAGAAGCACTGTTCCCGGATTATTTCTCCCCGGCGGTTCTGCAGACCTCCCTTTCGCCAGTTCATATCCCAGTATTCGGTGCCCGGATGACGGGCGGCTGCTTCGATCGCCGCTTCGCGGATCTGATCGAGCCGCTTCCACCGGCTGCCTGCAAGCGTCGTGGTGAAACGGCGGATGCCCAGACGTTCGGCTGCTGCGGCCGAGGCTTCCATGCGAAGCCCGAAGCAGATCCGGCAGCGTGCGCCGCGTTCGGGTTCGTTTTCGTAGCCTTTCACTGCATCGAGCCAGGCGCTGTGGTCGCGGTCTCCGTCTTCGAACGGGACGCCGAGCGACTCGCAGTAGCGCACGCATTCATTTTTTCGCACGAGGTATTCCTCCTCGGGAAAAATGTTGGGATTGAAATAAAACACCGTCGGCGCATATTCATGTGCCAGCAGCCATTCAAGAATGGCGGATGAGCAGGGTGCGCAGCAGCTGTGCAGGAGAATGCGTTCTTTCACGGGAGGACCGCCGAGGAAAAGAGGAAAAGGCGGACGGACGAACCGCCCGCCGAGAGTCCGCACATTTTAATTCGGCCGCCCGTGATTGGCGAGAAGCCGGCCGGATCCTGAGGATGAAACGACGACGGCCGGGTTCAGGCAAAAAGTCCCTGCAGATGCCAGTTCTTCCTGCCCGGCGTCTTCCATAGCCAGACACGGCGGCCTGCAGTTGTTTTGGCCGTCCAGTATTCCCGCACTTCGCTGCCGATGCGCCTGACCGAAGGTCCTTCCTGCAGTGTCAGGGGACCTTCCCACAGCGGTACGCCTTTCTCTTCACGCAGAGGCACGGCTTCGCGCCGGATCATTGACGGGACGGCGCTCCGTTCAGGCAGCGCGCGACGTTCCGAAACGGCAGTTTGTTCCCGAGCGGCATGACGGACAGCTCCCGGAAAGCCGGAGTCGGCAGCGCTCAGCCGATAAACGCGTCCGTCGCCGAGCCGGGAGGCCAGATCGGCGGCAAGTCCCGACGCTGCTGGCGGATTGTCGTCGAGACGCTGCATGACCAGCCGGACAGTGAAGGCATGAATGCCGGCATGAGGCGTGCGTCTCAGCGTGCGGATGAGATCGACAAAAATCGCGGCTGACGTTCCGGAGGCAGGTGAGGTTTCAAATGTATCAGTGCTGACGTCGGTTTCGATCGTCAGGGAAATTCGTCCCGGCTGCATGCGGCGAGACGCGAGCCAGCCCGACAGAGCGGAAGCGGTTTCCGAGAGCCTGTGTTCGATTTCGCTTCCGGGGAGACTGTTCTCGATCGGCATGCGAAGGAAGAATTCGCCGTCGAGCCTGACGTCCTTCAGAAGAGTGCAGTCGCCGCGAAGGAGGGCTCGCAGTTCGGCTGCCGCAGGCGTGAGCGAAGACGGTGATGCGCAGACAAGACCGTCGGGCGTGACAGGCGCTGCCGGAGGAAGCCCGGGCAGGCAGTCCGAGAGCGGCAGCCGGCGTGCTTCTTCATGACTGAGGGATTTTCTTCCGCTAAGCGCAGCCAGCACGGCTTCAGCTTCTCCGGAGCCGAAGCCGATGCGCAGAGAAGCAGGCGCCTCAGCGAAGGAAGCGGAGACGTCATTCGATTCAGAGAGCAGTTCCGCGGTGATCAGCGCATCGCCGGTTTCAAAGAGACCGACGGCGGCACGCACGCGGCCGGCATGAGGCGCGAGTCGAGCCCGCTGAACGGACAGCCAGGCGGACAGCCGGGGTTCCGGCCGCTTCAGAACGCTCAGCGAGGGCGTAAAGGCGAATGCGGTGCGAAGCAGCATGCCGGGCCGAACGCCCGAGGCTCGTGCCTTCGAGGTAACGCCGACGACGGTTTCGTTTTCAATCAGTGCGCCTGCGCTGCGAACACGGCCTGCAAAAACCAGTTCGGCTTCGGCGTCGGGAAGATAACAGGCAATCCAGGTCATGGTTTCAGGCCGGCAGGCAGTGGGTGATTTCGAAAGGCAGTTCGGGCTGGACGGGTTTCGAAGAAAAGAACCGGGAGCTTCCGGTACAGGTCAGAGCGGCGAGATCAACTTCCGCCGATGCGCTTTGTGAGAAAAGGCTTCTCCGGCGGACAGCACGAATCGTCACGGTATCGGTCCGTCGGTTCGGCATGAGCTGCAGACGCAGCTCGGCAGGGGAGGAAACGCAGCACATTCCGTACGGACGGAAGACGAAGACCGTCGTGCCCGTGCGTTCGGCGGCAAGATGCAGACGGCGCATCGCGGCAAAGTCCTTTTCCCGGCTCAGCGGAGGAAGCCATGCAATCACGGCGTCCGTTTCGCCGCTGGCTGCGGCATGCTCGGCGCACCAGAAGGCTTCTTCGGGCGTTGCAGGAACGGCAAACAGCTGCTCGCCGATGTCGATGCCGGTCTGTGCCAGCGCCGGTGCGTACGGTTCGAACGCGGCGGAATCCGAGAGGATCCAGCAGGCGCGCCCGAGACGGGCTGCGGCGCCGAGGATCAGTCTGAGTTCGCCGCAGCCCTGCTGGACGGTGAGGATTTCCGTCATGCCGCCGCGGGGAAAACCGCCCTTGGTCAGTCGGTCGACCTCCGGAATTCCGCTTGAAACGGCGGCTTCGCCGCGTGAAGCGAAAAAGGCCCGGCCTTCGCCCGAGCGGGCGAGAAGACGGCTGATAGACCTGACAGCTGCCGACATGATGACACCTCATACCCAGAAGAAAAAGAATGAAACCCAACGATGATGTCGTCGTGGAAACAGTGTATCTGCTTTACGAATAAAGATCTTTTTGGGCACTTCGTAAAGTTACGTGCTGATGTATTACTTTAGGGGTAGAGTGCTGAGATCCAGAATTGCGCTCGCCGCTGGGCATCCCCGCCCATGGGACATGGGCGGGCAA
>JAGBFJ010000041.1 GCA_017936545.1 Sutterella sp.
GCAGGCTCAGGCTCCGGCCGCCGCGCCCGCCGATGCGCCTGCCGCGCGCAAAGCGCCCGCCCGCCGCGCTGCCAGGAAGCCGAAGGCTGCCGAAGCCGCTCCCTGCGCCGACCTTCCGTCGCTTGACGATTCCTCGCTGTACATCAACCGTGAAATCAGCTGGATCGAATTCGACCGCAAGGTCCTCGAAACGGCCGCCGACCCGGACGTGCCGCTCCTTGAACGCGTGAAGTTCCTCTCGATCTTCTTCAACAACCTCGACGAGTTCTACATGGTCCGCGTGATGAACCTGCAGCGTCAGGTCCGCAGCGGCGTTGTTGAAGCCACGGGCGCCGACAAGATGCTTCCCGCCAAGCAGCTTGCCGAAATCCGCCGCAAGGTTCTTGAAATGCTTGAGGCCGCCGAAGAACTCTGGCTCAAGACCCTCAAGCCCGCGCTCGAAAAGAAGGACATCCGCTTCGGCAAGTACGCCAATCTGCCCCCGAAGCGCCGTTCCGCCCTCGACAGGTACTTCGACCGCGAGATCTTCCCGATCCTCACGCCGCAGGCTGTCGACGCCGGCCATCCGTTCCCGATGATTTCCAACACGAGCATCAACTTCGTGGTGGAACTCGAAAGCATTCATGCCGACGAACCCGGCAAGGTCCGCTTCGCCCGCGTGAAGTGCCCGAACAACGTGCCGCGTTTCCTCTTCATCCCGGAAGACGCCGACGAAACGACCGTGCTTGACGTGCACGCCCGCGAAGGTCTCATCATCATGGTTGAAGACCTCATCGCCGCCCGCATGGACAAGCTCTTCCCGGGCTATCGCGTCCGCGCCCAGGGTCTCTTCCGCATCACGCGCAACACCGACGGCGAAATCGAAGAAGACGAAGCCGACGACCTGCTCGCCGCCGTGAAGGACTACGTCGAACAGCGCCGCTTCGGCTCCATCGTTCGTCTCGAACTCGAACGCGGCATGCCCCAGTCGCTGCAGGACTTCCTTCTTAAGCACATGGAACTGCGTCCGTACCAGATCTACAAGTCGAGAATGCCCATCGCCTTCAGCGAATTCATGGGTCTTTCCGGCGTGGATCGTCCGGGCCTCAAGTATCCGCCCTTCCATCCCACGATGCCGAAGGCGCTCGACCTTGAAGCCGACACGTTCGCCGAAATCCGCAAGCGCGACCAGGTTGTCTATCACCCGTACGAAACCTTCGGCGGCGTGCTGAACTTCCTCCACAAGGCCGCTCTCGACCCGAAGGTCGTGGCCATCAAGCAGACTCTCTACCGCTGCGGCAGCAATTCGCCCGTGGTGCACAGCCTTCTTGAAGCCCGCCGCCGCGGCAAGCAGGTGACGGCCGTCGTCGAACTGAAGGCGCGCTTCGACGAAGAACAGAACATCAACTGGGCTCAGGAACTCGAAGCCAACGGCGTCAACGTCGTGTACGGCTTTGCCGGCCTGAAGATCCATGCGAAGCTCTGCCTTGTCGTGCGCCGTGAAGAAACGGGTGTCCGCCGCTACGTGCACATCGGCACCGGCAACTACAACGCCGGCTCCGCCAAGATCTACACCGACCTCGGCATCCTCACGTCCAACGACGAAATCTGCGACGACGTTCAGGACCTCTTCAACGTGATGACCGGCTGCGGCATCGTCGACGACTACCGCAAGCTCTTCGTCTCGCCCAAGGGCATGCGTCCGAATCTGTCGAAGCTCATCCAGCAGGAAATCGAGCTTCACAAGAAGCAAGGCAACGGCCACATCATCATCAAATGCAACCAGCTCGTTGATGCCGATATGGTCAAGCAGCTCTATCAGGCCAGCCAGGCCGGCGTCAAGGTCGAATGCATCGTGCGCGGCATTTGCTCGCTGCGTCCGGGCATCAAGGGCATTTCCGATACGATCACCGTCCGTTCGGTGGTGGGCCGTCTGCTCGAACACGCCCGCGTCTACTACTTCCGCCACGGCGGCGAAGAAAAGATGTACGTCGGCAGTGCGGACATGATGCCCCGCAACCTCAACGGCCGCATCGAAGTTGTCGCTCCGATCCGTGAAGCCGATCAGCGCCGCAACATCCTTGATCAGATCATCATCCCGCAGCTTACCGACAACATCCACGCCTGGGAACTCCAGAGCGACGGTTCGTACATCAAGCAGACCCCGAAGGCCGGCGCCAAGAAGTACGACTCTCAGGAAGAAATCGGCAAGATCCTTGACCTGATGAAGCGTCACGACTGATCCGCTGACTGACGGCAAAGCCGTCTGACGATCTTTCAGCCCGTTCCGACCAGACGGTCGGAACGGGCTTTTTGCATGCTTTATTCCGTGAAGATTGCGCTAAACTCATAAATGGTGTTCCGGCTAAATCAGTCCGGCACAGACGCTTTCTCTTAATTGCACTCGTTTTTCATGAAATATCTGATTGTTGACGACCACGCACTCGTAACCGGTGCGCTTTCGATGATGCTGCTCGACCGCGAACCCGAGGCCGAAATCCATACGGCGGGCAGCGCCGAGGAAGCGCTCCGCCTGATCGACCGCGAAGGCGAATCCGCCGATCTTCTGATTCTGGATCTGACGATGCCAGGCGTGACCGGAACCGAGCTGATGGAGGAAATCGTTCGCCGACAGCCGATGCTGAAGATCCTCGTCGTCTCCGGACTTCTCGACAAGACGAGCATCATGCGCGTGCTGCAGCTCGGCGCCGCCGGCTTCGTTCCGAAATCCTTCGACACGAGCATGCTGACGGGTGCCATCGACTTCGTGCTGCGGGGCGGCGTCTTCATTCCGTCGAAGCTTCTTTCCGACGGACAGCGCGCCGGCTTCTTCTCGGAAACCGCCAAGAGCCTTCGTTCGCCCTCCGAGGAAGTTCATCTCACCGAACGCCAGAAGGAAGTGCTGATGCTGCTTGCCCAGGGCGCCCCCATCAAGCGCATCTGTCTCGATCTCAATCTCTCCGAAGGCACGATCAAAACCCACGTGTCGGCCATCTACCGCGCCTTCGGCGCCACCAACCGCACCGAGGCTCTGCTTGCGGCCCGCCGCGCTGGATTCGACATCGAACTCTGAAAGCCCTTACCGGATATGAAAAGACCGCTCCTTCCTGAGAAGAGCGGTCTTTTTTCATGACCCTGCGGTCCGTCTGCGTCAGATGAAGGCGCAGGCCACGGCAATCACCAGCGCAGGCAAAAGGTCCGCCACGCGGAATTTGTCTCCCCAGATCAGATTCAAGCCGACGCAGAAAATCATGATGGAGCCGACGAGCGAGAGATTGGAAATCGCCTGCGGCGTGAGAAAGGGCTCGATGAACCGGGCGAGAAGCGTCATCGCGCCCTGGAAGAGTGCGACGGGCACGGCCGAGAAGATGCATCCCTTGCCGAGAGAAGCCGCCATCACCGCAACGATGATCATGTCCATCACGGCCTTGGCCGTCAGAATCGAAATATCGCCCGTCAGGCCGTCCTTGATCGACCCCACGACGGCCATGGCGCCGATGCAGACGGTGAGCGACGCCACGACGAAGCCGCGCACGAATTTTGCATCGTCGGAACTGCCCGAACGGGCCTTCAGCCATTCGCCGAGCGCCTCGATCCCCTCGGTGATGCGAAAGAACGTGCCGATCAGCATGCCGATCGTCAGCGAAGCAATGATCATCATCATGCCGCTCGACTTCAGTGCGCCGTCCACCAGCTTGAGCGACTCTTCGCAGGCGCCGAGAATACCGATGAAAAGCGTGCAGAGTCCGAGCGCCGAAATCATGTTGTCCTGATAGCGCTTCGTAATGGCCCGCCGGAAGACAAGTCCGGCCAGGCCGCCGGCAATGATGCCGGCGACATTGATGAGTGTGCCGAGTCCGATCATAAGAAGTCCGTTCTGATGCGGCCGCGCACCTGACAGGTGCGGAGTCCGTCGGGCGATTATCCAGCAGCCGCAAGCCGCTGCGGGTCAGGACTTCCATCGCGCTTGACACTCGTCAAGACAGCTGTCCTGCACCGTTTAGAGGAATCGGAAGACATTTAGAAGAAAAGAATGCACGGACTGTGTGCAGCCCCGTGCCGTCAGCCCGGATCCTGCGAGCGCGCCGACCGTCTCTTACGGCGTTTTCTGCCCTATCGCTTCCATGATGAGTCCGAGCTGCCGGTCGTACCAGGGATTGAAGGTAAGCCTCGCATGATTTTTCTGCGGATCAGGCTGATGCTTTTCCCCGGAATACCAGACGGTCTCTCCCTTCTCGCAGCGTCCGGAAGCCTCCTTGCTCTGACCGTTCCAGCAGATCCTGACCCGGCCGTTCAGTCCGTACCAGGGATTGTCGGGCCGATAAGTCATGCTCATATGGGAAAAGCTCGTGACGCGCATCTCGGGAACGGATTCCGGCAGCACCGTCACGCGCCCGGAAAGTCCCTTCGCCGCATTGGCGTCGCCGTACCACAGTATCCGCGTCTGCGGATGCGAAAACGCCCGGTCAAACCGGGGAAGCAGTTTTTCCGGCGCTTCGCTGAATCGTGTGGGTTTAAGTCGTAGCCGGTTCAGCGACCTGCAGGTCTCGACGCCACTCATTTGCATCCTTTAAGAGACCGATCGGCAGTTTCCCGCATGTCAAAAAGATCATCGTGCTGAAGTAGC
>JAGBFJ010000003.1 GCA_017936545.1 Sutterella sp.
CCGCTTCCGAGCATGCCCGCCAAGAAGGGCGACATTCTGACCGACTACGGTCCCGAACCCGGCGCCGAAAAGCCGAAGCGCCGCCGTGCCGCTGCGGCTGCGGCCGCCGGCACGCCCGCGCCGGAAACACCGGCAGCGCCTCCCGCACCCGCCGAACCGCCTGCTGCCGCGCAGGCAGCCGAGGCCGGGAAAACGAAAAAACCGGCGGTCAAGCGTGCGGCCGTCAGGCGCACGCCCGCCAAGCCGCGCAGAAAAACGGCCGTCTCCGACGAGAAACCTGCGCAGATCCCCGAGACACCGGTACCGTGCGAAACACCTTCTGCCGATGCCGCCGGCATCGGAGAATCGGCATCCGTGCCCGTCAGCGCCTCGGCCGAATTCACGCTGACGACCGCGCCGACGCCGAGAGGCAGTCAGGCCGGCCGCCGCGGACGTGCCGCGACCCCCGAAAACCTGCCGAAGCTCTTCGTGCTCGACACCAACGTGCTGATGCACGATCCGCTCTGCATCTTCCGATTTGCCGAGCACGACGTCTTCCTGCCGATGACGGTGCTCGAAGAACTCGACAATCATAAGAAGGGCACCAGCGACGTCGCCCGCAACGCCCGCACCGTAAGCCGCAGTCTCGACGCGCTCATGGAGATCAACGGTCCCGACCTCGCCAAGGGCGTTCCTCTGGCGCTTCTCGGCAACCGGGAGGCGGCCGGACGCCTTTTCTTCGAAACGAAATCGCTGGCGGCTCCGCTTCCCGACGGCCTCCCCGCCGCCAAGGGCGACAACCGCATTCTCGCCGTCGTCAAGGGCGCGCAGAAGGCCTACCCGGACCATGCCGTCGTGCTGGTGAGCAAAGACATCAACATGCGCATCAAGGCGACGACCCTCGGCATTCCGGCGGAGGACTATCTCTCCGACAAGGTGCTCGACGATACGGATCTGCTCTATTCCGGCAAGCTTGCGCTTCCCGCCGACTTCTGGAACGCCTGCGGAAAGAAGCTCGAATCCTGGCAGGATGAAGGCACGACCTTCTACCGCTTCGACTCCCCGAACGCGGGCAGCTTCGTCGTCAATCAGTGTCTCACGATCGAAGGCGATCCCGACTTCATGGCGATCGTCACTTCGGTTCAGGGGCCGAGCGTCACGATGCGCCTGCTGAAGGACTACCGCACGAGACTCAAGGTCTGGGGCATTCACGCGAGAAACGCCGAGCAGAACATGGCGCTCAATCTGCTGATGGATCCGGAGATCGACTTCGTGACGCTGCTCGGGCAGGCGGGCACGGGCAAGACCCTGATGACGCTGGCCGCCGCGCTCACGCAGACCATCGACGAGCGGCGCTTTTCTGAAATCATCGTCACCCGCGCCACGGTCAGCGTCGGCGAGGACATCGGCTTCCTGCCCGGCACGGAAGAAGAAAAGATGGCGCCGTGGATGGGCGCGCTTGAAGACAATCTCGAAGTGCTTCATCGGTCCGAAGGATCGGCGGGCGGCGGAGAATGGGGACGTCAGGCGACGCTCGACCTCATCAAGACCCGCATCCGCATCAAATCGATGAGCTTCATGCGCGGACGCACCTTCCTCAGGAAGTTCGTCATCATCGACGAAGCCCAGAACCTGAGTCCGAAGCAGATGAAGACGCTCATCACGCGCGCGGGTCCTGGCACGAAGATCGTCTGCATGGGCAATATCGCCCAGATCGATACGCCCTATCTGACGGAGGGAAGCTCGGGTCTCACCTACGTGGTCGAGCGCTTCCAGGGCTGGCCTCACGCCGCCACGATCACTCTGACCCGGGGCGAACGCTCGCGTCTGGCGGACTACGCCACCGAAGTGCTCTGACACCTTCGGACGTCCTTCGCGCAGAAAGCAGAAACGCCGCAGGCCCGTGCAGGTCTGCGGCGTTTATTCATTTCGAGGAAGCGAATGCTCAGATGAGAAGCACCACGACCAGAATGCCCAGCATCATGAAGGCGAGCGCGACCTTGACGGCCGTGCCGACGATCATCCCGATCCAGGTGGCGATACCGACGCGGCCCGCATGAAGCAGATCGCGCTTGGCCCAGAATTCGCCGATGAAGGCGCCGACCAGCGGCATCACGAGAATGCCGGCGATGCCGCCCATGAAGACGCCGGCAACCGTGCCGATGAGCGAGCCCCATATGCCCTGCGGACTCGCGCCGGCCTTCTGAGCGCCCGCAGTCTGCGCGACGGTATCGACGACGACGCCGACGACGGCCATCACCGCGCAGGCGATGATCGTCGTCCAGCCGACGGTCTCAAAGCCGCCGGCCCAGCCGATGAGGAATATTCCGCCGGCGATCAGCGGAAGTCCCGGAATCGCGGGGATCACCGTGCCGGCCAGCCCCGCGATGATGAGCGAAACGGCGCCCGCCCAGCAGCAAAGCGCAAACCAGTCGATCTGCTGAAACCATTCGATCATCGGCGGTCCTCTTAATTGGCGCCGTCCCAGTAGCCGACGTCGCCGGCCCAGGGTTCAAAGCGCGTATTGCCGCCGCGGAACACCATGCGAAGCGTGCCGATGGGACCGTTTCTCTGCTTGGCAATGATGATTTCGGCGAGGTTCTTGTCGGGCGTGTCCTTGTTATAGACCACCTCTCGGTAGATGAACATGATCACGTCCGCGTCCTGTTCGATGGCGCCCGATTCGCGAAGGTCGGACATGATCGGACGGCGGTCCGCGCGCTGTTCAAGAGAACGGTTGAGCTGCGAGAGCACGATGACCGGACAGTGCAGCTCCTTGGCAAGCGCCTTCAGGCCGCGGGAGATTTCCGAGAGTTCGGTCGAACGGTTGTCCGTGCCGGCGCGGCCCGTCATCAGCTGAATGTAGTCGACCACGATCAGACCGAGCGGTCCGGTCTGATTCATCAGGCGGCGGGCGCGGCTCGCGAGTTCGGAGATCATCAGCGCCGGCGTATCGTCGATGTAGATCGGCTTGTTTTCAAGACGGTGAACGGCCTTCGAGAAGGCGGTCCATTCTTCGTCGGCGAGCTGCGCCTTTCTGAGCTTCTGGGCATCGATGTTGGCCACCGAGCTGATGAGACGCTGCGCGAGCTGATCGCCGCCCATTTCGAGCGAGAAGATGGCGACGGGGAGTTCCTGTCGCACGCCGACGTTTTCCGCGATGTTGATGGCGAACGACGTCTTGCCCATCGAGGGGCGGCCGGCAATGATGATCAGGTCGCCGCGCTGCATGCCGGCGAGTTCCTTGTCGAGGTTCGGATAGCCGGTCGGCACGCCCGTCACCTCTGACCCCTTCATATTCGTATAGATGTCGATGATGCGCTCGGACACCTCTCGAATCAGGGTCGCCATCGGCTGGAAGCCGCGCTGACCGCGGGAATTGCGCTCGTTGATGGCGAGCACTTCGCGTTCGGCTTCGTCCAGAATCTGCGACGTTTCCCGGCCTTCGGGCGCGAGCGCGTTCGTCACCATGCGGTCGCCCGCCGTAATCAGCTGGCGCAGCACCGACTTGTCGTGCACGATTTCGGCATATCGGCGGATGTTCGCCGCCGAAGGCGTGTTGTTGACCAGCTCGTTGAGGTAGGCGAGACCGCCGGCCTCGTTTTCCTGGCCGGCGTCCTTGAGCGCCTCGGAAACCGTCAGCACGTCGGCCGGATGGCCGCGCTGAATCATGGAGGCTATCTGCTCGAAGATGATGCGATGATCGCGTCTGTAGAAGTCATCGGGCTGAACCAGATCGATGATGCTGTCGAGCGCGTTGTTGTCGATCATCAGGCCGCCGAGAATGGACTGTTCGCTGTTGATGCTCTGAGGCGGACGGCGCACGGCCTGCGAGGCAGTGTCTTCAGCGGGGTCGTTGATGGCGGGAGTCATGGCGTGATCGGAAGATGGAATCGAGGCCCACATCTTAAACGGTTCACGAACCGATGTGGGCAGGCTTTCTCAGGAAACGGGCCTAAGCCCTGATAAAGCGGAAATTCTGCACTAACCGAACCGGCCGGAACTTGAGTTCGGCATGCAGATAAGAAAAGAGGCCTGCCCATCGGACAAGCCTCTTTTTCATTGCCTTCGGTCAGCGTCCCTGCGGACGCAGCCGGCGGAAATTACGCTTCAGCAACGACCTTGACCGTGACATCGGCGGTGATGTCGGTCAGGAGGCCGATGGTGATGACGTAGTCGCCGATCGCCTTGATGGCGCCGAGCGGCGTGCGAACCTGGGACTTCTTGATCTGAAGACCGAGCTTGGCATCGACAGCAGCAGCGATGTCGGCGTTGGTGACGGAACCGAAGAGACGGCCGTCAACACCGCACTTGCTGGAGATTTCGACTTCAGCGCCGTTGAGCTTTTCAGCGACAGCCTGAGCAGCAGCAACGCGTTCGGCCTGGGCCTTTTCGAGTTCGGCGCGGCGGGCTTCGAATTCAGCGATGGCAGCCTTCGTAGCGCGCTTGGCATGACCCTGGGGGATCAGGAAGTTGCGGCCGTAGCCGTCCTTGACCTTGACGATGTCGCCGAGATCGCCGAGGTGGGTAATCTTTTCGAGCAGAATAACTTGCATTTGATTATCTCCTAGCGATTACTGGTTGTCCGTGTAGGGCAGGAGGGCGAGGAAGCGGGCGCGCTTGATGGCGGTGTCGAGCTGGCGCTGATAGTGAGCCTTCGTACCCGTCAGACGAGCCGGCATGATCTTGCCGTTTTCCTGGATGAAGTCGCGCAGCGTTTCGACATCCTTGTAGTCGATCTGTTCGACGTGTTCAGCCGTGAAGCGGCAGAACTTCTTGCGCTTGAAAAGCGAATTTTGCTGGTTGGCACGGCGAGGCTTGCCCTTACCCTTAGCACCAAAAGCCATGTTTAGCTCCTTAAATGTATTCCGTGATGTGTACGATCAGACGCCTGCTCTTCATCGAGCGGGGAGCCAGAAAGCCCTTCAACGTGAGTTCCTTTCCCAACGGCAGGGCATTGAGCCTTTCTGCCGTGCCGCCGAACGAAATGGCGGGGAAATCATACTCGAGCGTTCGGATTCTTCCTGCTTCAGTCAGTTCGCTTCGATGGTGAAAAGTCCCTTCGAAGACCTGAATCCCTGCGGGGGTGAACCTGACTTCTTCACGCTCTGTCAGCGTGCCGCTGATCTCGATGAGATTCACTCGGCTCTCTGAACGTACAAAAATTGGTTAAAACAGTCTGTGACCGAGAAATTAAGCGGCGGCAGCGGCAGCTTCGGCAGCAACCTTCTTGGCTTCTTCCTTCTCGACGACCTTCATCATCGGGGAGGCAGCCGTTTCGGCATGCTTGGTCTTGACCGTGAGGTGACGCAGAACAGCGTCGTTGAAACGGAAGCCGTTCTCAATCTCGGCGATCGTTTCGTGACCGCATTCGATGTTGAGAAGGACGTAGTGAGCCTTCACAAGCTTCTGGATCGGGTAAGCGAGCTGACGACGACCCCAGTCTTCGATGCGGTGGATCTTGCCGCCCTGTTCGGCGACGAGGGTCTTGTAGCGTTCGATCATAGCGGGAACCTGTTCGCTCTGATCGGGGTGCACAATGATGCAAAGTTCGTAGTGACGCATTTAGCCTCCTTGCGGAAAAAGCTGCCCAGAGCGTCTATTCTGGATGCAGCAAGGACAGAAAGGATGCGATTGTAATCCATTTTTTTCGGCTCGTGCAGAAAAAACCGGGATTTTTTTTCGCATCCGTGGAAAATCCCGTCCGCCCGGAGGCGAACAGGACACGTCATTTATTGAAAATCAGGCCTTAGCGGCAAGGCGCTGACGGACCGTTTCATAGAGCACGATGCCCGAAGCAACGGACACGTTGAGGCTTTCGACAGCGCCCGCCATCGGAATCGAGGCGAGATCGTCGCAGCGGCGGCGCGTCAGCTGACGCAGGCCGTCGCCTTCGGCGCCGAGCACCCAGGCGAAGGCCTTCTTCTGATCGAAGTCGTAGATGCTCTTCGTGGCCTCGCCGGCGGTGCCGACCACGGTCACGCCCGCATCGCGAAGCTCCATGATGGCCGAGGCCAGATTCGTCACGGTCACGACCGGCACGGTTTCGGCCGCGCCCGCAGCCGACTTGAGGGCCGCCGGCGTGATGTGGGCCGAACGGTCGCGCGGCACGAGCACGCACTGCACGCCCGCACAGTCGGCGACGCGCAGACAGGCGCCGAAATTGCGGGGATCGGTGACGCCGTCGAGAATCAGAATGAGCGTCTTGTCGGTGATCTGATCAAGAAGCTCGTCGAATTCGAGCATCGCCTGCTTTTCCTCAGCCATGGCGACAATGCCCTGATGAGGCACATCGGGCGCCATGCCGTCGAGTCGGCGCTGATCGGCGTTCATCACGCGCACGCCGGCCGCAATCAGCTTCTCGCGCATCTCGCGCATGCGCTTGTCGCGGCGTTCGGGATCAAGATACACAGCGGAGATCGACTTGGGATCCATGCGCAGACGCGCGCCCACGGCGTGGAAGCCGGCTAAAACAATATTCTTCACGTAGTTAAACCGTCAGTAAAAAGGCGGCGCGCCAGTCTTTCCGGGCACCGCCTCAGTCAGCAATTCTTTGGCGGGCGTCATTGTAACGCAGTGAGCCCGCCGCCGAAATCAATAATCGTCTTCAAATTCATCCTCATCGAAATCCGCATCGCCGAAGGACGCCGGATCGAACGGATCAAAGGCATTGCGCCGGCGCCAGCCCTGACGGGATCCCGCCCGGCGCCGGCCCGTCTTCACCACGCGGCGCTCGTGATTGCTTTCGAGCACGAACGACATTCGGCGGTTGTCGAGATCCACCTCCTCAAGCCTCACGACGACGCGGTCGCCCACGCGCACCTGCGTCATTTCCTCGCTGCTCGTCATCGTGAGTTCGGACTCGTCGAATTCGTAGTAGCCCCAGCCGAGGTTCGAGATGTGAATGAAGCCTTCGACCGCAATGTCGGTCAGCTGAACGAAGACGCCCGAAGCGATCATGCCCGTGACGACGGCCTCATGCCGGCCCTTTCCGTGCTTGAGCATGTAGTCGCACTTCAGATAGTTCATCACGTCGCGCGTCGCGTCGTCCGCCCGGCGTTCGGCCGCCGAACAGATGATGCCGAGACGCTCCCAGGCGCTGTGACGAGCTTCGTTTCTGCTTTCCTCCGAGGTCTTCTTTTCCTCCTCCGGACGGCTTCCGAGACCGCGGGCCTGACGGCTCACCATGACCGACGTATCGTCGAAGACGACCTGAGGCACGTAGACGCGCCTGGACAGAATGCCCTTGATCGTCCGATGAAGAAGCAGGTCCGGATAACGGCGGATCGGCGAGGTGAAGTGCGCATAGGCCTTGTACTGCAGACCGTAGTGTCCGATGTTGTCGGGCGTGTAGGCCGCACGGGACATGGCCCGCAGAATCGCCGTCTGAAGGAATTCGTTCTCCCTGGTTCGGTCGACGAGCGCCGCAAAAGCTTCCGGCGTCGTATCGTCGAGCTTTTCGCCGAAGTTCTTCAGGATCGTGCGAAGCGTGTTGATCCTGCCCTCCTCGGGTTCGGCATGAACGCGAAAGAGCGTATCGCGCTTTTTTCTGATCACGAAGTCCGCCGCGCAGACGTTGGCGACCAGCATGCATTCTTCGATCAGACGGTGCGCATCGTTGTGGTCGCGCACCCGGAATTCCCGGATCGTGCCCTTCTCGTCGAACACGGCCAGGGATTCCTTGGTTTCGAAGTCGAGCGTGAAGCGGCCGTTTCTGGCACGGCGAAGCACTTTATAAAGCGCGTACAGCGCTTCGATGTCGGCAAGACGCTCTCCGAGCGCTGCCTTTCCGGCCTCGCCGCCCTGCAGGGCATCCCACACCTGCGTGTAGGTGAGTCTCGCATGCGAATGAATCACCGCCGGATAGAACTGATACGCCTCGGTCTGACCCTCGGCATTCACCACGGCGTCGCAGACCATCGTCAGACGGTCGACGTTCGGATTGAGCGAGCAGAGTCCGTTCGAGAGCTTTTCCGGCAGCATCGGCACGACGGTCGCCGGGAAATAGACGCTCGTGGCGCGTTTCTGGGCGTCCACGTCAAGCGCCGAAGCCGGCTTCACATAGTGACTCACGTCGGCAATCGCCACCAGAAGACGCGTGCGTCCGTCCTCGAGCGGCATGCACCAGACGGCGTCGTCGAAGTCTCTGGCATCCTCGCCGTCGATGGTCACGAAGGGAATGTCTCTCAGGTCCACGCGGCGCTTCATGTCGGCGGGCGAAACCTCGTCGGGCAGCTGCGCCGCCTCGTCGAGCGCCGCGCCGCTGAATTCGACCGGCAGACCATATTCGGCCGATGCAATCGCAATTTCGCCCAGCGGATCAAACCGGCTGCCCACTTCCTTCACGAACCGGACGGAAATCGGCATATACGCCTGCGGCGTCATCGACTCGGAAAGAATCTCCACTTCAAAAGCCGCCTTGCCGAAATCAATGCCGTCGGGAATCCCGTCCGCAATCATGGTCATCTCGACCGGGGCAAAGCCGTTGAGCGGCAGAACCGGCACCGGCGTGCCGGGCTTTCTGCGTCCGCGCCCGTACATCACCGCACGGCAGACCCAGCGCTGCTGATGGCGCACGACGAAATCGGCGGTCCGCCATCCCGTGACGCCCTTTCTGATCATGAAGATGTCCCCGGGCAGCACGCTCAGCGACGCAGGCACGGGCAGTTCGACGTCCGGATCGCTCTGCGCCATGACGGTAAAACGATCGGCTTCGCGGGCACCGCGAACCACGCCGGGAACGGCAGGGGCGTCCGGATGGCAGAACCAGTTGCGGCTTCCCTTCATGAAGCCTTCTTCATGAAGCGCCACGACGACGGCGTTCGAGAGCGAGCGCTCCCATTTGAAATCGCGCTCGAAGCGGCGCTTTGCCGCGCTGTAGGCGATGTCGAGCCCCAGTCCCTCCAGAAGGCCCTTCGCTTTTGCCAGATCGTCAGGGGTGACGGCCGGCATCACGGGAGGCTGAGGCAGTATTTTCTTTTTCTTGGCCATGTTTTTCTTCTTTTACACAATGCTCACGACAGTCTACTCACTCTCGCGAAAAAAATCTTTCACGAACTCTTGACAAACTCAAAAACCTTCTGCATAATTCAAATCCTCAGCAGTGCCCGGATGGCGAAATTGGTAGACGCATCAGCTTCAGGTGCTGACGCCTTCACGGGCGTGGAGGTTCGAGTCCTCTTCCGGGCACCACTGACCTAATTCAAAAGGCCTGTGCGAAAGCACAGGCCTTTTCTTATTTTTCATCCCATTCAGACGACGAATTCCCATCATGAAATCCGCCGTCCGACGCCGGAAACAGTCTGCTTGTCAAATGCGGCGCCTGTCACCGTCATTTCACTGGTTTTGCCGGTAATCGTGACGGCTTCAGTCGCAAGAGCGGCAGCGCCGGCTGAACCGGCGGCACCTGCAATCATCGCCGCAGCTGCGGCGGCGATAACTGTTTTTGTACCTTTGGTCTGCACCGAGGATGTCGCTTCATTGACGACCATCAGTGCGCCCCGCACCCTGTTGAAGATCACCTTGAAAGTGGAATTCATCGTGTTTTTCCTGTCAAAATGTTTTGAACGCGCGCCTTAGCAGACACGCACGATGAAGTCTGAAATGACGGATTTTTAGAGGGGTAAACCCTTGTATAGATTAGATATCACAATGGCCAAAGTTGATATCTAAAGTTATTCATTAATATCTTTTAGTGATCACTCGTTGTTATCAGACAACTCATGCTGATGATTTTCATCATCGGTCCTCTCGCCGGCCGGCAGTCCGTCGCCGGAAATTCGTGATCAGGCCGCAGATGCCTCACACGGCGGCCTCCCGCTGTCCGCTTCATTACTTTCGGACCGCTTCCCGGATCACAATTCGACTGGTAAATGCTATGCTGTAGCCGACTTTTTTCTCTGCGGAGTCCGACATGCCCGTTGCAGACCGTATCCCCTACTGGATTGAAAAACTGCCCGAAGGCGGTTATCTCTGTCGTTTTCCCGATCTGCCGGAGTTTGTACCCGAAGGACCGAGCATTGAAAAGCTGCTGATCGGACTTGAGGAAGGCGTGATCCCGGTGCTTGAAGACCGCATCAAGGCCGGGGAGCCGCTGCCTCAGCTGCGTACTCTGAAAGCCGGCGAAGAGTATCTGTACCTCTCCTGCACTCACAGCGCCAAGATTCAGCTCATTTCAGCGGCAAAAGAGCAAAGGATCACCTCAGCCGAACTGGCGAGACGCCTCGGCTGCCTGCCTCAGGAAGCCACACGCATCCTGAAGCTCTCTCACCCGACCAAGATCGATACGATTGCCGCAGCCGCCGAAGCCATCGGAGGCCACGTCATCTGCCAGATCATCTTCGACTGAACAACGCTCCGGCTTTCCTAATGAAAACGGCGCGCCGCCCTGAGGGCGGCACGCCGTTTTTCATGATCGCCGGTCTGGAACGATCAGTCGCCGATCACCTTGACGGGAACGGACTTGGCATCGCATTCGCGAAGATTGATTTCGAGGCGGTTGTACGGCACCTCGATCTTTTCCTCGTTGAAGCGGCGCAGAATGGCCAGAGCGATCTGGGTCTTGAGACCCGCCGTGCCGTTGGCCGGATCCTTGATCCAGAAACCGAGACGAAGATCGATGCCGGAATCGCCGAACTTGTCGAGATAGGCCCAGCCGCGGCGGGACGTATCGATGCGGGGACGTTCGCGCATGCCTTCCTCAAGCATGATGGCGAGAGCGCGTTCAACGTCGGCGTCGTAGGCCACCGAGATATCGACGTACTGCACGGCCGCCTCTTCCGTGTAGGAATGATTCAGCACCGCGCTCGTCACGAAGCTTTCGTTCGGAACGATGTTTTCAATGCCGTCATTGCTGCGGACCACCGTGAAGCGGGTATTGATCTCCGTCACTCGGCCGCGGAAGCCGCCGACCGTCACGAGGTCACCGATCTTGACGGCCTTGTCGAGCAGGATGATGAACCCGGAAATGTAGTTCGACGCGATTTTCTGCAGACCGAAGCCGAGGCCGACGCCGAGAGCACCGCCGAAGACCGAAAGGATCGTCAGGTCGATGCCGACGGTGCCGAGCGCAATGATCACCGCGAGAATCATGAAGACCACGGTGACCACTCGGTTGAGCACCACCTTGATGTTGGCCGAAAGGTTCTCCAGACCTTCGACGAACTGGTGCACGATGGCGGCAAGCCAGTTGGCGACGCCGAGCGTCAGCAGCACGCTCACGACCGCGACGAAGAGCATCCAGACCGTCATGCGACCGCCGCCGATCGGAATCACCGTCGAATCAAGATAGGCCACGACATCGGAAAGAATCCCGAAGAACTGAAGCACCGCAAGCACCCAGAAGGTGATCGAGACGATGCGGCGCAGAGACGGCGTAATGACGCGCCAGCCGATCACGCCCTGCAGGAATGCCAGCACGAGCGAGAGAAGCGCATAGGCGTAGAAGATGCTGTAGGCAACGCGCGCGATCACCATGGAGCGTTCGGGGAAGCCGAAGCCGTGGACGATGAGGTAGACGGCAAGCGCGAGAACCGAACCAGAAAGGAAGCTGAAGGAAACGTTGTGGAGGAATCCGACCGCGAACCTGCGGAAATAGGCGCTGATGCCTTTTTCGCCTTCTTCGGGCTTGAAGCGGGCCACGCCGGCGTCGAGCATGTGCGAGAGCCAGTAGCCGCAGGCCGCGCTCAGCAGAACGGCAGCGAGCTGCAGAAGAACGTTTTCCCAGGAAAGATTGGCGACGAGCTGCTCGATGACGCCGGTGAAGCGCCCGACGGTATCGGATATCACTTCGGCGGCCTCGCCCGTAATATCAGGCAGCTTCTCGCCCGTGTTGACGATGGTTTCGGTTTTGGACATTGTGCGTAAAAAACGATGAAAAGAGAAAAAGAAAGCCGCTCCCCGTTTGATGAGGCAGCGGCTCTCGTCAGAAAAGGCGGTCGCTCGTTACTTGGCGGCCTTGGCCTCTTCCTTGGCTTCCACTCGCTTGATGAGGTTCTCGGCGCCAAGAGCGTCGTAGCATTCAAACGGCTGGTGGATCCAGGGATTGTCTTCGAGATATTCCACATGCCAGTCGGGGACCAGCACGGAGTGCGCCTTGTACCAGAGAACGGCGACGCGAAGCTCCGTAATGCCAGGGTAGCGCTGCTTCAGATGAGCGATGACCTCGCGGATGGTCTTGCCGGAGTCTACCATGTCGTCGACAAGCAGCACGCGGCCCTTGAGCTCGGAAACGCCCGTGATGCAGTCGGAGATGTCGAGATCGCTCTGGATCGTGCCCTTGGCTTCGCGGTAGGAGCTCGTCGCAAGAATGGCGAGAGGCATGTCGTACACGCGGCTGAAGAAGTCGCCGGGCCGCATGCCGCCTCTGGAGAGGCAGAGAAGGCTGTCAAACTGCCAGCCGCTCTTGGCAACGAGCGCAACCAGCTTTTCGTTGAGATCGATGTATTCTTCCCAGGTGTAAGAGATGTCCGACATGAATATGCTCTTGTGGAGTGAATGAGGGTCGGCGTCCGACGGACGCCGTGATTGTGAAGACGGCATTCTAGTCGAAAAAACGCGCCGCGTTAAGCCGAAATGCCGTTCGGCGCGTCGTCCGACAGACGAAAACGGCAGCCTGCCGATAGGACGGGCTGCCGTTCTTCATTCATGCGCGGCCTTCAGAGGGCGCGCCGTGTTCCGATCAGACTTCGAACGGATCCACGTGAAGGATCGTCTGAGCGCGGTCCGGACCGGTCGACACGAGGGCAATCGGAGCGCCGGCAACTTCGGAGAGACGGGCAAGATACTGACGGGCGGACAGAGGCAGATCGTCCCAGTTCGTCACGCCGAACGTGCTTTCCGTCCAGCCGGGGAATTCTTCGTAGATCGGCTCGCATTCGCGCACGGCATCCGCGCCGGAAGGCATGACGCTCAGCACCTGGCCGCGGTACTTGTAGCCGATGCCGAGCTTGACGGTCTTCATGCCGTCGAGCACGTCGAGCTTCATCACGGCGAGACCCGTGAGACCGTTGATCTGAACGGCACGGCGAAGCGCGGCACCGTCGAACCATCCGCAGCGGCGCGGACGGCCCGTCACGGCGCCGAATTCATTGCCCTTACGGCGGAGTTCTTCGCCGACTTCGTCATGAAGTTCCGTCGGGAACGGACCTTCGCCGACGCGCGTGCAGTAGGCCTTGGTGATGCCGAGCACGTAGGAGAGCTGATGCGGACCGACGCCGGCGCCCGCGCAGGCGGAACCCGCCACGGTGTTGGAGCTCGTCACGTACGGATAGGTGCCGAGGTCGATGTCGAGCATCGAGCCCTGGGCGCCTTCAAAGAGGAACTGCTTGCCTTCGTCCATCGCGGCATGGAGTTCTTCGGAGACGTCGCAGATCATCGGACGCAGACGTTCGGCATAGCCGAGCACGCTCTTGATGACTTCTTCAGGATCGAGCGGCTTGGCGCCGAGATAGTTTTCGAGAACGAAGTTGTGATACTTCATCACGGAGCGCACCTGTTCGGCGAAGCGTTCCGGTTCAAGCAGGTCGCCGACGCGGACCGTGCGGCGGGCCACCTTGTCTTCATAGGCGGGACCGATGCCGCGGCCCGTCGTGCCGATCTTCTTGTCGCCGGCGGCGGCTTCGCGCGCATGGTCGAGCGCGACGTGATACGGCATGATGAGCGGGCAGTTGGCGGAGACGCGCAGACGGGCCTCCACGTTGGGCACGCCGATCGCGATCAGCTCGTCGACTTCGCGGAAGAAGGCTTCGGGCGACACGACCACGCCGTTGCCGAGGTAGCACATGGACGTAGCATGCATGATGCCGGACGGAATCAGACGAACGATGGTCTTCTTCCCGTTGATCACGAGCGTGTGACCGGCATTGTGACCGCCGTTGAAGCGGACAACGCCGGCAACCTTTTCGGTAAGCCAGTCAACGATCTTGCCCTTGCCTTCGTCGCCCCACTGAGCGCCGACCACAACTACATTCTTGGCCATTTGGATTTCCCTTATTTACGAATATCGGCGGCTTTCACCACCCATTGGCTTCCCTCTCGCACCAGAGCACGATCGAGTATGAAACTGTCTGACAGGTCGGCTGCCTTCTCACCGGGGAGAAGCTGCACGACGATTTCGCCCTGCCTGCGCAGGCCGTTCATGATATTTCTGAGCTCTTCCGAGTCGTCTGCAGGCGCCACAACGGCTGCCGGCAACGCATGATAACCGAAGGAGACCAGTTCGCGCAGGTAAAGCGTGAAGCCGACTGCCGGGCGACAACGTCCGAAGGCGCGTCCGACGTCGTCGTAGCGGCCTCCGCGGAGCACCGGCTGGGACATGCCTTCGACGTATGCGGCGAACGTAATGCCCGTCAGATAACGATAGCCGTGAACGTCGCAGAAGTCGACGGAAACTTCGTCCGCGCCGCACTTGCCGGCGAGCTGCTCCACTTCATCGAGCGACTCGCGCACGGCAGGCAGATCGGGAAGCTTTTCCCGAAGCTCGCCAAGCACGGAAACATCGCCGTAGGTTTCGGTCAGAAGGCGCAGTGCCGCACGCGTTTCGCAGCTGAGCGAAGCCGCCGCTTCTTCCAGCGCGACCGGGTCCTTCATGCGCAGCGCGCGAAGGACGGCATGCATGTCTTCGCCCTCGAGATTCGCCCCCGAGAGAAGCGCGCGGACGACGCCGACGTGGCCGAGATCGAAGTGAACGCGATCTACGCCCGCCAGGCGGAGAGATTCGGCGGCAAGACGCATCATTTCACGGTCGGCAGCCTGTCCCGATGCACCGAACATTTCGGCGCCGACGACATAGGGAAGCCGGCTTGCGAGCGGATGCATCGGACGCTGATGCGCAACAAATCCGTTGTAGCAAAGACGCGTCACGCCGGTCCGGCCGAGGATGTGAGCATCGATTCGGGCGACCTGCGGCGTGATGTCGGCGCGGATGCCGAGCATGCGGCCGTTCGCCTGATCGGTGAACTTGAAAGTATTGTTGGCGAGGTCGGAAGCGCTGCCCGTCAGAAGGGAGTCGGTGTATTCGATCACGGGCGGCATCACAGGCTCGAAGCCGTGACCGGCAAGCAGATCGATGACGGTGCGCGAAACGCGGTCGAGGCTTCGTGCCTGACGCGGGAGGATATCGGCAATGTTGTCCGGCAGAAGCCAGCTTGCCATGCTTACCTTCTTCATTTAAGGCGGAATTTATTCATTTCGGAGAGTCACTGTCCGGGCCCCGGACAGGAAGATGGCCGGGCAGAGCGTCCTGCACCGGCCATCTCAAAGTTTACGGCGTGAGCCACACAATAGCCAACCCGGTACATACCAAGATTGTGCCAATGCATCTGATTAATGACAAAGGGGCCTTCTGGATTTCGCCGAGCGCCCGTTGCCACGCCTTCGCGGCGGCCATGGGACCGAAGCCCTCGATGATGAGAACCCAGCCGAGCGCCAGAAGCATCACCTTCCAGCCGGTCATTGGGGCTTCTCCGCCTTGAAGTAGCGGAAGAAGTCCGCGGACGGATCGACCACCATCAGGTCTTCCTTGCCCGCAAAGCTCGCGCGGTAGGCGTCAAGACTGCGGTAGAAGCGCGCGAATTCCGGATCGGCGCCGAACGCGGAGGCGTAGATCTCGGCCGCCTTAGCGTCGCCGTCGCCCTTGATCTTCTGAGCGTCGCGATAGGCCTGGGCCAGGATCACTTCGCTTTCGCGGTCAGCGGTCGCGCGGATGCGCTCGGCCTGGGCGGCGCCCTTCGAACGTTCTTCGGAAGCCACGCGCTTGCGTTCGGCTTCCATGCGGCGGTACACCGATTCGGAAATTTCCGGCGTGAAGTCAACGCGCTTCATGCGGACGTCGACGATGGCAATGCCGACGTCCTGAACGCGCGCCTGAAGCATTTCGGAAATCTCGCCCATGGCCTTTTCACGCTCCGAACTCGTGATCTGATTCACGGTGCGCTTGTTCACCACGACGTTGAGCACGTCGCGAAGCAGCGCCGAGACGCGATTGGCGGCAGCGGGTTCGCTTCCCTGGAAGGACACCCAGTAAAGACGCGGATCGCTGATGCGCCACTTCACGAAGGTGTCGATCAGCAGATTCTTCTTTTCACTCGTCTGCACGAGGTCGGCGCCCGCGCCGTCCAGATTGAGAATGCGCTTGTCAAGGTACACCACGTTCTGGAGGGGCGGCGGAAGCTTGACGTGAATGCCGGGCTCGTTCACGACGGTCTTGAGTTCGCCGAGCGCGAAGACAAGGGCGTACTCCTTTTCATTGACCGTGTAGACGCACATCTTGAGGAGGCTCAGGGCCACCACGGCGAAAATCGCCAGCGTAGAAAGTTTCTTCATAGTCTCAGTCCGTCCTCAATCTCAGCGTTCGCGAAGCATGCGCTGCACGTCCTTCTGAACCTCGGCAGCGGTTTCCGGGGCCGCCGCGCCCTGCGCCGGCAGATCAGCGGCGGGCTCGGCCTTCTGGGCTTCGGAGAGCGCGGCCGAACGCGTGCTGCTCACGATGCGGTCAAGCGGCAGATAAAGGAGGTTGCTTCCGCTCTTGGCGTCGATGTAAACCTTCGAAACGTTCTTCATCACGTCGCGCACGGTGTCGACGTACAGGCGGTCGCGGGTCACTTCGGGCGCCTTCTTGTATTCGGCATAGAGCGCCGAGAAACGGTCCGCATCGCCTCGGGCAGTTTCGGTCATTCTGGCCTGATAGCCGTAGGCCTCTTCCTTCAGGCGGGCGGCGGTGCCTTCGGCCTTCGGAATAATGGCATTGCGATAGGCTTCGCCGAGGTTGATCGAACGCTCGCGGTCCTGGCCGGCCTTGACGGCATCGTTGAAGGCGGCCTGAACCTGCTGCGGCGGCTGCGCGTTCTGAATGGCGACGCTCATGACCTCGATGCCCGAGGAATAGCGGTCGAGCATCGACTGCATCGAACGCTTCACCGCTTCGGCAATTTCAGCCTTGCTTTCAAAGAGCACGCTGTCCATCGTCTTGCGGCCGACCACTTCGCGCATGGCGGATTCCGCCGCCTGCGTGACGGTGAGATCCGGCTGGCGGATGCGGAAGACGTAGTCCTTCGCGCCGTCGCCCGGCTTGATGCGGTACTGAACCGTGAACTGGACGTCTACGATGTTTTCATCGTCGGTCAGCATCAGCGCTTCGCGCAGACGGTCGGAGCGGCCGGCAAAACCGATTTCCGCGGTGCGCACGCTGCTCACGTCGACGAGCTGCTTGTCCTGAATCGGATAGGGAAGATGCCAGCGGAAGCCCGGCGCGGTCGTTTCGGTATAGCGGCCGAACGTCGTGACAATACCGCTCTGGCCTTCGGGGACGATGTAGAAGCCCGTCGAACACCAGGCAAGGAAGGCGCAGCCGAGAAGCACGGTCATGCCAATGCCCGTTCCGCGGCCGAGAGCCTTCGGAGGACGCGGGCGCCAGTCCATATTGCCGAAACCGCCGAAGCGGCCGCTGCCGCCGTTCCCGTTTCCGCCGCTGCCGTAGCGGTGCGCATGCGGCTCTTCGTCGCGCGGCTCCTCGCGGTGCGGCGTTTCACGGGGCGCTTCGGGCTCGTCGTCCCTGGAGAAGTCGTCGCGGCTCTTCAGCTTGGAGCGCAGATCGTCTCCGCGCTGCTGACGCTTTCCGCCCATGACGCTCTGCACCATGTCGGAAAAGTCCTTCCAGAGACGGTCAAGGTCTTCGTCCATCTCGAAGGGTTCGTTCTTTTTCTGCGGGGCTTTTTCATCCCGGCGTGTATCTTCGCGGCCCTGATCGGCCCGGCGGTCCTGCGGGCGGGCATTTTCTTCGCCGTCGCTGCGGCGGGGCGGCTCTTCATCGGAGGGACGATCGTCCCTGCGCGGCTCCTCTTCGGAGGCGCGGCCCCAGCGGGGGTCATTGAGCGACATAAGCAGAGCTCCAGTTCTTTCTTATCAGTCTTTAAGCCGGCCCGTCATCGCCTGCGGCACGCAGGTTCGAAAGTGAGGGACCGGCACTTTTTCGGAGCCTAGATTTTAGAGGATTTTTCCTTGCGCACCCGCAAAATACAGAACCTGTTACCACCTGATCCTCCTGCAAGGACTCCGTCCGCCTCCAATTAAAGAAAAACCCCTATAAGCAAATCCGCTTACCGCTAACTACAATGCGCACCGTGAGCGTGCGAAAGACCGGCAAAAGACCGGCGCGGCGCCTCATGTCGGTGCAGGACGCGAGTCCGGCCGGCACATTAATGCACAGTGCTACGCACATCGGACGCCTCCGGTCCGGACTTTCCCTGAAGGCCGCCGGAAACGCTTCCACGCCAACCCAAAGGAATCACTATGAGCGACACGACTCAGCAGCATCCGGCCGCGGAAAAGGCCGGCATCGGCGCGTACATCTCTCTCATCTGCGCCATCATCTTCTTCTCGGGCCTCTGCGCTACGTCGCAGTGGTGGGGCATCTTCGACTTCACGACAATGAACGGCGGCTTCGGCAAGCTCGTTTCCAGCGTCACCCAGAACGGCGACGCCGTTTCGACCACCATGGCCAACTTCCGCGGCAAGGGCGGTTCCGGCGCCATTGACGGCTTCATGTTCGCCCTGACGCTCGTTCCGACCGTGATGTTCGCCCTCGCCATGATCACGATCTTCGAACACTACGGCGCTCTGCGCGCTGCCCGTCAGCTCCTCACCCCGGTGCTTCGTCCGCTCATCGGTCTGCCCGGCTCCTGCACGCTCGCTCTCATCGCCTCTCTTCAGTCCACGGACGGCGGCGCCGCTCTGACGCGTCAGCTCAAGGACGCCGGCGAACTCGACGACCGTGAAATCAACATCTTCGCGACGTTCCAGATGACGGCCGACGCCTGCATCACGAACTTCTTCAGCTCGGGCGCCGTGCTCTTCACGCTCGTGGCCGCCGACGGCAAGCTTGCCGTTCCGGTCAGCCTCGGCCTGTGCCTCGGCGTTCTCCTTCTCGGCAAGGTCTTTGCCGCCAACGTCATGCGCCTCATGCAGATCCGCGCTGCCCGCAAGGCCGCCTGATCGCTCAGCGCCAAACTCCACGACAACGAACCTGAAGAAAAGGATTTACTGAAATGTCCGGACATGCAAACGCAAAACCGATGATCACCGACGTCTTTGTCAAGGGCGCCATTCAGGGCTGGCAGATCGCCTGCTCGTCCACCATTCCGAACGTGCTGATGGCCTTCGTGATCATCAAGATTCTCCAGCACTCGGGTCTTCTCGCCCTGATCGGCCAGGCCTTCGGCCCGGTGATGGGCATCTTCGGCCTCCCCGGCGAAGCCGCCACCGTGCTTCTCGGCGGCTGGATGTCGATGGGCGGCGGCGTCGGCGTTGCCGTCGCGCTCTTTGACCAGGGCGCCATCAACGGCACGCACATCGCCATTCTTGCTCCGTCGATCTACCTCATGGGCTCCCAGGTCCAGTACATGGGCCGCTGCCTCGGCGTGATCGGCATCAAGGGCAAGGACATGCTCATGATCATGACGGTGCCCGTCATCACGGCCATCCTCTCGCTCTTCGTGATGCGCATCATCGTTCTCGGCAGCTGACCGACGATCAGCTAATATCTGCGGCTGTCTTTAACCACTTCCGGAAAAGGATTTTCAACATGACCATGCTTAATGACTATCTGAAGGACCTTGCCGAGCTCGTCAATCGCGATGCCGGCACAAAGAACGTCGCCGGCGTGACGAGCGCGGCCGAAGTGATGAAGCGTCACTTCGAGTCGATCGGCTGGGAAGCCGAACTCGTCGACCTCGGTCCGGAAGCCGGCCGCGGCCTGCTCTGCAAGAACAAGCCCGGCTCCACCGAGTGCGACGTGATCTTCAACGCTCACCTCGACACGGTGTTCCCCGACGGTACGGCAGCCTCCCGTCCGTTCAGCATTGACGGCGATCACGCTCACGGTCCCGGCTGCTCTGACTGCAAGTCCGGCGTGCTCGCGATCTTCTACGCCTGCCGTCTCGCCCGCAAGGAAGACCTTGACCGTCTCTCCATCTGGTGCGTCTTCAATCCCGACGAAGAACTCGGCTCCCGCTGCTCCAAGCACTGGCTCACCGAGCTCGCCGGCCACGCCAAGGCCGCCCTCGTCTTTGAAGCCGCCCGCGCCGGCGGTCAGCTCGTGCGCTCCCGCAAGGGCGTGGCCACCTACAAGGTCACTTTCCGCGGTCTTTCCGCCCATGCCGGCAACAACCCGTGGGACGGCCGCAACGCCAACGTCGCCGCCATGCGCTTCGCTCTGGCCGCCTACGACCTCTGTGACCGCGAACGCGGCACGACGGTGAACCCGGGCCTCGTCAACGGCGGCACCGGCTCCAACATCATTTCCGACAAGTGCGAAGTCGTCTGCGACCTCCGCTACTGGAACGATCAGGACGGCGACGAACTCGAAGCCGCCATCAAGGCGCTTGCCGAAAAGACCTGGGTCGAAGGCGTCACCAACGAATGGGAACGCATCAGCTACTCGCCCGCCATGCCCTATTCTCCCGATACCAAGGCGCTCGTTGAAAAGATCGACGCCGCAGCGGAAGAAGCCGGCTTCAAGGCCGAATGGGTCGATGCAGGCGGCGGCTCGGACGGCAACCACATGGCCGTCCAGGGCATCCCAGTCGTCGACGGCTGCGGTCCCGCCGGCGGCAAGTTCCATACCGATCAGGAATTCCTTCGCATCGATACGATCGAAGAACGCATTCACATGATCGTGAACCTCATCAAGCGTCTCTGACGCAGTCCCTCCGGTTTCCTCTCATTTTGAAGGAAGGTCCGAGCGACCCTTGTCCCCGCAGGGGCCGCTCCTCTTTAAAGCCCGTCCGGCCCGCGCCGGCGGGCTCTTTTTTACAAAAAAAAAAATACGCCGCCCTTCTGCCTGCAGTCGGGCGGCGCAGTTCAATCGCTCAGAAAGCGTCCGTCAGAAAAATCCGCGCTTTTCTTCGCTCGTCGAGATGAAGATGATTTTCGTCTGACTGTAGTGTTCGAGCATCATGCGATGGGTCTCGCGGCCGATGCCCGACTTCTTGTAGCCGCCGAACGGCGCATGAGCGGGCAGTTCGTTGTAGGTGTTGACCCACATGCGTCCGGTGCGCACGGCGCGGGCCACGCAAAGGGCGCGGTTGATGTCCCTCGTCCACACGGCGCCGCCGAGACCGTAGTCGCTGTCGTTGGCCATGGCGACAACTTCATCCTCAGTCTTGAATCGGATGACGACGGCAACCGGGCCGAAGATTTCCTCGCGGGCGACCCGCATGTCGTTCGTGACGCCGACAAGCAGCGTCGGCTGCATGAAGGCGCCCTTTTCGGCGGCGCGTTTGCCGCCGACGGCGATTCTTGCGCCCTGGCTCACGCCGTCCCCCACGCAGGCAAGGATCTTCTGAAGCTGGCGTTCGTTGATCTGAGAGCCCATCTGCGTCGACATGTCCATCGGATCGCCGACCTTCACGGCCTTGAAGGCCTCGACGAGCTTCGGCACGAAGGTGTCGTAGATGCCGTCCTGTACGAAAATGCGGGAACCCGCGCAGCAGACCTGACCCTGATTGAACAGGATGCCGATCTGAGCGCCTTCGACGGCCTTGTCGATGTGCGCGTCGTCGAATACGATGTTGGCCGACTTGCCGCCGAGTTCCAGCGTGCTGGGAATGAGACGCATGGCCGCTGCGACGCTGTAGCCCACCTCGGTCGAACCGGTGAACGCCAACTTGTCGAAGCCCGGATGATCCAGTATGGCCTGACCGCATCCCGAACCGCGGCCCGACAGAATGTTGACCACGCCGGGCGGGAGAACCTGATTGAGCAGTCTGCCGAGTACGATGAGCGACAGCGGCGTCGCAGACGACGACTTGATGACGACAGTATTGCCGGCCGCCAGCGCAGGCGCGATCTTCCAAACTCCCATCAGTAGCGGGAAATTCCACGGAATGATCTGACCGACGACGCCGATCGGTTCATGAAGCACGATAGAAAGCGTATTGCCGTCGATCTGAACGGCACTGCCTTCCTCCGCACGGAGACATCCGGCGAAATAGCGGAAATGGTCCGAAGAAAGCGGGACGTCGACCAAGATCGTTTCACGAATGGGCTTGCCGTTGTCCCGGGTTTCCGTTTCAGCAAGCAGCGCCGCATTTTCATCAATCAGGTCGGCGATTCTGAGCAGTTTCGCCGCGCGTGCGGCCGGCGGCACCGCCGACCATGCCGGGAAGGCGGCGCGGGCAGCCGCCACCGCTCTGTCGACATCGGCCGCCGAGGCATCGGCGCAATCGGCAAGCTTTTCGCCCGTCGCAGGATTGAAGGTTTCAAAGGTGGCGCCGTTCTGCGCGTCAACCCACTCACCGTTGATGAGGAGACCGAATTTCTGAGCCATGATGTCGGATCCTTGCCAAATGAAATGGGCTGTAATCCGTGTAAACCCTTGAGTGCTTACAGCAATCCCTGTCTAATGTCCGACAAGCCTTCCGTCTTCCTTCAGTAGTGGCAGATCCATTGGCGTAGAGGCGTTCTCCTCCGGTCTTAGCTCTTCGGACGAAAGCAGTCCGCACCTCGTCCATTCGGATAAGCCGTTCGGCTGTTTTTGACTCCGACCGCGGCAGTTTACGATTCTCCTGCAAAACGATGCAGTTCCGTTCCGTCCCGCGCCTGACTCAGCCGAAATGACCTGAGCCGTCGAAATCGAGCGCAGCGATGTGACCGTCCCGGATGGTGACGAGCCGATTGGAAACGGCCCTCAGAAAATCCATGCTGTGGCTGACGCACAGACGCGGTCCCCCGAGCCCCTGAAGAACGTGAGTCAGCCTCTCCCGGGCGCCTTTGTCCAGTCCGGCGGTCGGCTCATCGAGAAACAGTCCGTCCGGCTGCATGGAGAGGACGCAGGCGAGCGACACCAGACGCTTCTGACCGCCTGACAGCCGGAACGACTCTGCATTCGCCAGATCGGATATACCCAGCTCGGCCAGTGCGGCAAACGCGGCTTCCCGGGCTTTTTCATAGGAAAGGCCGAGATTGAGCGGTCCGAACATCACGTCGTCGAGCACTTCGGGGAAAAAGAGCTGATCATCCGGATTCTGCAGCACGAACCCGAAATGCCTGCGCACCGATCTGAACCCCTCTTCATCCGTGATCGTCCTGCCGTCGAGCGTCAGGGTCATTGTCCGGGGCTTTGCCAGTCCGCTCAGAATGCGAAGCAGCGTCGTCTTTCCCGTGCCGTTGTCGGCCCAGAGGCCGATCTGATCGTCCTCATGTATCGCGAGCGCCGCCCCGTCAAAGAGCAGCGGCCGTCCTTCATAGCCGAAAGTCAGATCTCTGACTTCAATCAGATGGCGGGCAGTCATGAAAAGACCTCCGGGAAATTCAGCAGAACAAGAAGCGCCGAGAAGAGAACGGCTGAAACCGATGCCGCTGCGGCACGGACGGTGATCGGCTCGGACGCGCCGGAAGACGGCCATACGCCCGTGAAGGCTCTGAGCCGCAGGGCTTCCTCCATGACTCGGCTTTTCTCCCAGGCCCGAAGAATTAGAATTGCCGCAAAGGAAGCCGCCGTACGATAGGTGCGAAGATCTGCACGCATTTCGAATCCTCTCAGCTTTGCCGCTTCGCCCAGCCTGCGCGCAGTGATAGAAAAGACCTCGAGTTGCCGGGCCGTCAGCAGAATGAGCGTCACGAGCTTCTGAGGAAAGCCGATTTCCGAGAGTCCCCTCGCAAAAGCGGAGAGCGTCAGCCCGTCGGTCCACAGGACATACCAGAAAAAGGCCGCATTGCACTTCAGCGTCGCCAGAAGTGACAGCGTCAGCCCTTCGCGGGTCAGAGCGTACCAACCCGAACCGGCAACGGCTTCGCCCGGCGTGGTCATCGGAGTCAGAAGCCAGATGAAGAGAATGAAGACATTGACGGAGAGCCACTGCCGCAGGCGTCCTTTCAGAGCGCCGATAAATACAGCGCCGGTCAATGCCGCCGCAGCGCCGGCCGCAGCCGACGGCAGCGAGTGCGCCGTCACCGAAACGGCCGTGAGGAGCAGAAGGCACAGAAGCCGGACCCGAACCGGAAGCGTCCGCATGATGTCTTCCTATCTGCGCCGGCGGAAATAG
Organism: Sutterella sp.; assembly: GCA_017936545.1. Classification (GTDB taxonomy): domain Bacteria; phylum Pseudomonadota; class Gammaproteobacteria; order Burkholderiales; family Burkholderiaceae_F; genus Sutterella. The sequence continues at coordinate 24,021 of JAGBFJ010000003.1, forward strand.
GCGGCGATGCCGAAAAGGCCGATCATCCAGCCGATGCCGCCGATGATTTCGGAAAGACCGGGTTCGCGCTTGCGAAGCGCTGCGAGTTCCTTCTGCAGGGGCGCAAGCCGGACTGTCAGACGCTCGTCCAGAATGCGCTCAAACGCATCCGGCGACATGCAGACCTGAGAAAAGGCCGGCGGTTGCGCAGTAGCCGGTGAAACGTCGGAATGCGGCGTCACGTCCGTCGGAAGACCCGGCTGCATCTTCGCAGCGCCCGTCAGCTCTCCCGACTCAACCGTCCACTCTCCGCGATGCCCTTCGCCTGCCTCGATGACGATGCGCAGGGCATGGCCGGCAGACATCATGGCGGCCGTCGGTTCGAAGCCGAAAGTCCCGTCGGCCGCCGTACGGCCGGTGAAAAGCGTCTCCCCGGTCGACGCATCCTCGACTCGGATCAGTCCGTTTTTCACGCGTGCGCCGCCGGCGAACTTCGATTCGGTTTCAATCCGGCTTCCTTCCGTCCAGGCAAAGACATTGACCCGGTGGGCCGCCGCCTGCGATGCAAAGACGGTGCCGATCAGCAGAGCCAGCATGAAGCGGGCGGTCAGATTAATTCTCATCATTCAGTCTCCGAGCTTCAGAAGTTCCGGCCGGGCACGCTGAAGAAAACGTACGGCGAAAAGCGTGATGACGCCTTCGGCGATCATCACAGGAAGATTCGCCGCCAGAAGAGCCGCGGCGGCAGCCCGGAAGCCCTCCTCCGTCAAAAAGAGCGCAGCAGCCGTCAGCAGGCCGGAAATCAGAATGCC
>JAGBFJ010000042.1 GCA_017936545.1 Sutterella sp.
CACCTCGTAGGAAAAGTCGACGTGCCCCGGGGTGTCGATGAGGTTGAGCTCATAGACCTGGCCGTCGCGGGCCTTGTACTTGAGCGCAGCCGTCTGCGCCTTGATGGTGATGCCGCGTTCACGCTCGAGATCCATGCTGTCGAGCACCTGAGCGCTCATTTCGCGGTCGCTGAGACCGCCGCAGCGCTGAATCAGGCGGTCGGCAAGCGTCGACTTGCCGTGGTCGATATGAGCGATGATGGAAAAGTTGCGGATATTCTGCATTGAGAAAGACTGTCTGACTTGTTGATATGGCCGCGCCGGGCACGTCTGAAAACGGCGCGGCTTCGATTGAACTCGTTATTGTACCATCGAGGCCATCATCCATTGGTTTTCACCGCATTAGATGCGTCCTGACGAAAAAGGCATCCGACCCCTGAGCCGAATGCCTTTCCTCATGCCGTCAGCGGATGCGCCTGACGCGCATCACTGTCCGATCAGTCGTGCCAGCGGCGGTAGATCACCGTGGAGTTGGTGCCGCCGAAGCCGAAGGAGTTCTTCATGGCGTACTCGATCGCCATCGGACGGGCCTTGTTCGGGCAGCAGTCGATATCGCATTCCGGATCCTGTTCGACCACGTTGATGGTCGGGGGCGAGATCTGTTCCTCGACCGCCTTGATCGTGAAGATCGACTCGATGCCGCCAGCGCCGCCGAGCAGATGGCCGGTCATGGACTTCGTGGAGTTGACGACGAGCTTCGAAGCATGTTCGCCGAAGACTTCGCGGATCGCCTTCACTTCGTTCGTGTCGCCCACGGTGGTCGACGTACCGTGCGCATTCAGATACTGAATGTCTTCGGGGCTGATGCCGGCGTTGCGAAGCGCCATGCGCATGCAGCGGGCGGGACCGTCGGTCGACGGGGTCGTGATGTGATAGGCGTCGCCCGAGAGGCCGTAGCCCACGATTTCGGCATAGATGTGAGCGCCGCGGGCCTTGGCGTGTTCAAGCTCTTCGAGAACGAGAACGCCGGCGCCTTCGCCCATCACGAAGCCGTCGCGGTTCTTGTCGAAGGGACGGGAGGCGGCAGCCGGATCGTCGTTGCGGCGGGAGAGCGCATGCATGGCGTCGAAGGCGCCCATCGAGAGCGGATGAATCGTCGATTCGCAGCCGCCGGCGACCATGGCGGTCGCATCGCCGCGGCGGATGATGTGCATCGCTTCGCCGATGGCGTGAAGACCCGTCGAGCAGGCGGTCACGTGAGCGATGTTCGGGCCCCTGAGATTCTTCATGATGGCGAGCTGGCCGGAAGCCATGTTGATGATGCAGCCCGGAATCATGAAGGGCGAAATGCGGCGCGGGCCGCGTTCGAGATAGGCCGAATGGTTCGTGCAGATCACCGGCAGGCCGCCGATGCCCGAACCGATCGCGCAGCCGATTTCGGGCGCGAATTCGTCGGTGATTTCAAGACCGGAATCCTCCAGCGCCATGAGACCAGCGACCACGCCGAAGTGGACGAAGCGGTCGAAGCGGCGGACTTCCTTCACGCCGAGATACTTGGAGGCGTCGAAGTCCTTCACTTCGCCGGCGATCTGGCTGCCGAGCGCGGAAGCGTCGAACTGCGTGACGCGAACGACGCCGCTCTTGCCTTCGAGCGCCGCCTTCCAGCTCGTGGCGAGGTCGTTGCCGAGCGGAGAAATCATGCCGAGGCCGGTTACGACCACACGACGGTTCATCATGGTGAGTTTCCTTTCTATAAATGTGGCGGACACATCCCGAAACGGTTTGCGGCCGAAGAGACTAACAGCTTTGAGGGATTTGCCGGATCCTGAAACGACTGTGGGACCCGTTTGAGCGGATCCCACAGGCTTGCGCTCTCATGTCGGAGCGCCGGCGGACGGTCTCAGACCGTCAGACCGGAATTACTTGTTGACAGCGGACTTGACGTAGTCGATGGCCTGCTGAACCGTACGGAGGTTTTCCTGTTCCGTATCGGGGATTTCGATGCCGAAGGCATCTTCGAGGGCAAGCGACATTTCAACCGTGGTCAGGCTGTCGGCGCCGAGGTCTTCGATGAAGGAAGATTCGTTCTTGATGTCTTCTTCCTTAATGCCGAGCTGTTCAGCAACAATCTTCTTGACCTTCTGTTCGATTTCGTCCATTTCTTTAACTCCGCAAAATGGGGGAAGCCCCGCGCAGCGTGCGGGGAAAAAGTTGTGTAAGTAAGTCTGAGCGTCCGGCGTTTTGCGCGGAACGCGGGGAGAGAGCCCCCCTCCCCTCAAGTTGGCCGCTATTGTAACAAGCCGAAACGCCTTTGTGTAGCGGTCTAACCCGTGATTGTTAACCCATAAACATCCCGCCGTTGACGTGGATCGTCGTCCCCGTCACATAGGCGCCCGCAGGCGAAGCCAGGAAGACGCACGCTTCGGCGACTTCCTTCGCGCTGCCGAGACGGCCGAGCGGAATCTGGGAAAGAAGATGGGCCTTGTGCTCTTCGGGCAGGCCGGCCGTCATGTCGGTGTCGATGAAGCCCGGCGCCACGCAGTTGACCGTGATGCCGCGGGAGCCGATTTCACGGGCGAGCGCCTTGGTCATGCCCATGAGACCCGCCTTGGCGGCGGCGTAGTTCACCTGACCGGCATTGCCCATGGCGCCGACCACGGAGGAAATCGAGATGATGCGGCCCGAGCGCTGCTTCATCATCGGACGCACGCAGGCGCGGGCCAGACGGAAGGCGGCGGAAAGGTCGGTGTCGATCACGTCGTTCCAGGCATCATCCTTCATGCGCATGACGAGCGTGTCGCGGGTGATGCCCGCATTGTTGACCATGACGTCGATGCGGCCGAATTCGGACACGATGCCGGCCACGGCGGCGGCAGACGCTTCGCCGTCGCACACGTTGAGAGCCATGCCGCGGCCCTTGCCGCCGAGTTCGGCGATACGGGCCGTGATGCGTTCGGCGCCCGCTTCCGAAGTCGCCGTGCCGACGACCGTCGCGCCGGCGGCAACGAACGCCTCAAGAATGGCGGCGCCGATGCCGCGGCTCGCGCCCGTGATGAAGGCAACCTGGCCGGCAAGCGCGTCGGCGGCAAAAGTGGACTTGTCCATCTCTGTGAATTCCTTACTGCAGTTTTTCGAGAACGGCGGCAAGCGTTGCCGCATCGTAGATGTTGTGACCGTTGAGCTCGGGCGCGGTGCGGCGGAGAAGTCCCGTGAGGACCTTGCCCGGACCGCATTCGACGACATCAGTGACGCCTTCAGCCTTCATGCGCTCGATCGTGCGAACCCACTGAACGGCGGACGAGGCCTGACGGGCGAGCGCCGTGCGAATGGCGTCGGGCTCGGCGTGGACTTCAACGTCGACGTTGGCGATCACGGGCACGGACGGCGACTTCACGTCGATTTCGGCCAGTCGCGCCGCAAGCTTTTCGCCGGCGGGCGCGAGCAGGCTCGAATGGAACGGCGCGGACACCGGCAGTTCGATCGCACGGCGGCATCCGCGGGCCTTGGCGCATCCGATCGCCTTCTTCAGCGCGGCCTTTTCGCCGGCGATCACCACCTGACCGGGCGCGTTGAAGTTGACGGCCTCGACGGCGCCTTCGGAGCGGGCTTCCCCGCAGGCGGCGAGCACGTCTTCATCCTTGAGGCCGATGATCGCAGCCATGCCGCCCACGCCGACCGGAACGGCGTTCTGCATGGCTTCCGCGCGGAAGCGGACCAGCTTCACGGCGTCTTCAAGCGTGAAGGCACCGGCCGCGCAGAGCGCGGAATATTCGCCGAGAGAGTGCCCGGCCATCACATCGGGCGTGCGGCCGCCCGCAGCGCGCCAGGCTTCGTAGAAGGCCACGGAACTCGCGAGCATGGCAGGCTGCGTGTTGACCGTGAGCGAAAGCGCCTCGGCAGGACCTTCGGCGATGAGACCGGTGAGAGAAAAGCCGAGTGCGGCGTCCGCACGGGCAAGCACGCTCTCCACCGCGGCGTTGCCGGCGAAACCCGCCAGCATGCCGACCGACTGACTGCCCTGGCCGGGGAATACAAATGCGATGCGCATGAATAAATCTTCCTAAAACGGGAAACATCCGAGTCGCCTGAGTTTAACAGGCCGTCCCCCGTCCGAAAACGGGATTTTTCTGTCCCCTTTTTGAGCTATGCCCAGCGAATGAGCGCCGAGCCCCAGGCCATGCCCGCGCCGACGCCCTGAAGAAGCACCAGTTCGCCCGGACGGACCATGCCGTCGCGGACCGCGCGGTCGAGCGCGAGCGGCACCGATGCGGCCGACGTATTGCCTTGCTCGGCGACGGTCTTCACCATCCGCTCGTCGGGGATGCCGAGCTTTCTGGCAACCATCGTCATGATTCTCAGATTCGCCTGATGCGGCACGAAGAGTGCGACGTCTTCAGTGCGCACGCAGGCCAGGCCGGCCACCTCGCGGGCGCTTTCCGTCAGACCTTCGACGGCAAGCTTGAAGACCTGCCTGCCGTCCATGCGGATGAAGGGATCGCCGACGACGGCGCCCGCCTTCAGATGCGCGGTGAGACCGAGCACCTTTTCGTCGTAGCGGCCGTCCGCGTACATGCGGGCCGCGAGAATGCCGGGGTCCTGGCTTGCCTGAAGCACGACGGCGCCCGCGCCGTCGCCGAAAAGCACGCAGGTCGAGCGGTCCTTCATGTCAAGGACGCGGGAAAGCGTTTCGGAGCCGATCACGACTGCCGCCCGATAGGGTCCGGCGCGAAGCATGGCGTCCGCCGCATTGAGCGCATAGATGAAGCCCGCGCACACCGCCTGCACGTCGAAGGCCGCGCAGCCCGAAGCGCCGAGCGCCGCCTGAACGTGGCAGGCGACGGACGGAAACACCATGTCGGGCGTTGTCGTCGCCACGATGATGAGGTCGATGTCGGAGGGCGCCAGGCCCGAGCGTTCGAGCGCCTGGCGCGCGGCCGCCACGGCGAGCGAAGTGGTCGTCTCGCCTTTTTCCTCATCGGCGAAGTATCGCTGTTCGATGCCGGTGCGCGTGCGGATCCATTCGTCGCTCGTTTCAATGCCGTCGGCGGCGAGCATCCGGGCGAACTCATCGTTGGATACGGCTCGGGCCGGCAGCGCAGCCCCCGTTGCAATGACGCGGGAATACATGAAGAGTCCTTTCTGTTCGTTGTCCGAGGTCTTATCTTACCGAGCGCAGGTACGCCGACCGAACTTCTCGTCCGACAGTTTGTTTCGAAACGCAACCGGCGTAAGGCGTTCGGAAGTCAGTGTCCGCTTACTTTTTGCCCGGATTCCTTCCGAAAATCCCCTCGGAAAACAGCAGAGCCCGGGCGCAGCCGAGCGACCGGGCTCTGAATACGTCAGTGCAAAAGCGGATTACTTCGCCAGGAAGTCCAGCGCCACCTGCGCATGGAGCATGGCGCCCTTGATCAGGGCCGATTCGTCAACCTGATACTTGTTGCTGTGCTGGCCGTAGACGGCATCGCAGGCTTCATTGCGAACGCCGAGGAGCGCGATACAGCCCGGCACGCGGTTCATGAAGTTGCTGAAGTCTTCGCCGCCCATCGTCGGGGGCTGCTCGTTGAGGCCATTGTCACCGAAGATCTTCTTCACGGCGCCCTGAGCAAGGGCCGTCATGCCGGGATCGTTCACCGTCGGCGGCACGATGATACCGTTCGTCACCTTGGCGCTCGCGCGGAAGGCTTCGGCGGTCTTCGTGGCGATGCGTTCGAGAATGCCGGGCAGGGCCTTGCCGACTTCGGGCGAGAAGTAGCGGGTCGTGCCGGTGAGTTCGGCGTGTCCAGACACCACGTTCCAGCGCGTGCCGGAATTGAGCGTGCCGACCGTCACGACGGCCGTTTCAACCGGCGAAAGCTCGCGGCTCACCATGGTCTGAAGGTTCGAGACGATGGCGGCGGCGGTGACCGTCGCGTCCACGCAGTGATGCGGCTGGGCGCCGTGGCCGCCGTGACCTTCCACCGTGATGGTGAACATGTCGGTGCCGGCCATGCGGGGACCGGGCTGCACGGACACCTGGCCGGACGGAACGTCGGACCAGACATGCATGCCGAAGCACGCGTCAACGCCTTCGAGCGCGCCTTCGGCGATCATGGCGGGCGCGCCCTGACCGGTTTCTTCAGCGGGCTGGAAGGCGAGTTTCACCGTGCCGTCGAATTCGCCGCGCAGATCGTTGAGGATTCGGGCGGCGGTCAGGAGCATCGAAATATGGCAGTCATGGCCGCAGGCGTGCATGACGCCGGGATTCTGACTGGCGTAGCTGCAGCCGGTTTCTTCGGTCACCGTCAGACCGTCGATGTCGCCGCGGATCAGAATGGTCCTGCCGGGGCCGCGGCCGTGAATCGTCGCGAGCGTGCCGGTTTCCATGCCGCACGGACGCCATTCAATGCCGAACTTGGTGAGCTCCTCGCGGATACGCTTCGACGTTTCGAATTCCTTTGTGCTCACTTCGGGATGAGCATGGAAATGGCGGCGCATTTCGATCTGATAGGCACCGTACTTTTCAACGATTTTCTGGCAGTCCATTTTGTAATCCTTTTCAAGCAAAAAGCCGGCACCAAAGGCACCGGCGGCATCTGCCGGCGGACCCATCGGGTCCGTCCGGCAGTGTCATGATCGAAAAAATCAGAGCAGGTTGACGAAGATACTGGCAATCACCACCGAGGTAATCGTCACCGTCACGAAGCCGCCCACAATCATCGACGGGAAGAGACGGCTCATGAGGAAGTCCTTTTCCTCCTGATTCTTGGCGAGCGCGTCGCAGGTCGATTCCGTAATGATCGCGTCGAACGGGAAGCCGTACAGTGCGGTCAGACAGTTTGCAAAGGCGAGATAGAAGGAGAGGCGCAGGACCTTGGCGATGATGACCGAGAAGACGAACATGCCAATCACGCCGAGGATGACGAGAATGATCATCGGGCCGATGATGTCCATCAGCATTTCGGGCGTGCAGTCCTTGAGACCGGAGAACACGAACATCATCAGAGCGAACATGAGGATGTTGTAGGAGTTGGCCTTGTGAAGGGCGTCGGAATCAAGGAAGCCGAGATAGTTGAAGATCACGCCGAAGACGAGAGCCCAGACGGCGCCGCTCAGACCGGTCCACATACCCATGAGGGAGGCGAGCCAGGCCACGATGCCGAGCTTCGTGAGAATGACGATCGGCGAATTGAAGCGTTCCGGGATGCGGAGAATGGTGAGACCCGTCGAGCTGGGCACTTCCACGACCTTGGAGACTTCGGACAGATCCGCGGCGTTCGTCTGAACGCGGCCGGCGCGGAATTCGTCGAGAAGGCGCTGACCTTCGCGCTTGAGGCAGACGGCAGTGATCGGATAGCCGGCGAAACCCTGCACGCAGTACATCGTGATGGCGAAGACCGAAGCGGCCATCAGGCCCTTGGAGGCGGCGGCCGACTGCATCATCGTCGCGGCGACGATGCCGCCCGTCAGCGGCGGCAGACCGGCGATCACGAGAGCGCGGTCCATGAGGATCGGGCCGACGAAGTAGCAGAGCACGCACATGCCGAACAGACCGGCAAGACAGACGCAGACCGTCTTCCACTGTTCAATGAGGCGCTGAAGACTGATCACCGTACCCATGTGGGTAATCAGAATGAAGATGGCAATCGACGAACCGAAGGGAACCAGCTTGGAGTCGGCGACGAGAGTGGTCGGGATCACGGTCCAGTAGCCGACCAGAAGCAGGCAGGCCGTCACGAAGACGGACGGCACCCAGGCTTTGGTCCAGGATGAAACGAGTTCGCCGATGATGACGAGCCCGCCGCAGATCACGAATGCGAGCACGAAGTTATACATGAAGGATCTCCCGTAAAGGGTTGGCCCGTTGGGGCTTCTATTACTGTTTGTAACATCCTACCCTCATCGGCACGGCCCTTCATATTCAGCTTGCGACGAACTGACGATCTGTTGACGGTCGGCGAAGTGCCTGAGCACTATCTCCTAAAGGCTTACGCCAACGACGGAAGCTTACCGAACTTATCCGCAATTTCAGTCGTTTTGCTCGGCGCGCCCGCTGCGAAGCGTTTCATGCGGCGCTGCGCAGTGTCCCGGGAGCCTGCCTCGGATTTCGAAACCGAACTGCCCTCCTTGCTTCACCGCACCGGAAAATAAAAAAAGGGACCCTGTTACGGATCCCTCTTTTTGAGACTTCGACGGTCTTTCAGAACATCTTTCGAACGGTAACGGCAGTGGAGCCTAATCCTTAAAACCTTCACGCGAGAGCAACTCAGTGTCACTCACCGTGGGGTTCGCGCGTTGCATCCCGCGCGCAAAGACTTGCCGGACGGCATGGCGCTGCATGGAACGTCCGAAAGGAAGCTTCTTTGCTCCGAAAGATCGGACAACGAAAATTATTCGTCAGCCTTCGTCGCAATCACCTTCTTGCCGCGGTAGAAACCGGTCGGGCTGATGTGATGACGGCGATGCACTTCACCGGTCGTAGCTTCGATCGCGGTAGGCGGATTGGTCAGAAAGTCGTGAGCACGGTGATTACCGCGCTTGTTGGTGGATTTCTTGTTCTGCTGAACAGCCATGGCAAACCCCACGTATATAAACGAGTGACATTACGAGTGGCCCGCAGACCCGCACTCGAAAACCAGGTCTGCAGACTTCCGGAAAAAGGCTTCCTATGAGAACGCTGCCGGCCTTCCGGCCGGCTCGTGTCAGCCGAACCACCCGTGGCGGCAGTTCAGGAAAAACACCTAAGCCCTCATGGAAAGTGGCGAATTTTAGCAAATCCGCCGGCGATTGGCATCTGCTCAGGCCGATTTTTTTACGGCTTTTTACAGTGCCCAAGAAAAAAGGGGAGGCATCACGCTTCCCCTTTCCTCTGGAATCTGGAGCGGGAGACGAGTCTCGAACTCGCGACCTCAACCTTGGCAAGGTTGCGCTCTACCAACTGAGCTACTCCCGCATTTTCGTGCAGAAACAAGCATTTGGAGCGGGAGACGAGTCTCGAACTCGCGACCTCAACCTTGGCAAGGTTGCGCTCTACCAACTGAGCTACTCCCGCATGCGTCCTGCGAAGGATTTGAATTATACAGAAACTTTCCGCTCTGTCAAAAAATTTCGTGCCAAACTCAAAAAATACCGTGTTTACGGTATATCTCCCTCGTTTTACGCCTTCTCCAGCCGGAAAACCGCACTCAGTTCGGCTGCACTCATGTCTCCGATCCAGTTTTCGCCGGTCACGACGGTAAGGTCGGCGAGCTCGCGCTTCTGGGCCAGCATCTCGTTGATCTTTTCCTCGAAGGTGCCCGCGCACAGGAAGCGGTAAACAAGCACGTCCCGCGTCTGCCCGATGCGGTAGGCGCGGTCGGTTGCCTGATTCTCGACGGCGGGGTTCCACCAGAGGTCATAGTGAACCACGGCGGAGGCAGCCGTCAGATTAAGTCCGGTGCCGCCCGCCTTGAGGGAAATGATCAGAATGTCGTCCGACGGATCCGTCTGGAAAGCGTCGACCATCTCCGCGCGCGCGGAAACAGGAATGCCGCCGTGAAGGAAATCGGGCCTGCGCCCGAACGCCCTAGCAATCCACTCCTGAAGGCGTTCGCCCATTTCACGGTACTGCGTGAAGATGAGCACTTTGCGCCGGTTCTCCCGGCATTCTCCGATGAGTTCCAGCAGCGCCGTGCCCTTGCCGCTGTCGGGCACGGGGGTATGCGTCTTCTGATACTGCGAGGGAGAATTGCAGATCTGCTTGAGCGCCGTGATGAGTTCGAGCACCGCGGCGCTTCGCTTCGACTTGTCCTGCTCGGCTTCGGCGTCCGTCACTTTCTTAATAAGCCGTTCGAGCGTCTGCTGATAAAGCGCGGCCTGCTCCGGCGTGAGTCCCGTATAGCGGTCGCTCACCAGCTTCTCGGGCAGATCCGCGATGATCGATTTGTCCGTCTTCAGTCTTCGCAGCATGAAGGGCGCCGTTAGACGACGGAATGCCTCGAGCGCCTTCGGATCATGATCGGACTCGATCGGCAGCGCAAACGTTCTGCGGAATTCTTCTTCGCTGCCGAGAAGTCCCGGCTGAACGATCGACAGGAGAGACCAGTATTCGGCAAGACGGTTTTCGACGGGCGTGCCGCTCATGGCGATCACCTGCCTGACCGGCAGAGACCGGACCGCCTGCGTCACGCCGGTGCCGCTGTTCTTGACCGCCTGTGCTTCGTCGATCACCAGCACGCGCCAATTTTCCCCAGACAGTTTTTTCACGTCCCTCCGAAGCGTGCCGTAGGTCGTGAGCGTAATGTCCGCGCGCTCTGAGAGCGGCGCAAGACGCCGACCCGTCCCGTGATAGACCGACACGGAAAGCGACGGCGCAAAGCGTCGGACTTCACGCTCCCAGTTTGTCAGCAGCGTCGCCGGCACGGCAGCCAGCACCTTCCCATCTTCGAATTCCCCCTTCTCCTTCATTTCAAGAAGGGCGGAAATCACCTGAAGCGTCTTGCCGAGCCCCATGTCGTCGGCAATCAGCGCGCCGATTCCGAGACGGATATTCTTGGTGAGCCAGGCGTAGCCTCTCTCCTGATAGGGTCGAAGCACGGCCTTCAGTCCGGCAGGCAAAGGCACCTGAGCCACCTCCGAAAGCGCCTTGATGCGCTCCGTCAGATCAGCGGAGATCTCCACCGGCATGCCGGCGTATTCGCCCGAAAGCATCGCCCTGAGCTTTTCCAGATGCGACGGATTCTTTTCAGCTTCAAGCGCCGCCTTCATTCGGGCAAGCACTTCGGGATCAAGATAGACGAATTCGTCCTTCCAGCGCACGATCCTGCCGGAATCTTCGAGAAGCGCCTTGAACTCCTCTTCGGAGATCGGATGACCGCCCACGGACATTTCCCACGAGAAGTCAGCGAGCGCTTCCTTCGTGAGTACGCTCTTCCCTGAACCCGATGCGCCGATCTTCGCCTTCATGCTCGGCCGAAGCATCTTCTGAAGACTCTTCGGAAGCATGACCCGGGCGCCGAGCATTTCGAGCGACGGCACGGCGGAAAAGAGAAACTCCTTCAGCGATTCAAGCGGCAGGTGTGCCGGAGATCCGCCGGTTTCAATGACCGTTCTGAGCTCCGGACAAACGTCGGCAAACGACTCGAACACCGAAATCACAGCGAAGCGCTCGTCGGCATAGCGCTCGCTCTTCAGAACATCGCGATAAAGCATGGGACGCTCCGCCGCACCCGCCTTTTTCGGGAGCAGGCCCAGATTGAGCGTCACGTCGTCCTCCCTGCCGGTACGCACCGTCAGAACCGGCGTCCAGACGAAGGAACGCTGGCCGAGCGAAAGCGGCTTCAGGAATCGCCGGATCGCCTGAATCTCTTCGTCGTCGACGCCGATGACGAGCGACTGCTGAGGCCGGCAGACGACGCTCCAGAGTTTGGCGGATGACGTTGCCGGCATCCTGAGAGGCTGCGACGCCTGAACGGCTTCCGTCATCAGCGTGCCCAGCACGGTCAGCGCCCGTCCCCGACTTGTTGAGGAACAGTCAAATTGTTCGAAAGGCTTGATATCGCACCTCTCAAGAACCGCAGCCAGCGCATCGACCAGATCAGACACCTCCGGCGACTGCACCGCCGGAAGCCAGACCACGCCGACCGCATCCTCTTCCTCTCCTTCGCAGACAAGAACAGGAACCGCCGCCCCCTGCTTCAGCAGCGCCGCAGCCGCTCCGGCAGCGCCGGACCAGAATCCTAGAGACGGTGAGTGAGCGCATGCTTCGTCCGTTCCGGTTGAAAACAGCGCCTCAATCATTACCTGATGCTGTCCCGGAGAAAGCCTCTGCTCTTTTTTGCCTCGGCATTTAATGACAATCAGTCTCGGTCTGCCGGCTTCAAAGACGAGTTTGGGCATGACCGAGCCGCCCGGAAGCGTCGACTCCCAGTCGTGCCACGCGCTGTCGGACAGCGTCCTTTCCGACAGAACCTCTGAAGCCCACTTCGACACGGCGCCGTAGAGCCTTTCCGTTTTGGCCCGGGTGAGTTCTTTTCTCGGACCGGTCGATGCCGGGAGCAGCGGCATCAGAACTGAAGTCAGAGGCCGAAGCCGCCAGTAAGGGAGGCTGCTGAAGTCCGCGGATTCATCAACGGCTGCTTCCAACTGAGATTCGCCGTCCGTATTGAGCCAGTCGCGCCACCTCGGATCCTCGATGCGAACCGCACTCTCCAGATTGATGCCGCGGGACTTCAGTCTCGCCGTCAGATCGACGCCTCTGCAGGTGAATACCCACATAGGATCGGCATCGATCGTCTTGACGATGGCGTAGTAGACGGCAGCCAGATGCTTGCAGGGCACCGCCGAATCGGGACAGCTGCACGACATGCGGAATTCACGCCAGGACGACGGGAAAAGCCGGATGCCCAGACGCTGCGCAATTTCGGCGACTTCCGGATCCAGCTCCCGGTTAAGAAGTTTCGCCACCAGCGGCGGACGCTCGGCAATCGCATCGACCAGTCGCTCCACGTCCTTTTCAGGGATACGCGTGAGCTGAATCTTCACCTCGTAGGGATAGTAGGCGGAACCCGAAACAAGGGCCTCGACGGTGAGCGTATCGGGATGAAATTCCACGCTCTCGATCATTCCCCTGCCGTAATAGCTTCGTCCTCTAGGCAGACGATTGCTGTAGTCAATATTGGAAAGCGCCTCCAGCCAGGCTTTTCCCCACCAGGTGGTGCCGAATTTGATTCTTTCTGCCATTGCCGTCCTTCAGAGATGGAGCGGCTACAGTTTAGCAACAGAGTTCTTCACGAAGACCGCCTCTGTTTTGTCCTTGGAAGACATCAGCGGAACTTTTTTTCATCGGCTATTGACTTTTTCAAAAACCTCTGTAGAATACGACTTCTCAGTTGCGGGAGTAGCTCAGTTGGTAGAGCGCAACCTTGCCAAGGTTGAGGTCGCGAGTTCGAGACTCGTCTCCCGCTCCACTGATTGGCGCGATAGCAAAGTGGCTATGCAACGGATTGCAAATCCGTCTACAGCGGTTCGATTCCGCTTCGCGCCTCCAACAACGCGGGAGTAGCTCAGTTGGTAGAGCGCAACCTTGCCAAGGTTGAGGTCGCGAGTTCGAGACTCGTCTCCCGCTCCAGAATTCAAGAAAGGGGAAGTTAACATCTTCCCCTTTTTTCTTGTATAGTTCGGACATCCTGTCCCGGGATGACGGAATTGGTAGACGTAGCGGACTTAAAATCCGCCGCCGTAAAAGGCGTACGGGTTCGACCCCCGTTCTCGGGACCAAAAATCAACTGCTGGGTGTCCTTAAAGTATCCGGGCACAACAACTGGTAGGTCAAAACTGCTCCGCATGCACGATTACAGCGGATTTACAGCAACTTTACAGCGCATTCGCCGCCCGGAAAGTATCCTGCGACAGCCAACGGCAAACGGAAGCCGACCGGAGGCAGGTCAAAATCTATCTCCGCTCAAAGCCCCTCTTCATTCTGATAGCACCGCTGTTTTGCAAGCAGTCCCGCTTCTTCTCAGCTCAGTTTTGAGACGCTGACTTTTGAAACCACCTTGCCGACAACGGTCAGGTTTCTAACATCTTGTCCGCAGATGGTTTCGATATCCGGATATCTCTCTGCGTTGTCCCGGCTGACCTTCAGCGAACCGTCAATGGTTCGGCTGAAGCGGCGCATGACATCCTCTCCTCCCAGGACAACCAGATAGATGCCTGACGGACCGATGCGGCTGACCGACCGATCGACGATCGCTACGTCACCTAGTCTGACCGTCGGCTCCATCTCATCGGAGGGAACCGGGTAGTAAAGAATATCGTCGTTGCTTCTATAAATAATGCCGCCGTTTCCTACCGAGACATTCCCGCTCGTCACAGTCTCGGTCACCGACGGAACGTCATCGCCGTACATCAGCCACAGAGGCGACACATTAAATACTGCCGCAAGTGCGCGGATATGGCGCAGCAGCGGTTCCGACTGGTCATGGCACCACTTATAGACTGTCGGCTGAGCCACCTGAATCACCCGGGCCAGAGCACGCATCGACATCTTATTGCGCTTCATCTCGGCAGTGATGCGCTGGCCGACCGTTTCACGTACATCCTGCATGTTCAATTACCGGAAAGCATCGGATTAAAAATCCCGACAGCCCAATGAAGAACTGCCGGGACATTGCTCATTCAAATATCTTCAGTCCGATCCCGTCGTCGCAAGCGACGACAGACAGGAAGATCGTCGAACCTCTCTCCCTGCGACAGGAAAACAGGGAGAGAGGAATTGTCGACTGACAGGATCGTTACTGAATCAATCAGAACGCGTAGTTGACGCGAGCATTGAACGAATTGTTCAGACGATCGTCGGAGCCGACACCAAGCTTGTAGTCGAGGCCGAACGTCCAGGCGCCGTTCTGGGCGGCAACACCGAGCGTAGCGTTGACGACGTTGGAGTCGAGGACGCGCATCGAGCCTTCTTCCTTAACCTCAATTTTGCACAGTGTCGTCGGCCTGTCTTTTTAAAGGGTCAGTATCCTCTGAGTTACGCGATGCCGGCGGCACTCCAAAAAATGGACGCAAGGGCCCCCTCCCCAGGGCCCGACATCCTGAATGGGCTGACTC
>JAGBFJ010000043.1 GCA_017936545.1 Sutterella sp.
CCGCCGCCCAAGGGCGACCCCGAGGGCGCGCTTCAGGCGCTCGTCATCGACTCGTGGTTCGACAACTACGTGGGCGTGGTGATGCTCGTGCGCGTGGTGAACGGCACGATCCGCGTCAAGGACAAGATCCGTCTGATGGCGACGGGCGCCAGCCACCTCGTCGAGCAGCTCGGCGTCTTCACGCCGAAGTCGAAGAGCCGCGACATGCTGACCGCGGGCGAAGTGGGCTTCGTGATCGCCGGCATCAAGGAACTGAAGGACGCCCGCGTGGGCGACACCGTGACGCTCGAGCGCACGCCCGCCTCCGAACCCGTGCCGGGCTTCAAGGAAGTGAAGCCGCAGGTGTTCGCCGGTCTCTATCCGGTCGAATCGAACCAGTACGACGCGCTTCGCGACGCGCTCACGAAGCTTCAGCTCAACGACGCGGCGCTTCGCTTCGAGCCTGAAGTGTCCCAGGCCCTCGGCTTCGGCTTCCGTGCGGGCTTCCTCGGACTGCTCCACATGGACATCGTGCAGGAGCGTCTCGAGCGCGAATACAACATGGACCTCATCACGACGGCGCCCTCGGTGGTCTACGAAGTGCTGATGACGAACGGCGAGGTCGTCCATGTGGAAAATCCCTCGAAGCTTCCGCCGGTGGACAAGATCGCCGAAATCCGCGAGCCGATCGACACGGTCACGATCTTCGTGCCGAACGAGTACGTCGGCGCGGTGATGAAGCTCTGTCAGGAAAAGCGCGGCGTGCAGACGAACCTGGCCTATCACGGCCGTCAGGTCCATCTCACGTACGATCTGCCGCTTGCTGAAATCGTGCTCGACTTCTTCGACCGCATGAAGTCCCTCACGCGCGGCTACGCCTCGATGGACTATGAGTTCAAGGAATACCGCGCCTCCGACGTGGTTCGCGTCGACATGCTGATCAACGGCGACAAGGTGGATGCGCTCAGCTCGATTCTGCACCGCTCCAACGCCATCTCCCGCGGCCGCGACATCGCCCAGCGTCTTCGCTCGCTCATCCCGCGCCAGATGTACGAAGTGTCGATTCAGGCGGCGATCGGTGCCAACATCATCGCCCGAGAGAACGTCAAGGCGCTCAGAAAGAACGTGCTGGCGAAGTGCTACGGCGGCGACATCACGCGAAAGCGCAAGCTGCTTGAAAAGCAGAAGGCCGGCAAGAAGCGCATGAAGCAGGTGGGCTCGGTGGAGATTCCGCAGGAAGCCTTCCTCGCCATTCTGCAGCAGGAAGAACAGTAATCAGAAGCGGGGCGGGGCCGGGAGGCCCTCGGCCCCGTTCATTGCAAAGGACAGTCATGAATTTTCCCCTTATTCTTCTCATCCTGACGCTTGTCACCGGCGTTTTCTGGGTGCTTGAGAAAAAGCGCTTTCTGCCCGAGCGCAAGGCCCGCGCCGAGGAAATCGCGCGCGAATTCGAAGCGGACAACCGCGAGGCCATCGACCGCGGCGAAAAGAGCGTGATCGACGAACGCAACGATCTCTATGCCAAGGCCGTCCGTCAGCCGTGGTGGCTCGAATACACGGCGGGTCTCTTCCCGGTGATCGCGATCGTCTTCATTCTGAGAAGCTTCCTCTTCGAACCCTTCCGCATTCCGTCGGGTTCGATGCTGCCGACCCTGCATGTCGGCGATTTCATTCTGGTGAACAAGTTCGACTACGGCATTCGTCTGCCGGTGACGAACACCAAGATCATTCCGCTCGGCACGCCCGAGCGCGGCGACGTGGTGGTCTTCAAGTACCCGATGGACGAGTCGGTCGACTACATCAAGCGCGTGGTCGGTCTGCCGGGCGACACAGTCGAGTACCGCAACAAGGTGCTCTACATCAACGGCGTCGAACAGAAGCAGACGGGCAGCACCGACTTCGTCGACACGCATTCCCTCGTCACGCTTGACCAGCGCGAGGAAAAGCTCGGCGACAAGGAGCACATGATCGCCATCGACGGCCGCCGTCCTTCGTGGGTTCCGCCTCAGGGCATTCTGAAGAAGGCGCCCGAATGCGACTACAACAGCACGGGCTTCGTCTGCCGAGTGCCGGCCGGCCATTACTTCATGATGGGCGACAACCGCGACAATTCCGAAGACAGCCGCTACTGGGGCTTCGTGGCTGATGAAAACCTCGTCGGCCGTGCCACGGTGATCTGGGCCAACTTCGGCAATATGGGCCGCATCGGCTCCTTCCGCTGAGAATAAGGACGCTATCGTGGACAATCTTTCGATTCTCGAAGAACGGATCGGCTACACGTTTGCCAACCGCAAGCTGCTTGAGCGCGCCGTGACGCATCGCAGCTTCGCCGCCGAGCACAACGAACGGCTCGAATTCCTCGGCGACTCGGTGCTCAACTGCGTCATCGGCTATTCACTCTTCCTTCGCGACAAGCACTTCACCGAAGGCGAACTGTCCCGCGTGAGAGCCAACCTCGTCTGTGAAAAGACGCTCGCGATCATCGCGAGGGAGATTGAAGTCTCCCGCTTTCTGCGCATGGGCGAGGGCGAAATGAAGACGGGCGGCTCGCAGCGTCCGTCGATCATGGCCGATGCGATGGAGGCGATCTTCGGCGCCGTGTTTTCCGAAAGCGGCTTTGAAGCGGCGCAGCGCGTCATTCTCCGCCTTTTCGAGCCGATTCTGACGTCGCTCACGCCCGAGCAGCTCAGCAAGGACGCCAAGACCCGTCTTCAGGAATATCTCCAGGGGAATCATCTGCCGCTGCCCCAGTACGCCGTGGTGGCCGTGACGGGCGCCGCGCATGCGCAGCACTTCTCCTGCGAATGCCGCATTCCGCCGCTCGGCATCGTCACGCAGGGCCGCGCCACGAGCCGCCGCGCCGCCGAACAGGAAGCCGCAGCCGCGGCGCTCGACGCACTCAAGAATCAGGAAAAGAAATGACAGAAGAAAAGACCGTTCCCGACACCGCCGCCGAAGCTGCCGAAGCCGAACGCCTTGAAGCCATGCTGGCTCAGCTCGGAAGCGGCACCGGTCTGACGGTGCCCGAAGGCTTTCGCTGCGGCTACGTCGCCGTGATCGGCCGGCCGAACGTCGGCAAGTCGACATTGATCAACCACATGATCGGCGAAAAGGTGTCGATCACCTCGAAGAAGCCGCAGACGACCCGCGACCGCGTGCTCGGCGTCGTGACCGAACACGATGCGCAGATCGTCTTCATGGACACGCCGGGCTTTCAGACGAAGGTGGGCAACCAGCTCATCCGCCGCATGAACCGCACGGTCCGCTCGACGCTGGGCGAAGTGGACGCCGTCGTCTTCGTCATCGAAGCGCTCGGCTGGCGTCCCGCCGACCTCGAGGTGCTGCGTCTGCTGCCGAAGGATGCCGGAAACGTCATTCTGGCGATCAACAAGACGGACCTCAGCAAGTCGAAGGACGCGCTGCTTCCGCTCATGGCGGAATCGATGCAGAAGTTCCCCTTCGCGGCGATCGTGCCCGTTTCCGCGGAAAAGAACCGTCAGCTCGACGATCTGATCGCCGAAATCAAGAAGCACCTTCCCGAAAGCGTGCCGTTCTTTGATCCGGACATGTACACCGACCGTTCGCCCCGCTTCCTGGCGGCGGAAACCATTCGCGAAAAGGCCTTCCGTCTTCTCGGCGACGAGCTGCCCTACGGCATCGCCGTGACGATCGACAAGTGGGTCGAAGACGAAGACAGCGCCGACATCGTGGCGACGCTCATCGTCGAGCGCGAAAGCCACAAGCCGATCGTGATCGGCGAAGGCGGTGCCAAGCTTCGCGAAATCGGCCGTCTCGCCCGCGCGGACGTGGCCGAGATGCTCGGCAAGCGCGTTCATCTCGAAGTCTGGGTCCGCGTGCGCCGCGGCTGGTCCGACGACGTGAAGGCGCTCAAGACGCTCGGATATGAATAACTTCGGCGAGTCTGATGAAACGCCCCTGCAGGAGGCGAAGACCGTCCGGCGCACGCCGGCGAGGCCTTCCGTCTCCTCGCTCGAACGCCGTTCGAGCGTGTCGGGCGTCATTGAGCGCCGCCGTGCCGCCCAGAGCGCCCTTGACGAGGTGCTCTCGGGCCTTTCGCCCGCCGAATCCGCCATGCCCAGACGCGTGACGGGGGAGGTGGGCTTTATTCTTCATGCCAGAGACTGGAGCGAAACGAGTCTGCTCCTTGACGTGCTGACGGCGGGCTACGGCCGCGTCTTCATCGCCGCCAAGGGCGCGAGGCGCCCGTCCTCGCAGTACCGCGGACTGCTCACCGCGTTTTCTCCGCTGCGCTTTACCTGGAGCGGTTCGAAGGAGGTCAAGAACCTCATCCGTGCCGACTGGATGGGCACCATGGTGCCGCTCACCGGGGAGGCGCTTCTCTCGGGCTTCTACGTCAACGAGCTCATCCTGAAGCTCACCGAGCGGGAGCAATGCCACCGAGGGCTTTTCGACGCCTACGTGGCCGTGATTCACGATCTCGCCTCCGGCGATCGCGACGCGGTGCAGCCCGCCCTCAGGCGCTTCGAGCGCAGACTTCTCACGATCGCCGGCTGGGCGCCCGTCCGCACGGGATCGGCCGACGCGCGCCGGCATGTCGTGCGCGCGGGCGTGATCGAGGGGCTCCCCGACGACGCACCCGTTTCCGAGGGAGAACGCATCTACACTGCGGCGGAGGCCGAGGCGGTCGTTTCGGCAGATCCGATTCCCGCTTATGCCATGCGCGCCGCACGTGATATTCTTCGGGAGCTCATTCAGTTTCATCTCGACGGCCGGGTCATCCACTCGCGCCGGATTCTGGCCGAACTCAACCGACTGCCCAGGGACTGAACGTTCGCAGGCGGCCAGACCAATTTCGGAGTCCAAAGACATATGCTTCGCACACAGCTTTCCGTCAATCTCAACAAGGTCGCTCTGCTTCGCAATTCCCGTGAGGGAAACTGGCCCGATCCGGTCTTCTTCGGTACGATCGCGCTCGATGCGGGCGCTGCCGGCCTGACGGTTCATCCGCGTCCCGACGAACGCCATATCCGCGCGTCCGACGTGCCCGCGCTCTCGGCGCTCGTGAGCCGCTATCCCGGCCGCGAATACAACATCGAGGGCAATCCCTTTCACAATCTGATGGCGCATCTGCGGGACGTCCGTCCGCATCAGGCAACGTTCGTGCCCGACAGCACAGACCAGCTGACGAGCGACCACGGCTTTGATCTGTCCGATCCCGCCGTCTGCGAAGCGGTGCGGCCGCTGATCGCCGAAGCGAAGTCGTACGGCTGCCGCGTGAGCCTCTTCATGGATCCGGTTCCCGAACTGATGGTCAGGGCGAAGGAACTCGGCGCCGACCGCATCGAACTCTACACCGAAGGCTGGGCTCAGGCATACGGCACGCCCGAACAGGAGGCCGTTCTCGCCCGCTACGCCGCGAGCGCTCGCGCCGCCGTCGAAGCCGGTCTCGGCGTCAATGCCGGCCACGATCTCTCGCTCGACAATCTCGAAGCCTTCCTCATCGGCTGCCCCGGCGTCGCGGAAGTGTCGATCGGCCACGCGCTCATCGCGGAAGCCCTGCAGTACGGCATGAACGATACGATCCGCCGCTACAACGATCTGCTCGACAAGGCAGCGCTGCGCGGAGAAGCATGATGAGCGAGATGCTGAAGCCCGGTCCCGTCTGCGTCGACATTGAAGGCACGGTGCTCACCGATCACGAAAGAGAAAGACTCCGCCATCCGATGACGGGGATGGTGATCCTCTTCACGCGCAACTACCGCACGCGTCGTCAGCTGAAGGCGCTCTGCGACGAGATCCATGCCGTTCGTCCGGGCATTCTGATCGCTGTCGACCACGAGGGCGGCCGGGTGCAGCGCTTCCGAGAAGGCTTTACGCCGGTTCCCGCCATGGCGGACATCGCCTCGGGACACGATGCGCTCGCGCGCTTTGCCGCAGCCGGCACTGTGCTTGCCGCGGAACTGCGCGACGTTGGCGTCGACATGACGTTTGCGCCGGTGCTCGACATCAATTGGGGCCGCTCCGGCGTGATCGGGACGAGAAGCCTCGGACGAACTGCGGACGAAGTGACGGCCAATGCCTCGAGCTTCATTCTCGGACTCAGAAAGGGCGGCATGGCGAGCTGCGGCAAGCATTTTCCGGGCCATGGCTGGGCGGAGGCTGACAGTCATACGTCCCTTCCGGTCGATGACCGTCCGATTGAGGCGCTCAGGGAGGACATGCGGCCCTACGGTTCGCTCGCCGATCTGGCGTCCGTCATGACGGCCCATGTTTCCTACACGGCCTTCGGCGGCGAAGTGGCGACCTTCTCGGAAAAACTGCTCAGGGACGTGCTTCGCGGCGAACTCGGTTTCGCCGGTCTGGTCTTTTCGGACGATCTCAGCATGAAGGGAGCGGCCGGCGGCAGCATCGTCGACCAGGCGGAAAAAGCACTCGGCGCCGGCTGCGATATGGTGCTCGTCTGCAACCGTCCGGACCTTGCCGACGAGCTTCTGGCCGGCCTCACCTGGACCCGCACGCCTGAATTCGATCTGCGCTACGAGGGCCTTCGCCCTGAACCGCAGGCAGAATGTCTGATCGAGGACAACAGTGCATATCGTTCGGCGAGGGCATTTTTGCTCTAAGCTTGACGGGCGGCGAAACCGCCGCCACAGAACAACCAACGCAAGGACGCCGTATCTTGATTATTGAATCTCTGCTCGATACCGACCTTTATAAATTCACGATGCAGCAGTGCGTGCTGCACCAGTTCCCCGGCGCCGACGTGCAGTACCGCTTCAAGTGCCGCACGCCCGGGATTGATCTTCGGCCCTGCATTGCCGAGATCAATGAAGAACTCGACGCACTCTGCTCGCTTTCGTTCAAGGACGACGAACTGGCTTATCTGGAAGGTCTGCGCTTCATCAAGCCCGACTTCGTCGAATTTCTGAGTCTCTTTCATTTGAAGAGAAAGTACGTTTCGGTGTCGCCGTCGGATGACTACCCGTGCGGCATCGACATCACGGTGAAAGGCCCCTGGCTTCATACGATTCTTTTTGAGATCCCGGTCCTCGCCATCGTGAACGAGGTGTATTTCCGCCGCAATTATCCGGATCTCGACGAGACGGAAGGGCTGAAGCGCCTCAATGCGAAGATCGACATGCTTCTGAACGAGCCCGACAACGGCGCGCTCCATATTTCCGATTACGGCACCCGCCGGCGCTTCTCGCGCGCCTGGCAGCGCCGCGTGCTCGAAATCATGCAGGCTCGCCTCGGCGGCATTCTCACGGGCACGTCAAACGTGATGTATGCGAAGGAACTCGGCCTCACGCCGCACGGCACGATGGCCCACGAGTATCTTCAGGCCTGCCAGGCGCTCGGTCCCCGCCTTCGCGACAGTCAGGTCTACGGCTTTGAAATGTGGGCCAAGGAGTACCGCGGCGACCTCGGCATCGCGCTTTCCGACGTCTACGGCATGGAGCCCTTCCTCAAGGACTTCGACATGTACTTCTGCAAGCTCTTCGACGGCGCCCGCCATGATTCGGGCGATCCCTTCGTCTGGGGCGAGCGCATGATCGAGCACTGGCGCCACAACAAGTGCGATCCGCGGAGCAAGTCGCTCATCTTCAGCGATTCGCTCAACGTGCCGCGGGTGATCGAGCTCTACCGGCGCTTCCACGGCCGGGTCGGCATCGCGTTCGGTATCGGCACCAATCTGATGAACGACCGCGGCCCGCAGCCCCTCAACGTCGTGCTGAAGATGGTGAAGGCCAACGGACAGCCGGTCGCCAAGATTTCCGATGCGCCTGAAAAAGGCATGTGCGAGGACGAAAGCTATCTGCAGTATCTTCGCAAGGTCTTCGGTCTGCCGCCTCTCTGAGAACGGCATTCAAGGAAAGCCCGGACGGATTCCGCCCGGGTTTTTGTTATTTTTGCGCGTAATTTTTCGGCATGACCTAATGTAAATACTGTGTCGAAAGACCTGCAGATGTCACAAAATACGTGTATGTTTACAGAATAGGCTTCAAGCCAGCCAACGCGGCGCTTATTGGAAAGACGGGTTGCGGCGCATCCTTCGGTGTGATGCGTACGGGCCCGCCGGCACGGACCGGCGCTTTCCAATAAACGCCGATTTTCAACCGGCGGCGCGTTATCCCCGGCGTGCCGCTCCCTGGGAGTCTCAATCGTGACTTTGACGACGATGATCCGCAGTGCCGCCGTGGCCGCTGCGGCCGCCATTGCCCCTGCGGCAGCCTTCGCCTCGGGCCTTGACGGATCTCAGCTCGGCATTGCCTGGGCCGTGCCCTTCGCCGGCATTCTGCTTTCCATCGCGCTCTTTCCGCTTTTCCTGCCGCATTTCTGGCATCACCATTTCGGCAAGGTGGCGGTCTTCTGGGCCGTCTGCTGCGCGGTTCCCCTCTGGCTCGTGACGGGCGCACAGTCCGCCTTTGACGCCATCGTGCACATTCTGCTCGCCGACTACGTGCCTTTCATCATCTTCGTGGGGTCGCTCTTCATCGTGGCGGGCGGCATCCACGTCCGCGGCAGCTTCGTCGGCCGTCCCGTCGTCAACACGGGCTTTCTCGCACTCGGCGCCGTCCTCGCCAACTTCATGGGTACGACCGGCGCCGCCATGCTGCTGATTCGTCCGCTCATCGGCGCGAACGAAAACCGCAAGCGCAAGATCCATACCTTCATCTTCTTCATCTTCCTCGTCGCCAACGTCGGCGGCGCGCTCACCCCGCTCGGCGACCCGCCGCTCTTTCTCGGCTTCCTGAAGGGCGTTTCCTTCTTCTGGACGGCGCAGCACCTCATTACGCCCTGGCTCGTCACGGCCGGCATCCTGCTCGCGATCTACTTTGTGATCGACAGCATCATGTACCGCAAGGACGTGGCTGACGGCTTCAAGGCACCTGATGAACAGAAGGCCTTCGGCATCGACGGCGGCCTCAACATTCTCTTCCTCGCCGTCATCATCGGTGCCGTGCTGATGGCCGGCTTCTGGCGCTCCGGCGTTGAAGTCCATGTCCTCGGCGTGCACTTCACGCTCGAAGGCATCGTCCGCGACGTGCTCTTCATCTGCGCGGCGAGCGCCTCCCTCGTGCTCACGACCAAGGCCACCCGCGAAGCGAATCACTTCAGCTGGGATCCGATTCTTGAAGTGGCGAAGCTCTTCTTCGGCATCTTCATCTGCATCGTTCCCGTGCTTGAAATGCTCCGCGCGGGCATGCACGGCGCCTTCGCACCGGTCGTCTCCCTCGTGACCTTCGAGGACGGCACGTTCAACAACACGGTCTTCTTCTGGCTCACGGGCATCCTCTCGGCCTTCCTTGACAATGCCCCGACCTATCTCGCCTTCTTCAACCTGGCGGGCGGCGATCCTGTCCAGCTGATGGGCGAAGGTTACAAGACCCTGATGGCCATCTCCATGGGTTCGGTCTTCATGGGCGCCGTGACCTACATCGGCAATGCCCCGAACTTCATGACCGTGGCAATCTGCAACGAACGCGGCATCAAGATGCCGACCTTCTTCGGCTACATGCTCTGGTCGGTCACCATCCTCTTCCCGACGTTCTTCCTGATGGATCTGCTCTTCCTCGTCTGAGACTGACCATCAGATAAATCTGTGAAACCGCCGGCGGATCTTTCCCCGGCGGTTTCTTTTTGCCTGAACGGCATGAACTCTATCAGCTTCTTCTCGGCACTCACGGCTGCGTCCGCTTCCATGCTGTTCTCGGCACGGCAGCGGCGAAGATTGCTCAGATTAGCGACCTGCCGCTGCTGATGATTCGTCAGCCGGATTCTTTCGGACTCAACGGGGAAGGTTCCGACAAAAATCGGCAAGATACTGAATACGTTCGTCGAGAACACGGCCAGGAAGACGGACGCGGCCGTGATCGGCCTGTTTCAAATCGCGAAAGCACATCAGCATGTCATCAGCAGCACCCGAAAAACATGCAAAGTATTCGGGTGCCGTGAGGAAAAACGATGGGATGCCAAAGCAGGCAGCAGTGAGGATTTGTTCCGACAGGCGGAAGAACTAGTCACAGGTCACTATTCGTGTTTGACCGGGATCAGATTGACCCTGCCGTGACGAATGCCGGGTTCTGCCGTCATGGTGTCCGCAACGTGACGCACTTCAGCAGCACTGCCGCGAATGACGACGGCTTCGGCGCATTCGTCATGGCTCAGATGCACATGCATGGTGGATATGACGGCACCCGTATGCTCGTGCTGATGTTCGGTGAGACGCATGGCCAGCTGACGCTCATGGTGGTTGTAGCTGTAGCTCACGACGCCGACGCATTCGCAGTCCGGATCGTCCGTCAGATCATCCGCCGCCACGGCTTCCCTCACGAGGTCGCGAAAGGCTTCCGACCGGTTGACATAGCCCCGGCGGGCGATGAGGCGCTCGAACTGGGCTGCGAGCTCGTCGTCAATGGAAATCGTCACGCGCTGCATGCAAAACTCCTCAGGACCGTTCCTGCCAGACCGTACGACCGGCGATGCGGGTTTCAACGACGCGGATTCGGCCGATGTCTTCAGCCGGCACGGCGAATAAATCGTCGGAGAGCACGGCGAAGTCAGCCCGGCTGCCCGGCGTCAGCGTTCCGCTCCCTTCAAAGGGGAGAACGCCCATCGCGCGTCCCGTATAGAGCATCAGCGCCTGACTGCGGGTGACGGCTTCTTCGGGAACAAAGGGCGTGCCGTCGAAGGCGGTGCGGGTCACGGCGGCCATCATCGACGTGAAGGGGTTGTCGGGATCCGCCCAGGCCGTTGCAGGCGCGTCGGAGGATACGGCGAGCGCGGGGACGGTGCGCCAGAACATGCGCAGCGGATAGATCCTGGAGTAGGCTTCGAGCGTCAGAGCGGCCTCGTAGCCTTCTACCTCGGCGTAGGGGAAGATGACCTGCGTCGTGATGCCGAAATTCATCGGAGAGGCGGCCATGCGCGCGGTCTGCGCTTCAGTGAGGAAGGTAACGTGCTCGATGCGCACGGAGGGTCTGTCGGCAAGCCACGGCGTCTGATGTTCGAAGTAGGCGATGACCTGTTCGATGGAGCGGTCTCCCATGGCATGGACGGAGAGCTGCACGCCGTTGCGGCGGGCATAAGCGGCGGCCGCCGCGAGATCGTCGTCGGGAAGCGTGCCGAAGCCGTACGTGCCGTCCTTGTAGGGCATCGTGACCCAGGCGGTCCTGCCGCTCACGCTGCCGTCTCCGAAGAGCTTGATGCCGGCGACGAAGGTTTCTCCGGTTTTTTCTTCGTCGGTGAGTTCAGGCATGCCTTCGGGATTGCTGCCGCCCGTCCAGATAAGATAGAGGCCCGCTCTGATCGGGAAACCCCGGCGGACAGCTTCGCGGTAGACGTCCAGCAGATGGCGGGATGCCATCATTTCTGTCATCGTCGTGATCCCGCGAGAGAGATAGTGCTCGGCGGTCGCCGCCAAGGCCTTCACTTCGTTTTCAAAAGTAGGCTTGGTCATCACGCGCTGAACGGTGCTGGCAGCCGAAAACTCAGTCAGAACGCCGTTGGGCGTGCCGTCGGGATCGCGGCCGTAGCGGCCGCCTGCGGGATCCGGCGTCTCCCGGGTAATGCCGGCGAGTTCAAGCGCTCTGGTATTGCAGATGGCCGAATGGCAGTCGGAGCGTCTGACAAAGACGGGCTGCGTGCGCGAGACAAGATCGAGGTCGTGACGCGTGGGCGTCCGGTGCTCGGCAAGCTTGCCTTCGTCATAACCCCAGCCGGTGATCCAGCTGCCGTCGTCCCTGCCGCAGGCAGGGTGAGCCTTCAGCGCTTCGATCATTTCAGGAATGGAGTTGACGGCGGGGGACACGCAGGCCGCGGCGGAGACGGTCTCCGCCACCCAGCTCGGGTGCGTATGCGCGTCGCAGAGCGCCGGAATCACTGTGCGTCCCTGCAGGTCGACAGCCCCGTCGGGAACGCCGTCCTGACGGCCGATCCAGACGATGCGCCCGTCTTTCACTCGCATGGCATCGCACAGCGGAGCATCGTCCGCAAGACCCGTGAAGATTCTGCCGTTGACAAAGAGCTGTTCGCTGCTCATGCCTGACTCCGAAAAAAGAAAGCGTGAACGACAGAATAGCCCGACAAGGAGGGGAGAGGACCGGATTTTTGCAGAAGAGTTGCCGCGCATCAGCGGGAGGCGAGGAAGCCGGCGGGAAGGAACGGGATGGGAAAACAAGAAGGCCCGCAGTCTTGCGACTGCGGGCCTTACAGACTCTTTGGCAGGGGTAGTAGGATTCGAACCTACGAATGTCGGATTCAGAATCCGATGCCTTAACCGGACTTGGCGATACCCCAGTAAGTCTGGTGCGGTCGGAGAGACTCGAACTCTCATGGCTCTCACCACAGCGACCTCAACGCTGCGCGTCTACCAATTTCGCCACGACCGCACTTTCCGATTTACTCCGCTTCTGCGCATGTTCCGAAGAACAGGATCATCAGCAGAGGAGGAGCATTTTAGCGCGGAATTTGATTCGTGGGGGCCTGATTCGGGTTTCCACTACCGCCCATACCCTGTTCTTGGGATGCCGGCTGTTCCACCGTGCTCAGAACGCCGCCGGCGGGCTGGGAAGCGCGCTTGTTGAAGGCGCCCGAAGCCAGCGTCAGAGCGAGCGTGGAGCAGAAGAACACCGTCGCGGCGATCGCCGTGGAACGGGAAAGGAAGTTCGCACTGCCGGTCGCACCGAAAACGGAGCCCGAGGCACCCGAACCGAAGGCGGCGCCGAGGTCGGCGCCCTTGCCGTGCTGCATGAGAACGAGCACGATCACGACAACGGCAGAGATGATCTGCAGAACGAGGGCGATGCTGAGAAGGAAATGCATGGCTGTTAAACCTTAGGTTGAAAATCAGTCTGCGCGGGCTGCCGAGCAGACGCAATGGAAATCCTCGGCCCTGAGGGCGGCGCCGCCGATCAGGCCGCCGTCGATATCGGGACAGGAGAAAAGTTCATGTGCATTGGCAGGCTTCACGCTGCCGCCGTAAAGAAGCGGGAGCTTGTCGGCCGCTGCCGCATCCGATGCGCGGAGTTCCGCGCGAAGCGCCGCATGAACGGCCTGAGCCGCTTCGGGCGTCGCAGTGCGGCCCGTGCCGATGGCCCAGACGGGTTCGTAGGCGACGGCGCCGAGTCGGGCGGCGGGGACGCGGGCCAGAACGGCCCGGAGCTGACGCAGAACGACTTCTTCAGTCCGGCCCGATTCGCGCTCTTCGAGCGTTTCGCCGACGCAGACGACGGGAGCGATGCCCGCTTCAATGAGAAGCGCGGCCTGCTCAGCCACGTCTTCGTCGGTTTCCTTCCAGAGCGTGCGCCGCTCGGAATGACCGACGATGGACAGCGTCACGCCGATGTCGGCGAGCATGTCCGCGGAAACCTCGCCCGTGAAGGCGCCGTTTTTCCGGGAGGACACCGTCTCGGCACCCACGGCCACGCCGGATCCCTTCAGAAGCGACACGAGCTGGGGGAGATAGACGAACGGCGCGCAGACCGCGGTGCGACATTCGAGATCGCCGCGAAGCTGCAGGAACTTTTCAACCCAGACACGGTTGGCCTCGGTCGAGCCGTTCATTTTCCAGTTGGCGATGACGATCGGTTCACGCACGCTCGGTGTCTCCTGAATGACGGTTGACGGATCGGACAAAGCTGCGTTTTCTGCGCAGACAATGCATAACTTTCGCATTCTATACGGTTTCCCGTCCCGCTACAAAGCGGAGAAGGGAAAACGCTCGAAAAAAGAAGCCCGGCCGCCTGTGCCGGGCTTCGTCGGGGGCTTCAGGGAAGCCTCAGCGGCCTATCAGGCCTGAGCTTCTTCCTTGAGGAGCGCCTTCATGGAGAGACGCACGCGGCCCTTTTCGTCGGCTTCGATGACCTTGACGCGGACCTTCTGACCTTCCTTAAGGTAGTCGGAAACCTGGTTCACGCGTTCATTGGCGATCTGGCTGATGTGAAGGAGACCGTCCTTGCCCGGGAGCAGCTGAACGATGGCGCCGAAGTCGAGCAGACGCTGGACCGTGCCTTCGTAGACCTGACCCACTTCGACCTTCGCAGTGATGATTTCGATGCGGCGGCGGGCTTCTTCAACGCGGGCCGTATCCGGGCTGGCGATGGTGACCGTGCCGTCGTCTTCAACGTTGATGGTCGTGCCGGTTTCTTCGGTGAGGGCGCGGATGGTGGCGCCGCCCTTGCCGATCACGTCGCGGATCTTGTCCGTGTCGATCTTGAAGCTCACCATGCGCGGCGCGAAGTCGGAGAGTTCCTTGGCGCCGCCGCCGGCCATTTCATGCATCTTGCCGAGGATGTGCTGACGGCCTTCGTGGGCCTGAGCGAGCGCAGCCTGCATGATTTCGGCCGTGATGCCTTCGATCTTGATGTCCATCTGGAGGGCCGTGACGCCGTTTTCGGTGCCGGCCACCTTGAAGTCCATGTCGCCGAGGTGGTCTTCGTCGCCGAGAATGTCGGTGAGAACCGCAAACTTGTTGCCTTCCTTGATGAGGCCCATGGCCACGCCGGCCACGTAGTCCTTGAGGGGCACGCCGGCGTCGAGCATCGAGAGACAGCCGCCGCAGACGGAAGCCATCGAGGAGGAGCCGTTCGATTCGCAGATTTCAGAGACGACGCGGATCGTGTACTGGAATTCTTCGGCGGACGGAAGAACAGCCTTCAGAGCGCGCTTGGCGAGACGGCCGTGGCCGATTTCGCGGCGCTTCGGGCTGCCGACGCGGCCCGTTTCGCCGGTGGCGAACGGAGGCATGTTGTAGTGGAGCATGAAGCGGTCGTGCGTTTCTTCGCAGAGACCGTCGATGATCTGTTCGTCCTGCTTCGTGCCGAGCGTCGTGAGAACGAGAGCCTGGGTTTCGCCGCGGGTGAAGAGAGCGGAGCCGTGGGTGCGCGGCAGAACGCTCTGGCGGATTTCGATCGGGCGGACGGTGCGGGTGTCGCGGCCGTCGATGCGCGGTTCGCCGTTGAGGATCTTGGAGCGAACGAGCTTGGCTTCGAGTTCGAAGAGGATGCCGTGGACTTCGTTCATGTCCGGAGCTTCGGTGCCGTTCTGTTCGGCATCGGCCGTGAGCTGGGCTTCAGCGAGGGCATAGACTTCGCGGAGCTTTTCCGTGCGGGCCTGCTTCGAGCGGATCGAATAGGCTTCCTTGAGGCCGGCGTCGCAGATTTCGACGATGCGGGCGATGAGGGCTTCGTTCTTCGGAGCGGGCTGCCAGTCCCAGGCCGGCTTGCCGGCTTCGGCGACGAGTTCGTTGATCGCGTTGATGCAGACCTGCATTTCGCGGTGACCCGTCATGACGGCGTCGAGCATGGTCTTTTCCGGGAGCACGTCGGCTTCGGATTCAACCATGAGAACGGCGCGTTCCGTGCCGGCGACCACGAGGTCGAGGCGGGAGGTCTTGAGCTGTTCGGTGGTGGGATTGATGACGAACTGGTCGTCGATGTAGCCCACGCGGCAGGCGCCGATCGGGCCGCGGAACGGAATGCCGGAAATGGCGAGAGCGGCGGAGGCGCCGATCATGGCGGGGATGTCCGGGTCGACCATCGGGTCGGCGGAGAGGACGTGAATGATGACCTGGACTTCATTGAAGAATCCGTCCGGGAAGAGCGGGCGGATCGGACGGTCGATCAGACGGGAGGTGAGCGTCTCCTTTTCGGAAGGACGGCCTTCGCGCTTGAAGAAGCCGCCGGGAATGCGGCCGGCAGCGTAGGTCTTTTCGATGTAGTCGACGGTGAGCGGGAAGAAGTCCTGGCCCGGCTTCGTTTCCTTCTTGGCGACGACCGTGGCGAGAACGACGGTGTCGTCCATCTGGCAGACGCAGGCACCGGTGGCCTGACGGGCGATTTCGCCGGTGGTGAGCGTCACGTCGTGGTCGCCGAAGCGGAAGGACTTGGACACTTTGTTGAACATCGTCATGTTGAGTATTTCCTCTGTCGATGATGTGTCGCCGCTGACGTTTCCTATTTCCTTTACCGGGCGCGAAGCGGAGAATGTTCTCCGCTTCCGGCACGCTGCGGCATCAGTTTTCGAAGGGATTTCCGAGAACTCATGTCGCAACGCGGATGCCCGCGCGGGTGAGGAAGCAGTCGTCAACGAACGACGGTTTAGATGCGACGACGGCCTGTCGTCATTCGGCAGGCCGTTGTCAGGGAAGAATGTTCCGTCTTACTTACGGAGATTGAGGGCGTCAATCAGCGTGCGGTAAGCGTTGAGATCGGTGCGCTTCAGGTAGTCGAGAAGCTTGCGGCGGCGGGAGACCATACGGAGAAGGCCGCGGCGGGAGTGGTGATCCTTGGCGTGAACCTTGAAGTGGTCCGTAAGGTGGTTGATGCGGGCGGTGAGAAGAGCCACCTGCACTTCGGGAGAACCCGTGTCGCCTTCAGCGCGCTGGAACTTGGCAACGATCTCAGACTTGTTCATTTCAACGGACATTTGTTTTCCTGAAATAAGAAAAAGGTATGGAAACATGCGGACACGAGCGTTGAGACTCGAGCCGTGAAAGCGGGCATTGTACCGACAGCAGGCGTTCTTCGCAAGTGAAATCAGGGAATAATTTTCTGCCTCGGAACAAAAAGAAAGCGTCCCGGAGAAGGGGACGCTTTTTCGTCGGTGCGGGCCCTGAGGAACCCGCCCGAAAGTCCGGCGCATCAGCGTTCGTCGGAGAGACGGTAGCGCTTTTCAAGCCAGCCGACGATCTGCGAAATCGTGAGCGTCATGATGAGGTAGAGGAGCGCGACGCTCGTCCAGATTTCCATCGTGCCGTAGGTTTCGGCAATGATGAGCTGACCGGAGCGGGTGAGTTCTTCGAAGCCGATGACGGACACGAGGGAGGAGTCCTTCAGCATGGCGATGAATTCGTTGCCGAGCGGCGGAATGATGCGCTTGAAGGCCTGGGGAAGCACGATGTAGCGCATCGTCTGGCCGACGGTCATGCCCAGAGACAGACCGGCGCGCATCTGGCCGATCGAGATCGACTGAATGCCGGCGCGGAAGATTTCGGCGATGTACGCGCCGGAATTGAGCGAGCAGGCGGCGACGGCGGCGAAGAACGGGTCGATGCGGTGGCCGATGATGTTCGGCAGCGCGAAGTAGATGATGAAGATCTGGATGAGGAGCGGGGTTCCGCGGATGACGTCCACGTACACCTTGGCGGGCCAGCGCAGAATCGGCGTCTTGGCGAGCTGGGCCAGGCCGAGGAAGAGGCCGAAGACAAGCCCCAGGCCCACAGACAGGGCCGTGATTTCAAGTGTCAGACCCGCACCCTTCAGGAGGAGCGGAAAACTGCTGACGATCAGGGAAAGATCAAATTCCATGACTGAACCTCTAAGCTGTTTGTCCGGTGCCCGGACAGACATGCACGGGGGGTGTGCAGGGGGGAGGCGTCTGTTCGGAGCGCAGAATATTTAAAAGTGTAAGGCAAAATTTGCTGGATTTTACAGATAGTCGGCTCCGAAGTCCAATGGTGCGGGAAATTCCTCGGGAAGACAAAACGGCACGCTCCCATGTCCTGTCCGGAGGCGTGCCGCTGTCGGATTTCATCTCGGGATGAGCCCCGTCAGTTCTTGCCGAACCACTTTTCGTAGATGGCCTGATACTGACCGCTGGCCTTCACCTTGGCGAGAGCCGCATTGATTTCCTGCTGAAGCGGCTTCAGATCCTTGCGGAAGACAAAGGCGAAGTCGTCGGCCGAGTAGTTTTCGGGCTGGTGAGAAAGCAGGGCAGCAAGCTTGGGCTGCTGCGTCAGGATGTAGGCCGTCACCGGGCGGTCGTTGATCACGGCGTAGGAGCCGCCGATCGACAGGTCGAGAATGGCTTCGCCCGCGGTATTGAAGGTCACGATCTGCGCGCCCTTGATCGCCTTGGCGGCCGTATGGCTCGTCGTGCCGATCTGAACGCCGATCTTCTTGCCTTCAAGATCCTTCAGGGAGTGCACCTTGTCGGCGTTCTTCTTCGTCGTGAGAACGGAGAGGCCGGACTTGTAGAAGGGATCGGAGTAAAGAACGCGCTTCTTGCGCTCTTCGGTCACGGAAAAGCCCGCGGCGCCCATGTCGACCGTGCCCGAAATCATCGCCGGGATGATCGCATCGAAGCCGAGCACCTGAAATTCGATCTTGGCGCCGATTTCCTTGCCGATGGCGCGCACGAGCTCCATTTCGAAGCCGCTGATTTCGCCCGTCTTCGTGTCGACGAATTCAAAGGGCGGGAACGTGGGTTCCGTGGCGACCTTGATCACGCGTTCGGCCTGAGCTGCGCCGGCGGCGCCTGCAAAAAGCGCGGCGCCGACGGCGAGACCGGATACGGCGGCTTTCCATTTGGCAAAGAGTGTGTTGTTCATGTTCGTTCTCCAGCGTTCTTGAAGGGATGCCGAACTCTTCCGGGAGCAGTCCCTTCGGTTTTGTGTTTATGACTGTCCGAGGGAGATCAGTCGTTCTTTTCGCGTGCAGAAACCCCTGCCGCGGACAAAATCAGGTTTTGGCGGCCGTGCTGCCGTCTTTTCGACGGACTATTTATAGGCGGGGAAGTGCCGGGCGGCCGAGCCTGCTTCAGGGGGCCGCGCCGGCGGAGATCAGATTACTTGGCGAACCACTTGCCGTGGATCTTGTCGAATTCGCCGGACTTCTTCATTTCGTCGAGAGCGGCGTTGAGCTTGTTGAGGAGCTCGGTGTTGCCCTTCTTCACGGCGAAGCCGAAGTTTTCGGCATCGGCCACTTCGTCGGAAAGCTGAAGCTGCTTGGCAACCTTCGGCTTCGTCTTCAGGAAGTAGGCGAGAACCGGACGGTCAAGAATCACGGCGTGGGAGTTCTTGGCATTGAGGTCCATGAAGGCTTCGCTCGTCGTATTGAAGGCGGACACCTTCGCGCCTTCGACGCCCTTGGCGTATTCGGCGCCGGTCGTGCCGATCTGAACGGCGAGACGCTTGCCCTTGAGGTCAGCGAAATTCTTGATCGTCGCGGCGTCGTCCTTGCGGATCAGATAGGAAAGACCGGACTGGTAGTAGGGCTGCAGGAAGTCAACCTTCTTCTGACGTTCAGGCGTGATGGAGAGACCCGAGGCGATCACGTCGATGGTGCCCGTCGAAAGCGCCGGAATCAGCGCATCGAAGCCCATGTTCATGATCTTGACGTCGTAGCCGGCCTTGTCGGCCACCGCCTTCACGAGGTCGATGTCGAAGCCGGTGAAATCCTTCGTCTTCGTGTCGAGGAATTCAAAAGGAGCAAAAGTCGGTTCCGTGCCGACGCGCAGCAGGTCGCGGGCGGAGGCGGTGCCGGAGAAGGCAGCGGCCATGGCAACAGCGGCGGAAGCGGCAATAAGAACTTTCTTGAACGTCATGGTAAGGCAATCCTAAAAATATCTGTCTGGTGTTGTTCGGGAGAACCGGGGCGCGGCGGGGGCCGCACCTCGGCCGTGCATGCACTATAGCTGAAAGCAGAGCGGTTTTGAGAGAGCAAATGCGCAAAGTTGAAGCGGACTCAGGAAAACTAGTCCTTAAACCTAAATATTGGGCGTGCAACGACTTTTTTGAAGCATTTGTCAACAATTGGCGCAAAAATCAGCGCGTCAGAATCCAGCTGCTCACGCGCCAGCGGTTTTTCATCGCCGCTTCGCGCAGTGTATGGTCGGGGTTAACGCATTCGACGTCGCCGACGGCCAGAGCGAGAGGGAGGTCGTTTCGGCTGTCGGTGAAAAAGAGCGCCTCGTCCATCGTGAGGCCCGCTCTGTCGAGTTCTTCACGAAGACGCACGATCTTGCCTTCCTGAAAGCTCGCCGTGCCGGCGATCTCGGGCGTAAGGTGACCGTCGACTTCGACCAGATCGGTGCCGACGGCATAATCGATGCCGAAGACGAGGCGGCCGATCGGTTGGACGAGGAAGGCGGCGGAGGCGGAAATGATGAAGAGAGACATGCCGGCCGCTCGGGCCGCTTCAACGCGCTTCATCGCATCGCGGTAGACGGCGGGTTCGATCTTTTCGCGGATGAAGCTTTCCACGAGCCGGCCGCGTTCCTCGGCGCCGAGTCCTTCGTAGGCGGGAACGGCGTCGCGCAGCCAGGCGGCGAGGTCAAGGCAGCCCGCCCGGTAGTCCTTCACGAGACGCCGATTGGCTTCGCGAAAGCGGGGGTCGGACACAATGCCCTTTTCGTAGAGATACTCGGTCCAGCCGAGCGTGGTGTCGCCGTTGATGAGAGTCTTGTCGAGATCGAAGACGACGGCGGCGGGCAGACGGCCCGTTTTGGGAATCGGGCGGAAATACTGCTGTGGCATGAGGCACCTTTTGAGACAAACGTGCCCTGCATTCTAAGTCCGCCGTGCCTGTCCGGCGTCTTCGGTCCCGGGTTCGGCTGTTCAATAAAGCCTATTCAAAATTGCTCATTTTGGGGTTTCATTGACTTATCCGCACTCTGTTGAGTCCGAGAAGAGTCTCGGCCAACTAGAGCCTTCTGATGCTCAGTAGCACTGGAAGCCCTCTGCAGGAGAATCTGTTTCACCTCATCCTTGGACATATACCGCGTGATTTCGGTGTCATAAAACCTTGCGAGGACGTTCTTCGCAGCGTTGTTATGTAAAGATATGCATACAATCGGCCGCCTTGACGTTCATGCCGCAGGCCGCGGCTGCGAGGACCGTCAGTCCTCGGATGAAGAATCTTCGCTGCATAGAGAGTTCCAATGAACAGACGGCCGGCGCACCGCATGCGCCGGCCGTCGGATCTGAGGAGACGTCCGTCTTCGATCAGCGGCCGAGTGCCAGTGCTTCAGCCATCACTCGGAAGATTTCGGTCGAGTTCATGAAGCCGCGGACGGCTGAGCTGTTGGGCCCCTGAGTCGTCACGACGAGATCGTCGACGGTGTGCACGCCCTGACTTTCATTGCGCGGCAGATTGCCTTCGACGAAGTGACCGCCGGGAACGCCGGCGTACTGTTTGTCGGCGACGTAGCAGCCCTTTTCATCCTTGACGGCCGGATTGAAGGTCTTCTTCGGATCGGCACGGTAGGTTTCGTAATAGTCCGGATGCGCGCCGAAGAACACGGCCAGGCGCTTGGAGGGGCTGAAGTCGTCCGGGAAGCCGTCGCCGTCCTTGTCTTCATAGTTCGGGTAGCCTGCATCAGCGTAGACGCCGACCTTGTCGCGAATGTCGTCGCCCGGCTTATTGTCATCGACCGTTCCCGCCACAGAGATCGAATGCGAGTGGTCGCCCGTCACTATGAGAAGCGTGTCGGGATGCTTCTTGCAGTATTCCTTGGCGCGCTCGACCACCTTGTCGAAGGCGATCGTGTCGCCGACCGAGCGCGTCCAGTCAAGAGGATGGGAGAACTTGTCGACGAGGCCGG
The DNA here is from genome assembly GCA_017936545.1 of Sutterella sp. Lineage (GTDB taxonomy): Bacteria > Pseudomonadota > Gammaproteobacteria > Burkholderiales > Burkholderiaceae_F > Sutterella. Next base: position 21,286 of record JAGBFJ010000043.1, read on the forward strand.
CTTCCAGCATCAGGAAGAAGCCTTCCTTGTTCTGTTCAAGCACCTTCACGGCGGCGTCGAAGGAGTCGGTCAGGTCCGGTTGGTCCGGATACTTCTGCACCGTGTTGCCCTTCTACTGATGACAGTCGATCCAGCCGTCCATGTTGCCCGGATGGAAGAGACCGAGAAGCTTCTGCGGCACAGCGCCTTCCATGGCGGCCTTCATTTCGGGTCGGGTCGTCACAAGACGGTTGCCGGCATCGCCGAACTTCTGAATGTAGTTGATGTCGTCCTTGCGCTTGGAGCCCGGCGTGCCCTTGGGCAGGAAGTAGGCGGCGCCCCCCCCGAGGATGACTTCGGGACGGACGTCCCAGAACATGCCGACGATGTCGGCCTTGTCGGCGCGGCGGCGGGTGTGTACCACCACGGAAGCCGGCGTCGCGTCTTCGATTTCAGCGTCGCTCACCTCGCCGATGGACTTCTTGGTCTTGCGGCGAAGCAGTTCGGCGATCGTTTCCTGACGCGGATCGTCCTGGCTGGCCTTGGTGCGGTCGGCATAAACGCCGAGCGCGTTGACGCTCGACTTGTGGCCCGTCATGTAGGTCGATGCCGTATTAGCGCTGTCGGCGGCGATCGTATCAACCGAACTCGTGCCGAGCAGCGCCATGTGGGGCTTGTCGTCCATGGTGAGAGGTCCGCCGTACATGCCGTTCGTCACGCCCTTGGAGAGAATGCGGGCGGCCGTGCGGTGGCCGACAGAGAGACCGTCGGCAAGGAGCAGAATCACGTTTTTGGCCTTGGCTTTGGACGGCGTGGAATAGAGATCCCACTCGGCCGTCATCGTGCCGGCGGGCGAGGACACCGTCACCTTGTAGCGGCCCGGCTTCTTGATTTCCACGTCGCGGACGATGAGCGCGGAACCCGGCGCATCCATTTCCTGAGGCACCCAGATTTCGCTGCCCGAAATCACTTTGCGGTAGTCGGCGCCGTTGATTTCGACGCGGACGTCCTGACGGCTGACGACCTGATCAAGCTCGACCTTGAAGTCGAAGCGGGCATTGGTCATGAAGCGGGCGCGGTCGACGGGATAGATGTCGGCTTCCTGAGCGCCGGCAGCGAGGGAGAGAAGCGCCGCCGTGCAGGCGGCGCAGAGAGCAGTCTTTTTCACGTTGAGATTTCCTGAAAACAGAGCCGGCATCGGCCGGCGGACTCGAAGTGAGAGCGAGTTTAGGAAGCCGGCGTGACGGCACCGTCACGGCCGGATGATCTACGCGTGAAGAAGACGAATGACGGCGCGGAACCGTCATCAGGTCGTCATGAAAACATCAAAGGGAGAAGACCGCGGTCATCTCCCTTTCGGCATGAATAGGAATTGTTCAAAACTGAACATGCACGCAGGACGGCCGGCGAAGATGCCGGTCGTCTCGCCGGTCAGGTCACGATTTTCAGACCGATCAGGCCCGCGATGACGACGAAGAGGAAAAAGAGACGCAGCAGGGAGGCGCTGTCGCCGAAAAAGAGAATGCCGATCAGCACGGTTCCGACGCCGCCGATGCCGGTCCAGACGATGTAGGCCGTTCCGATGGGAATGGTGCGCTGCGACAGATAGAGCAGAACGCCTGAAGCGGCCATGGAAATCGCGGAAAAGGCGATCCACAGGAATGACAGGCGTCCGTCGGCGTTCGAAGCCATTTTGAAGCCGACAGGCCAGCCGATTTCAAAAAGACCCGCCAGAAAAAGATAAAGCCAGGCTGACATACAAGTCGAGATCCAGTTGTTGAATTTTAAAAATCAATTGGTTCGGTGCTGAGTGACAGTCATCGGCCGGCGTTCTTTTCATTCGGCAAAGTCCGAGGGAGCGGGCGTTCGCCCTTCTGGTCGCCTCGGAACCGAACGAAGAGAAAGCTTCATCGGTGCCGCAGAAAAAGAAAATGGGAGAAGGTCGAAACCTTCTCCCATTCGAAATTGTGGCGGAAGGAGAGGGATTCGAACCCTCGATACGGAATCTCCGTATGCCGCCTTTCCAGGGCGGTACATTCAACCACTCTGCCATCCTTCCTTAGATGCTCAGCGAAATACCGGTCGTGGTGATGACTTGCTCGGTATCTCAAACAAGCTGAGAATGCGCATTATACAGGAACTCTCGGAAATGTCAAGCACGGATTATTGAACGGGGGATTGATAGAAATTCACAGGATGCCGAAGAACGTCAAAACGAGTCTTTGAGGCATAGATATGAACGGGAAAACCTTTGAAACAAAAGAAAAGAGGCAGAAAGCTTTTGGCTTTCTGCCTCTTGAAATCTGGCGGAAGGAGAGGGATTCGAACCCTCGATACGGAATCTCCGTATGCCGCCTTTCCAGGGCGGTACATTCAACCACTCTGCCATCCTTCCTTGGATGTCCCGTGCCGGGTCGGGCAACGGGGAAAACGGAGTATACAGTATATTTGCGGAATGTGTGGTTCTTTTTGACGCAAGGACGTCTTTTTCTCCATGGGTCTGAAGGTTTTTGATTTCTGTTGCAGCGCCGGTCATGTCTTCGAAGGATGGTTTGCTTCGGACGACGACTGGCGAAGCGACGTCGAATCCGGACGGTTCACCTGTCCGGTCTGCGGTTCGGCGGATATTGACAGGCGTCCGGCGGCTCCCAATTTCGGACGGGTTTCCGGCACGACGAGAGCCGATGTGTCGGCCGATGTGGCAAAACGCGCCAAGGACGAGATGAAGGCGAGGCAGGCCAAGGCCATGGCGGCGCTGCGCAGGGTGGCTGCCGAGGCTGAGGACGTGGGCGATCAGTTTGCCAGAACCGTGCGCAACATCCATGAAGGCCGGGACGATCCCCGTCTGGTCCGCGGCACGTGCTCCCGGGAGGATGCCGAGGAGCTTCTTGAGGACGGCATCCCGGTGATGCCGCTTCCCGATGCGGCTCTTAAGCCTCTCAACTGAATTTGCCGTTAGACTCTCCTTATTTCAATATTCCCCGATCGGAGCCCCTCCAAAAATGACCCAGCAGGAACGTAACCCTGAATTTGCTCCTCATGTTGCCATCGATCTCTGCGATCAGAACAGCATGTTCCTTGCGCTCGAGGAACTCGGCATTGCGCACATGCAGAACGTGTGGATCCGCGAAAACGATCCTCAGAACAAGGACGCCGCGGCCGTCAAGGAACAGGCCGAAGAATTCTTCTCCGATATGCTCGGCATTCTGACGACCGGTGCCGATGCCTCCCGCGTGGTTCAGAACGGCTGGGCGGGTGCAAAGCTTGCGGCCCATCTCCGCACGGCGCTCGCCTCGGAACTGCGCCGCGCGCTCGACAAGGCGGGCCGCTGCGAAGCCGTTGAAGCACTGGACGACGCAGGTACGATCCGTCTTGCCCTCGAGGGCTATCTGAAGGATGTTGAACTGCTCACCGCGCGCGACACGATGGAAAAAATGATGGGCCGCAAGGTGCCGCCGAAGGAGTACATCGACTTCATGATCGCTTGGTCGGGCGTTTTCTCCGGCTCGAAGAAGACGCTGGATCTTCCGATGTCGTTCCTTGTCTTTAAGGGCGCTCATATCTAAGCTTTTTCCGCCGCCTTCCGTACGGCGCAGAGCCCGCAGGCGTCATATCCTGCGGGTATTTTTCTGCTGTTGTTTATTAAGTCGACATAAGAAGACCTGCGCTGATGCTAAACTTTCGGCGTCATTCATTTGAGGAGGAGCAACGTGCCGAGCAATCAGTATGAGACGCTGATGCGCCACGTCTTCGAACACGGCACCCACAAGTCGGACCGCACCGGTACCGGCACGCGGTCCGTCTTCGGCTATCAGATGCGCTTTAATCTGCAGGAGGGCTTTCCGCTCGTCACGACGAAGAAGCTTCACCTGCGCTCGATCATTCATGAACTGCTCTGGTTCCTCCAGGGAAGCTCGAACATCCGGTATCTGCACGAGAACGGCGTCACGATCTGGGACGAGTGGGCCGACGAGAACGGCGACCTCGGTCCGGTCTACGGCGTGCAGTGGCGCAGCTGGCCGACGCCCGATGGACGGCATATCGATCAGATCGCCGGCGTGATGGATCAGATCAAAAATCATCCCGACAGCCGCCGCATGATCGTCTGCGCATGGAATCCCGGCGAGGTGGACCGCATGGCGCTCCCGCCCTGCCACTGCCTCTTCCAGTTCTACGTGGCGGACGGGAAGCTCTCGTGCCAGCTCTATCAGCGTTCCTGCGACATCTTCCTCGGCGTGCCCTTCAATATTGCGAGCTACGCGCTGCTCACGCACATGGTGGCGCAGCAGGCCGATCTGATTCCGGGAGACTTCGTCTGGACGGGCGGCGACTGCCACCTCTACGACAACCACACCGAGCAGGTGAAGCTGCAGCTCTCCCGCGAGCCCCGGCCGTATCCGAAGCTGGTCATTCAGCGTAGGCCCGAATCGATCTTCGACTACCGCTTCGAAGACTTCGTGATCGAGGGCTACGATCCCTGGCCCCACATCAAGGCGCCCGTAGCCGTCTGAGGAGCCGGACATGATTGAGATGATCGTGGCGCGCGCCCGCAACGGCGTTATCGGCGGAGGCAATCAGATGCTCTGGCACGTTCCGGAGGATTTCAGGCATTTCAAGAAAACAACAATGGGCCATCCGGTGGTGATGGGCCGCAAGACCTGGGAGTCGATCGGCAGACCGCTTCCCGGTCGCAAAAACGTTGTGATCACCCGTCAGGCGGACTACCGGGCGGAAGGCGCTGAAAAGGTCCCGTCGCTGGAGGCGGCGCTCGGACTCTTTGCCGCCGGCGAAGACGTGTTCGTCATCGGTGGAGGACAGATCTACAGGCAGGCGCTTCCGCTCGCGGAGCGCGTCTGGGTGACGCTCATCGACCGGGAGTTCGACGGTGACACGACCTTTCCGGATCTTCCCGAGGGGGAATGGAAAAAAACGGTTCTGAGCGTTCTGCCTCCCGACGAAAAAAGAGATTTCAGCGTGGAATTCGCGGTTTACGATCGGATTCGCCGCTGAGTGCCGGCTGTGGACAAAAAGCCTCGTGCCTAAAATTTGGGCATCGAGGCTTTTTTTAATCGATGGCTTGCAGGAGTAAGCTTTCGGGAGGCAATAGGGCTGTGCATAACCGGTTTTATGCACAGAAGGTCCGGATGAGTTGTCCACAGAAATTGTGAATAACTGTGGAAAAGCCGGAGGCGGCTAAGGTGAAATCCTCAGTAATCAAGGACTTAAGAAGTTGCCTATTTTTTAGGCAAACCGTGCTGGAAGGGCGGTGCCGGACAGTTCCCGATCTGAATCGCGTGATCGGATGTTCACCGGCGGAGCCGGCCTTCCGCCGTGATGTCAAAGCGTGTCGCCTGAGGCACGAAAGCAGACCGGAGCTGCAATGAAAAAGCCGCCGTCCCCTGAGGAGACAGCGGCTTTGAATCTGTGGTGCGGTAGGCAGGATTCGAACCCACGACCCTCTGGTTCGTAGCCAGATACTCTATCCAACTGAGCTACTACCGCACGCTTGCGTATCTACAATTTTGTGGTGCGGTAGGCAGGATTCGAACCCACGACCCTCTGGTTCGTAGCCAGATACTCTATCCAACTGAGCTACTACCGCGTCAAAAGTGCAGAACCGAAATATTACGGATGAAAGCCGGAAAAGGCAAGTTCCTCTGCAAAAATACCATAAATATGGTATTCGGGCCGCGCGGACGAATAAAAAGCCCGGCGCTGAAGCACCGGGCTTGAGATCAGGCTGCGCGCCGCATCAGTCTGCTCGGCGGCGGAGAAGACTGACGTATTCGCCGGTCTTCTCGTCGGACGACTGACTGACGAGAGCATGTCCGGTCTGGCGGCAGAATTCCGCCAGATCCGGCAGGCTGTGCGGATCGGTGCTGACGACTCGGAGAAGTTCGCCGCCCGCCATTTTGGCGAGCGCCTTCTTGGCCTTCAGCACCGGCATCGGGCAGGAGAGCCCCGGCAGGCAGAGCTCCGTCACCCTGAGTTCGCTCTCCATGGCGGTCCGCCTCAGAGCTTGGCCGCAACCCAGTCGGCGACGCCGGCGAGGGCTTCGTCGAGGCCGTCGGCGCGCTGGGCGCCGGCCATGGCCATGTCGGGCTTGCCGCCGCCCTTGCCGCCGAGCTTGACGGCAACGGAGTTGACGAGTTCGCCCGCCTTGATGCGGTCGGTGAGATTGCGGGTTACGCCGGCGGCGAGCTGCACGCGGCCTTCGGCGGAGACGGCGGCGAGGACGGCGCAGGCCGTGCCGAGCTTGTCCTTCACCTTGTCCATCGTTTCGCGCAGGGCCTTGGCGTCGGCGCCGTCGATGCGGGCGACGAGAACCTTGACGCCCTTCACGTCGACCGACTTTTCGGTGAGCGTGTCGCCGACGCGGGAGGCCATCTGGCTCTTGAGCTGCTCAAGCGCCTTTTCGAGGGCCTTCATCGAGGACATCATGTCGTCGATCTTGCCCGGCAGTTCGGTCGTCTTGGCGTTGAAGCGGATGGCGGCCTGCGAGAGGAGCGCGGCGTTCTTCTGGGCTTCGCGCACGGCGTTCATGCCGGTGACGGCTTCGATGCGGCGGATGCCGGCGGCAACGCCCGCTTCGGAAAGGATCTTGAAGGAGCCGATGTCGCCCGTGCGTTCGACGTGCGTGCCGCCGCAGAATTCGACGGAGTTGCCGATCGAGAGCACGCGGACGATATCGCCGTACTTTTCGCCGAAGAGCATCAGGGCGCCGGTCTTCTTGGCGTCCTCGATGGGCATGACTTCGGCCTTCGTCGCCGTATTGGCGAGAATCTGCTCGTTGACCAGGGTTTCGACCTGAGCGATTTCTTCGGCCGTCATCGCCTGATTGTGCGAGAAGTCGAAGCGAAGTTCCGTCGGGCTGACGAGCGAACCCTTCTGCTGCACGTGTTCGCCGAGCACCTTGCGAAGCGCCTTCTGGAGAAGGTGGGTCGCGGAGTGGTTGCGGATCGTGGCGGCGCGGCGGTCTTCCTCGACGCGCAGAGCAAACTTGTCGCCGACGGCGATGTGGCCTTCCTCGACGTGGCAGGAGTGACCCGTCACCTTGCCCTTCACGCGGAACGTGTCGAGCACGGCGAGCATCGAGGTGTCGTTGCGGCAGATGCCGTGGTCGCCCACCTGGCCGCCCTGTTCGGCGTAGAACGGGGTCGTGTCGAACACGGCGACGCAGTCGTCGCCGGCTTCGACGCGTTCGACCGGCTGGCCGTCCTTGTAGAGCGCCGTCACCGTGGCGGCGTCTTCGGACAAGGTTTCATAACCCGTGAATTCCGTGTCGGCGCCCGTGTATTCGAGACCGAGCGCCATCTTGAACTTGGCGTTGGCGCGGGCGGCTTCGCGCTGGCGGGCCATGGCGGCGTCGAAGCCGTCGGTGTCGATCTTGAGACCGCGTTCGCGGCAGACGTCGCCCGTCAGGTCGGCAGGGAAGCCGTATGTGTCGTGAAGCTTGAAGAGGACTTCGCCGTCGAGCACGCCGTTCGTCGTGCGGGCGATGGCGTCGTCGAGAATTTCCATGCCCTTGGCGAGCGTGAGGAAGAAGCGGCGCTCTTCTTCTTCGAGAACCTTTTCGATGCGCGGATTGTTGATTTCCGGATAGACCTCGGCCATTTCGGCGCGCACGGCGTCGACGAGCTTGTAGAAGAACGGCTGGCGGGCGCCGAGCTTGTAGCCGTGGCGGATGGCGCGGCGGCAGATGCGGCGCAGCACGTAGGCGCGGCCTTCATTGCCCGGCACGATGCCGTCGGCGATCGAGAAGGTGCAGGAGCGGATGTGGTCGGCGATGACCTTGAGCGAGGGCGAGGCCGGATCCACTTCGGCGCCGCTCGTTTCCTCGATCACGTGCTTCACGGCGCCGAGAAGACGCTGGAAGAGGTCGATGTCGTAGTTGTTGTGAACGCCCTGGAGCACGGCGGCGATGCGTTCAAGACCCATGCCGGTGTCGACGGAAGGCTTCGGCAGACGATGCATCACGCCGCGTTCGTCGCGGTTGAACTGCATGAAGACGAGGTTCCAGATTTCAATGAAGCGGTCGCCGTCTTCTTCGGGGCTGCCCGGAGGGCCGCCCTGGATCTTGTCGCCGTGGTCGTAGAAGATTTCGGAGCAGGGACCGCAGGGACCTGTGTCGCCCATCATCCAGAAGTTGTCGGACATGTAGCGGGCGCCCTTGTTGTCGCCGATGCGCACGATGCGTTCGGCCGGCACGCCGACTTCCTTGTTCCAGATGTCGTAGGCTTCGTCGTCTTCGGCATAGACCGTCACCCAGAGCTTTTCTTCCGGAAGCATGAAGTGCTTCGTGAGAAGCTCCCAGGCAAACTTGATCGCATCGCGCTTGAAGTAGTCTCCGAACGAGAAGTTGCCGAGCATTTCAAAGAACGTGTGATGGCGGGCGGTGTAGCCGACGTTGTCGAGGTCGTTGTGCTTGCCGCC
>JAGBFJ010000044.1 GCA_017936545.1 Sutterella sp.
CGGACGATCAGCAGTGCGAACCGCCCGCCGTCGTCAACCGTGCACCCGACAGCGTGATCCGCGTCGGGTATACGCCCTTCGGCCTGATGGCGGACGAACGCCTGATGCTGAAGTCGCTTCGAAGCACGCTGACGGCCGAAAAGTTCGGCCATCCGGTGATTTTTCGCGAATACAGTGCGCCGGATCTGAAAAAAGCCATCGAAGAGGGAAGGGTCGACATCGTTTTTTCGGAGTCGCCTTTTTATCAGTCGATGATCGAAGCCGGTCTTCGCAGTGTGACGACCATCGTTTGCGACGTTCAGCCCGATCCCAATCAGAACGACGGCACGGCCGTCATCGTGAAGAACAGTTCCCCTTACAGGGAATTCTCCGATCTCAGAAAAACCCGGCTGGCCGCGGCCTCGCCCGAATCCTTCAGCGGCTACCTTTATGCCGTTCGCGAGCTGGTCCGGCGCAAGCTCGGAGAGCCCGGAGAGTTTTTCGCTTCTCAAGATTTCATCGCTCGTCATGATCAGGAGGACGGCAACGCCGCCGTCTTTGAGGCCGTCGTTTCCGGCAGAGCGGACGTCGGATTTCTGCCGCTCTGCGCCCTGGAACAGCTGGCCAAGACGGATCCGTCCGTGCATTCGCAGATCCGCGTGATCGAAGAACGCTTTACCGATGCCGTCACGGACTGCCGCCACTCAACGCCGCTCTATCCCGCTCTCACGCTTTCCGTGACGCCGAGAATCAGCGCGTCGATGAGCAAGGCCGTGACGATGGACCTTCTGATGCTTCCCAAAGGGGAAAGCGGTTTCATGTGGTCGGTCGCAAGCGACTTTCAGAATGCCAACGACCTGCTGAAGGATCTGCAGATCGGTCCCTACGAGTATCTGAAGCAGACCGGCTTCCGCCGTGTCTGGCGAGACTACCGGACGGAAATTCTGCTGAGCGTCATGCTGTTTCTCGCGCTCATTGCTCACGGCATCCGGTCTCAGGTCCTCGTGCGGCGCCGGGAGAACGAACTTCGGACGGCCATCAGCGAACAGCTGGCTCAGCGGGAAAAGATGGATCGCCTTCAGAAGGCGGGCGTCGTCGGTCAGATCTCCGGCCTGGTTGCGCATGAACTCCGCCAACCGCTTTCCGCCATCAGTCTTTACGCCGAAGGCTTGGAGGACATGGTGAAGAACGATGCCATCAGTCGCGAGGAAATGCTCGATATTCTTCACAGCATGACGGCGGATGCCGCCAGAGCGAGCGAAATCGTCGAGCGCGTGAGGCAGTACGCCAAGAAGAAGTCGGACGTCAGGCCGGTATCCGTCTGGGAGGCTTTTGCCAAGGCCGATCATACGGTCTCGCATTTCGGAGTCGGGCGCGTCCCGACGCAGGTCGGCGGATTTGCCGACGCCGTGGTTCTGATGAATCCGCTCGATCTGGAGCTTGTTTTCGGCAATCTGCTCAAAAACGCCAAGGAGGCGGCCTCGTCTCAGAGGAATGAACCGCCGATGGTGCGGGCAGGCGCTGCCGAGGAAGACGGATTCGCCGTCGTCACGATCGAAGACAACGGGCCGAGACTCTCCGACGCGGCGTTTGCCCAACTCAACGAACCGGTTTCCAGCCAGAAGCCGGACGGTCTCGGACTGGGACTTTCGATTTCCCGAAACCTTGTTGAAAACATCGGCGGATCCATTTCGTACAGGCGCCAAAGCGAGTCTGACGGTCTGATCACGATTGTCAGACTGCCGGTGACGGCGGTCAGGGAGGGATGATATATGCAGCGGGTCTATGTGATTGACGACGACGGCAGTCTCAGAAAAGCGCTGGCCTTCGTGCTTAAAGGGCTCGGTTGCGAAGCCGTGCCTTATCCGAGCGCCGAGCATTTTCTGACGCACGCCTCTCCCGAGGAGCCCGGCATCCTGCTGCTCGACGTCAGGATGGGCGGCATGTCGGGATTGGAACTTCAGCAGCGGCTTGCCGATACCGGCATCGACTGGCCGATTATTTTCCTCTCCGGTCACGGCGATCTGGAAATGGCCGTTGAAACCATGATGAAGGGCGCAGTCTGTTTTCTTCAGAAGCCGGTGCGACGTGAAAAGCTCAAGGAAGCGCTGGAGCGCGCCCGCGGCCGTTTGGAAGCAAAAGCCCAGTCTCGCCAGGCGGCCTACGATGCGCTTTCATCGCGGGAAAAGCAGCTTGCCAGGCTCTCCGCTCAGGGCCTGACGGCCCGAGTCATTGCCGAGCGGCTCGGAATTGCACAGAGAACGGCGGAATTTCACAAGTCAAGTGCCATGCGCAAGTTAGGCGTTCATACCGTGCAGGAACTGACGGCCGTGATGGAGGGCTTGAAACTGTGAGTCTGTTAAACAGTGTCAGTGTTCTGAGGACGTTAACGGAGGTTGCGTTTTAGTTGACTTAACGGAATGCGCAGGATCTGCCCAATGTGAGCTGCGAGCACGGCAGTCTGTGCAATGATCACGAACCCTGAAAGGCGGTTGCTGTCAGAGACGGAGCCGCCTTATCTGCTTTTTGCAATATAGGTATCAGAAAGATATCTAACCAAAGGCATTTGTGGCTATAAAGATATCAGTTAGTGATCAATTATGATAAAAATAGTATTTAGAGATACCTTAAGAATATCATTTCGATCACGATAAAATTAAGGGTTTACTCCCGGAAATTATATTGCCGATGCAGTGAGGCAGCACTGGTTCACCTCGGCGACGTGAGACACGCTTCATCTTTGGTGGAAGGTTATTTATTCAAAGCCAAGGGGGGAAAGGCTCAAAACAGCGCTCTGACAGGCGTAGCCCGATAACGGTTACTCACGTTCGCTTCAATAAAAACGGCCCGAGAGATGGAGCTCCAGATCGTTAGCCTCTAACATAGTGATTTTCGACAAAACTCTGAAGGAGGCATGTAATGAATTTAGCAGTAAAAAGATCCCTTTGAATTCTGCGACCAAGATTGCCCTATCTAGAGATCTGATTGAACTTCCAGACATCGTCTTGGCTGAACTTCGCAGAGGCCGTGATAGTGACAAATCTGATTCTTTCGAGGATACGTACGGCCGAAGGGCTGACGAACCGAAACCCGGTGACAGCGTCATGTCCGATGACCTCGTCAAAGACGCTCCGAAACTCACAGTCGACAAAAACGGAAATACGCAGGTTGCAAGCTCTTTAAAGCAGAAGAGAAAACTCCCGGCTGTGAAACCCAACAAACTTCCGCCCAAGAGCAAGACAACCGAACGTAAACAAAACGCCGCTGCCAAAGCAGCACAGCAGGTTACCAACACGATCGATTCACTGATAGCAGCCGGCAACGAGCTTCAGGCGCTCGATCTCTTCATCTGTTGCAACACGCTCTCGTGCGACAGAACTTGACGGCTTACTGACCTTCAAGCAAGGGTTTTCTTTCAGAAGATTCTGTTTCACCACCCAACTGATGAACGCTGATAGCGTTTGAAGCTGTCTGGCAATGGTTGATTCCTCGAACAATCGTCCAGTGCTTCGTGAAGGAATCGTACGGCGACGTTTAATCCACGACTCAACGTCTCTTGGGGAGACACAAGATATTGTGAGTTCTGAGATTGGATCGTCAAGGAAACACCCAATGACAGCGCACTCATGACGCCAGTGAATTCGTCGTTCAGAAACGAGTGTTCGGTATTTGACGAGTTGCTCTCCTACGGTGAGGCGAGACTCAGGAGGAAGGCCGGCATCGTTGTCGGCTTCAATTTGAGAGATCCATCTTTTGGCGCCTGCCAAGCGAGGGAAGGTCTTTGTGATGCGCTTGTCGTAGGATATGGTTTGCGCCTGATAACGGCCGGACGGCCTTTTGCTGATGGTTCCCATAGCGTGTGTCTCCGCTGTAATTTCGCTGTAATCCTACAACGCCACACTATGTCACGCATACTATATATTGTGATTAATACCTCTCACAAGCACTAAATATTGTATATTGGTGCGGGGGGCCGGACTCGAACCGGCACGCCTTTTACGGCGTCAGGACCTAAACCTGGTGCGTCTACCAATTTCGCCACTCCCGCACGACTGCTGAATTGTACAGAAAAAGGGCGGCTCAGTGTTCGCCGGGCGTGAAGCCCGTGCTGGCTTCGAAAATTTCCAGACGAGAGCGGTTGTATTCGCCCCAAGTGATGCTTCCGGAAATCAGGGCTGACTGAATTTCCTGAATCTGCGGATCGACCGATTCTCGCGAGCGTCGCGCGAGCGTCATCAGTTCGGGATTGCCGGATTCGGTCATCAGGGTACGGGTTTCTTCATTGAGCCGGCGAAGATGCTCGAAAACTCGCGCAGCAGCCTTTTTCTGCTCGGCCGTGATGCGCGTGCGGTCCCTGAGATGGGATTCGTGCATGCCGGAGGGCAGGCAGGGCGTGCGACTGAAGTAGGCCTGATTGACGGCGGCGGAGCAGACGGCCCGCACCTCGCGGGCGACAGCGGTGATGCGCTCGTTGTACTGTTCGGTGACGGGATCGTCTTCGGGAAGCGCAGGCGCCTCGCTTCGCACGCGTGCGGGACCCGTGCCGGTCGTCGTGCAGGCGCTCAGGCTCAGGACGGCGGCAAGACTCAGCAGAAACGTCGGAAGAAAACGCATGGCGAGGCGGGAAAGGGATTCTGAACAGGAAAAAAGTGTAGCAAATCCCAGTCGGGAGAAGCGTTTCGGAAACGAATGCTTGCGAAGAGGAAGCCGGCTTTGCGTCTGCGCCCGATCGGGGCAGACAGGGCGTCTTTTCCCTGATTTGTGAAGAACTTCAGAAGAAACGCAGGTGAACGTTCTCCGCTATAATGCATAAATTCAGGTCCGTCGGTTTGGAATCGGCGGACATCTCCTTTTGAAGGAGACCCGGCATGAGAGCGCCGGGCGAAACAGATTTTCACGCGGTCCCCCCGTGCGAAGCGCCGAGGGGATCTGTTTAATCCGCATCCGGAGGCGTCAGGCTTCCGGGCTTTTTATAAAGACAAACGCGATGACTGAACAAGAAGTTAAGACCGAAGAGGTCGCCAAGGTTAACCCGCTCGAACGCACGCTCGAACTCGTCGTCTCCTACGCGACGGCTGAAGAACTCACGGAAAAGTCCCTCAAGGGCTATGCCAAGAACGCCAAGCTCCCGGGCTTCCGCAAGGGCCACGTTCCCGCCGCTCAGGTCCGCCGCATGTACGGCGCTCAGGCTTTTGACGAAGCCGTGAACCAGCTCGTCGGCGAAGCCTGGGCCAAGGCCGCCAAGGAAAGTGAACTGCGCATCGCCGGTTATCCGCACATCGATGCCGTTCCGGTCGAAGGCGACAAGGACAACATGCACTTCAAGGCCACCTTTGAAGTGTTCCCGGACGTCGAAGTGCCCGACTTCTCCGAAGTCGAACTGAAGCGCTACGTTTGCCCGGTGACCGACGCCGAAGTCGAAAAGACGATCGACGTGATGCGCCGTCAGCGTGCCACGTACGAAGTCGTCGAACGCGCCGCCAAGGCCGACGACCGCGTCAAGCTCAACTTCAAGGGCAAGAAGGAAGGCGTTGAATTCCAGGGCGGCACGGCCGAAGGCTATGTGTTCGTTCTCGGTCAGGGCCGCATGCTCCCCGAATTTGAAGCCGCCGTGACGGGCATGGCCGCCGGCGAAAAGAAGACCTTCCCGCTCACCTTCCCGTCCGACTACGGCATCAAGGATCTCGAAGGCAAGGAAGTGGAATTCGACGTTGAAGTGATCGAAGTGGCCGAACCGGCCTACCCCACGATCGACGACGAATTCGCCAAGACGCTCGGCGTTGAAGGCGGCGTTGAAGCCATGCGCGCTGAAATCCGCGCCAACCTCGAACGCGAAGTCAAGGCCCGTCTCGAAACGAAGACGAAGAGCGAAGTGATGGAAGCCGTCGCCGGCGTCTGCAAGTTCGCCGTTCCGACCGGCATGGTCGCTGAAGAAAGCGAAGCTCTGCGTCAGCAGATGAGCCGCGACCTCGCCGCCCGCGGCATGGACGTCAAGAACATGCCCCAGCTGCCCGCCGACATGTTCAAGGACCAGGCTGAACGTCGCGTCCGCCTCGGCCTCTTCGTTGAAGCCCTGATCCAGCAGGAAAAGATCTCCGGTACCGAAGACCAGGTCCGTGCGATCGCCTCCGACATCGCCTCGAGCTATGAAAAGCCCGAAGAAGTCGTCGAATACATCATGAAGGACCAGAACCGCGTCAGCAACCTCCGCGCCCAGGCCACGGAAAACAACGTGACCGAATGGGTCCTCGGCAAGGCCAAGACGACGGAAGAAGTCGTTGAATTCGACAAGCTCATGGCCGGCCAGTTCTGATCGAACGTTCCGACAGTGAGTCATCCGGCGCCGTGCCGGGGCGGCTGAGCCCCGGCGTCGGCCGGAAAGCGAGGAAAAGAGGTGTCAGCTTGCGGGCGGCGCCTCTTTTTCGTTCTTTTCTGCAACATTTGGGCAAGATTCAGAACGTCGGCGCCGCGAAGCGGACAAGTCTCTTCGCTACAATCACAGGACACTGAAAAACCGAAAGGAATATTTAGAGATGAGTCTCATCCCTTACGTCATTGAAGACACCGGCCGCGGCGAACGCAGCTACGACCTCTATTCCCGACTTCTTCGCGACCGCATCATTTTTCTGACGGGCGAAGTGAACGATCAGTCGGCCAGCTCCATCATCGGCCAGCTGCTCTTCCTTGAAAGCGAAAATCCGGACAAGGACATCTCGCTTTACATCAACAGTCCCGGCGGTTCCGTGACCGCGGGCATGGGCATCTTCGACACGATGCGCTTCATCCGTCCGAAGGTGAACACTATCTGCGTGGGTCTGGCCGCCTCGATGGGAGCGCTGCTTCTTAGCTCCGGCGAAAAGGGCAAGCGCTTCGCGCTGCCGCATTCCCGCGTGATGATTCATCAGCCGCTCGGCGGCATGCAGGGTCAGGCGACGGAGCTCGAAATCGTTGCGCGCGAAATCCTCCGCACGAAGGCCGAACTCAATCAGATTCTTGCCGAAAACACCGGCAAGCCCGTCGAAGAGGTTGCCCGCGATACTGAGCGCGACTACTGGCTGACGGCGCAGGAAGCGCTGGAATACGGTCTGATCGACCGTATCTTCACGACCCGCGAAGAGCTTCAGAAGGCGCTCTGAGCACACTCTGCAACCCGGGTGCGGCCTGAAGCCGCGCCCTGAATCGGACTGCAAACATGCGATATTGTTCTTTCTGCGGCCGCAGCGAAAGCGACTGCAATGAACTCTTTTCGGGCATCAAGGGCGAGCTCATCTGCGGCGAATGCATCCGCTCGATGAACGACGAACTCGTCAACGGCGCCCCCGCTGAAACCGGTGCCGGCGCCGAAGCCGCCGCGCCCGCTCAGAAGCCGCTTCCGAAGCCGAAGGAAATCTTCGATCTGCTCGACAACTACGTCGTCGGTCAGACGCGCGCCAAGCGCACGCTTTCCGTGGCGGTCTACAACCACTACAAGCGCCTTCGCAATCAGGCCGACGCGAGCCGTGAGGTCGAACTGCAGAAGTCGAACATTCTGCTGATCGGCCCGACGGGTTCGGGCAAGACGCTGCTCGCCCAAACGCTCGCCCGCGCACTCGACGTGCCCTTCGCGATCGCCGATGCGACGACGCTCACCGAGGCGGGCTACGTCGGCGAAGACGTGGAGAACATCGTCGCCAAGCTGGTGCAGGCGGCGGACGGCGATATTGAAAAAGCCCAGCGCGGCATCATTTATCTCGACGAAATCGACAAGATTGCCCGTAAGAGCGAAAACCCCTCGATCACCCGAGACGTGTCGGGCGAGGGCGTTCAGCAGGCGCTCCTCAAGCTCGTTGAAGGCACGGTGGCGAGCATGCCGGCTCAGGGCGGCCGCAAAAATCCCGGCAAGGCCATGATTCAGGTCGACACCTCCCAGATTCTCTTCATCTGTGGCGGCGCTTTCGACGGCATGGAGCGCATCATCGGCCGACGCACCGAAAAGGCCGAAATGGGCTTCGGCGGCAAGGTCTTCAGCAAGGACGGCGACAAGGATCTTTCGGCCATCTACAGTCAGGTGGAGGCGGGAGACCTGGTGAAGTACGGTCTCATCCCCGAACTGGTCGGCCGTCTGCCGATCATTGCGTCCCTTGAAGAGCTTGACGAGAAGGCGCTCATCGCCATTCTGACCGAGCCAAAGAATGCCATCGTCCGTCAGTACAAGGCGCTTCTCGGCATGGAGGACGTCGAGCTCGAATTCACCGAAGACGCGCTCAAGGCCATCGCTCACAAGGCCATCGCCCGCAAGACGGGCGCCCGCGGCCTGCGTTCGATCGTCGAAGACGTGCTTCTTGACGCGATGTTCGACATCCCGACCAAGGGCAACATCGCGCGCGCCGTGGTGACGAAGGAGACGGTGGAATCGCACAAGCCCGTCGAACTCGTCGAGCGCAGCTGACGCGCGCGGATTCGGCCGCCGGCAGCCCGCCGCCTTGAAAGGAGGGCGGGTTGTCCCCATATATAGAAGACCGAACACAAGTTTTTTAGGACAGCTATTTTGACTAACAAGAAGAAACGCGAGACTGAGCTCCCCGATCAGATTGAACTGCCCGCTCTGGCCGTGCGCGACATGGTGGTCTTTCCCCACATGATGGCGCCGCTCTTCATGGGCCGGGACAAGTCGATCCGGGCGGCCGAGCTGGCCGTGACGGGCGAGGATTCGCTCGTGCTGCTGCTCGCGCAGAAGGATCCGAAGGTGGATCTGCCGTCCGAACAGGATCTCTACTCGGTCGGCACGGTCTGCACCGTGACGCAGCTGCTGCGTCTCCCGGACGGCACCGTGAAGGCGCTCGTCGAGGGCGTGGCGCGATACCGCGTCACCAAGCTCAAGGAAAAGGACGGTTCGCTTTTCGCTTCGGCGGAAAAGATCGTCACGACTGTGAGCCGTCCGTCGGAGCTTGAAAGCTACCGGCGCGCGCTGGTCGAGGCCTGGGGCCGCCTCACGAAGGGCGACAAGGCCGCGACGGAAATGTTCCGCATCATCGAGCAGGAGCCCAATCCCGAGCGCGTGCTCGAACTCATCTGCGCACAGGCGGGTTTCAAGACGCCCGAAAAGATGGCCGTGCTCGAAGAGGCCGATCTGATCGCCCGCATTGATGCGGTGCTCGGCTACGTCGAGCGCGAAAACGAAGTGAAGAGCATCCAGCAGCGCGTTGACGGCCGCGTCAAGCGCCAGATGGAAAAGAATCAGCGCGACTACTACCTCAACGAGCAGATCAAAGCGCTCAAGAAGGAGCTCGGCGACAGCGGCGAAGCTGAAACGGACGATTTCCGTGAAATTGAGGAAAAGATCCGCGCGGCGCATATGCCGAAGTACGCCGAGGATGCCGCGATGACGGAACTGCGCCGTCTGCGCCAGATGCCGCCGATGAGCTCCGAAGCCGTCGTGGTCCGCAGCTACATCGACACGCTCGTCGACATTCCCTGGACGAAGAAGTCCCGCGTCTCGAAGAATCTCGAAGAGGCCGCCCGAATTCTCGACGAAGACCATTCGGGTCTCGAAAAGGTGAAGGAGCGCATTCTCGAATACCTCGCCGTGCAGAAGCGCGTCGGCAAGGTGAAGTCGCCCATTCTCTGCTTCGTCGGCGCGCCCGGCGTGGGCAAGACCTCGCTCGGCGAATCGATCGCCCGCGCGACGGGCCGCAAGTACGTGCGAGTGGCGCTGGGCGGCGTTCATGACGAAAGCGAAATCCGCGGTCACCGCCGCACCTACGTGGGCTCGATGCCCGGTCAGGTGATGAAGAGCATGATCCGCGCCGGCGTGAAGAATCCGCTCTTCCTTCTCGACGAAATCGACAAGATGAGCTCGGACTACCGTGGCGATCCGGCCTCGGCCATGCTCGAAGTGCTCGACCCCGAGCAGAACAGCACGTTTGCGGACCATTACGTCGAGATTCCGTACGATCTTTCGGACGTGATGTTCGTGGCGACCTCGAACAGCTACAACATTCCTGCGCCGCTTCTGGACCGCATGGAGGTGATTTCGCTCTCGGGCTATACCGAAGACGAAAAGGTGCACATCGCCGAACATCACCTCATCCCGAAGCAGCAGCGCGCGACGGGCCTCAAGCCCGAGGAAGTCGACATGACCCGCGAGGCCGTGCTCGGCATCATCCGCTACTGGACCCGCGAAGCCGGCGTCCGCGGTCTCGAGCGCGCGATCGGCAAGGTGTTCCGCAAGATCGTCTTTGCGGCCGCCAAGAAGGGTGACCGCAAGGGCGAGAAGACGGTCGTGAAGGAGGAAAACCTTCACGAATACCTGGGCCCGGCGCCGTACACGATCGGTCTGGCTCAGAAGGAACCGCGCGTCGGCGTGGTGAACGGTCTGGCCTGGACCGAAGTGGGCGGCGACCTGCTGTCGATCGAAGCCCAGATCTTCCCCGGCAAGGGCAACGTGCAGCGCACGGGAAGCCTAGGCGACGTGATGAAGGAAAGCGTGGAGGCGGCCCGATCCGTGGTCCGCGCCCGTGCTCACGAACTCGGCATTGCCGACGACCGCTTCTATGCGACCGACCTGCACGTGCATTTCCCCGAAGGCGCCACGCCGAAGGACGGTCCGTCCGCCGGTGCGGCGACCACCACCGCCATCATTTCGGCCATGACCGGCATTCCGGTGCATGCCGACGTGGCGATGACGGGTGAAATCACGCTTCACGGAGAAGTGCTCGAGATCGGCGGTCTGAAGGAAAAGCTGCTGGCCGCCGTGCGCGCCGGCTGCACCAAGGTGCTGATCCCCGAGCCCAACAAGCGCGATCTGGAGGAAATTCCGGAAAACGCCAAGAAGGCGCTCGCGATCGTGCCGGTGAAGACGATCGACGACGTGCTCAGCCACGCGCTCGTTCGTCTGCCCGAACCGCTGCCGGCCGAAGCCGTGCCTCAGCCGCCCGCCGTTCAGGCGCCGCCGGCCAAACCCAAGCGCACGCGCCGTCCGACGGCAGTCGCAGCCAACTGATGAACAGGCGGAGCCGATTCACAGTCGGTCCGCCTCTTTTTGAGAGTTGTTTCATGAACAAGAACGAACTCATTGAACAGGTCGCCATGCATGCCGACCTCAGCAAGGCCAAGGCCGCCAAGGCCGTGGAAACAGTGTTCGCCGAAATCACGCGCT
Source organism: Sutterella sp. (assembly GCA_017936545.1). GTDB lineage: Bacteria > Pseudomonadota > Gammaproteobacteria > Burkholderiales > Burkholderiaceae_F > Sutterella. The sequence continues at coordinate 11,117 of JAGBFJ010000044.1, forward strand.
CGCTTCAGAAGGGCGAGGACGTCACGCTGGTCGGCTTCGGCACGTTCACGGTGTCCGAGCGCGCCGAGCGTCAGTGCCGCAATCCGCGCACCGGCGAAGCCATTACGGTGCCCGCTCAGAAGCATCCCAAATTTAGGGTAGGTAAAGCGCTTAAAGATGCTGTACAATAACCCTTCTGCGTTCAATTGAGGGCGCGGCATTTTCCTGGGTGCTTAGCTCAGTTGGTAGAGCACCGCCTTTACACGGCGATGGTCGGGAGTTCGACCCTCTCAGCACCCACCAGCCTTTCTTGAAGTTTTGAAAAAAGTTTCTTGACAGGCACGGAAAGTTCTGTATAATGTCGCTTCTCAGCTGATTCAATGCTCCGAACGGAGTGGTAGTTCAGTTGGTTAGAATACCGGCCTGTCACGCCGGGGGTCGCGGGTTCGAGTCCCGTCCACTCCGCCAACTATTCTGAGCTTTGAAACGGTTGAACGATTTTGCGCTATGCGCGGAGTGGTAGTTCAGTTGGTTAGAATACCGGCCTGTCACGCCGGGGGTCGCGGGTTCGAGTCCCGTCCACTCCGCCAACAGATTTCAGAAATATCCG
>JAGBFJ010000045.1 GCA_017936545.1 Sutterella sp.
CCACTCCCTCACTGTGGTCTTCGGCAGGCCGAGCTTTCTTGCGGCGATGACATGACCGAAACCCGCTTCGAAGAGCTCCGCGGCCTTTCTTCGAACGTCTGTCCCGGCCCAACCCGAAGGCATTTTCCTGTCAACTTCACTCATCTTCACTCTCCCCGCCCTGCCCGGGACGTCTCCCGAGCAGAGCGAGTTTCACGAATCAGAACCGATTAGAAGCGGTACTGAGCAGAAACCGTGAAGGCGTTGTTGAAGCGGTCATGACCGCCGACGCCGAGCTGCCAGCTCGCGCCGAACGTCCATTCGCCCTTTTCTGCGGTAAGACCGAAGGCTGCCTGAACCGGAGCGGCATCGATCACGCGCATCGAAAGCGTATCGGAGGCGGACGTGCCGGCAATGCCGACGCGGACGTCAGCATCCTTGTCGCCAAGCGCCGGAACAACCGTCAGATCAACGGACGGAGCAAGTTTCCAGCCGTTGGTTTCGACATTGCCCGAGACGGTCACGCCGATCGGCATGCGCCAGACATTGAGCGAATCGACATCCGTGCGGAAGGCTGCCTCAAAGCCGTCCGTTGCGAGATGCGTGTAGCGCAGACCCGCGTGCGGAACGATCCTGAAGTCTCCGGCTTCGTAGAGGTATTCGCCGCGAACGCCGAATGTGACGGCATCCGTATCAGCGGAGAACTTGCCGATGCCGAGACCCGCGCTGACGTCGTTCGAGAAGGCCATGTAGCCGAAGTCGGCGGCGATCTTCGCATTGCCGAACGCCTTAGCGCCGTAGACGGAGAAGCCCCAGTAGTCAGAGTCAGCCGACGTCGAAGCAATGGTGTTCTTACTGTCGGTATCGGCCGTGCCGAAGGTGATCGCTGCGCCCAGCGTACCGCCGCAGGGAGCGGTATAGTCGGCACCGAAGACCCCCGCATAGATGTCGGAAGCGTAGCCCGCGCCGTCAAAGAGCTTCTTAGCCTGATAGCGTCCGCCCGTGACGTCGGCCCAAATGGCAACGCCTTCGCCGAAGTCGGTGAGAATGCCCGTGCGCTTCGCAACGGAACCCGCAAAGGCGTCGGAGGCATCAAGCGTCACGGCCTGAAGACCCGCCGTCACACCGAGACCTGCGGCCGCGTTCATCTGAGCCACGACTGCTTCGTTCGTGAGCACGGAGGACATGAGACCGCGCACCCACTGAGCGGAACGGGATTCGCCCATGCCGGCGGCATCGGTGTAGAAGCCCTTCAGCGCATTGGCCGCGACGAGACCTTGCATTTCTTCCATGGCGCTGTCGTCGAATTCGATCGTCACGATGCCGGTTGCTTCATCGGCAAAAGCGCCCGTCATGCGGTCGCCGATGATGTCGATCGTGCCGTCGCCCGCATAGGAGTCGCCGAGATCGATCGTATCGCCGATATTGAAGTCAGTCAGGTAGATGGAGCCGTCGTTCACCACAGCGCCCGTAAAGACAGTGTCGTTCGTGCCGGCAAAGGCATCGCTCTTCACGACCACGAGACCGTCGGAGCCGATGTACGCGCCGTTGGCAAGACCGGACGTCGGCGCATCAGCACCCGTCACCCAGACGGAACCGTCAACATGAGCGGCTACGTAGGCCGCGGCCTTGACAGAGCCGACCTGACCGTCGTTGGAGAGACGGTAGCCGGAGGCATTCATGGCGGCGACCGCCTGTTCGTTCGTTGCGCCGACCGCAAGGAGCGAAGCGTTGCCGACTTCGACGCCTGCGCCCGCATCAATGCCCGTAACGGAGACCTGCGAGGCGCTGCCCCAGGCCATCGTGCCGGTTTCGTCAAACACCGGGTCGAGGAAGAGACGGCCGCTCTTCAAAGTCTGAGCGGTGAGCTTGCCTGCCGTCGCTTCGGAACCGACGTGAAGCACGTCGCCCACCGTCAGGTCGCCGAAAGAAGCCGTGCCGAGAATCGTGCCTGCACCCACCGTCGTATCGCCCGCCGTGAGAGCGGAACCCGCCGTCACCGTGAGGTTTTCGACTTCGAGCTTGAAGGTTTTCCCTTCTTCATTCTGGCCGACATTAAGCGTGCCGGCGGATCGGCCGTCGCTGCTGCCGACGGTGAGATTGCCGATCGAAGCGTCGCCGTTGAGTTCAACGGATTCTTCAGCGTTGAGGTAGGAAGCGGTGGTCGAGCCGTTCACGATAAGCGTGCGGTTGGCGTCGATCACATCGACTTCAGCGTTCCCGTTGATCGTGAGCTTCGCTCCGGAGACGTTGAGCATGCCTTCGCCCGATACATTGCCGAGCACGGCATCGTCGCCCGTCGTCACAAGTACGGCATGGTTCGCCACATTCACGTCGGCATTTTCGCCGTCAGCGGTCTTGGCAATGCTGCCTTCGCCGTTGAGGATGACCATGTCGGCATCGGTGCCGCCGCCGATCGTGAGAGCGTCTTCGCCTTCAGAGAGGACGAGGGAGCCGACCGACTTGCTGCCGGTAACGGCTGCATTGACGTCGGTAACTTCGGCCTGCTGAAGGGCGTTGGTCGTAATGCCGTCTTCAACCGCATTGAGGTCGGCAAAACTGATTTTGCCGCCGTTGGTAAGGTCTTCCAGAGAAGCGTCGCCCACATTGATGACGCCCGTGCTGTCGGACGTCATGACGGCGTTCTTGAGAGAGACGAGCGAAGAGTTGGAAAGCGTGAAGCCTTCGCCGAAATTGAGTTCGATCGTGCCGTTATTGACGATCGTTCCGGTCTGGAAGTAGTTGACGTTGTGCTGGATGTTCCCTTCGCCGTCTGTCGGCAGCGCGGAGACGACTGCACCGTCTTCACTGACGGAGAGCGTGAGCGCATCGGTGGTTGTCGTGAGCGTGCCGCCCGTCTTCACTTCGATGCTGCCCGTCATCACGTATTCGGACGAGACGCCCTGATAGTAGGCGTTGAGGAGGCTGTCGGTCACGGTGAGCTTGCCGGAGACAGCGACGTCGCCCGTCGCGGCATCAAGCGTGCCGACGGTGAGCGTGCCGGCAGAGCCGACGGTGAGCTTCGCCTTCGGATCAGGAGTCGTCTTGTTGGCGGCGAGCGTGATCGAAGAATAGCTGTAGTCGCCCTGATCGAACGCGATTTCAGCGCCGAAGCTCTTCGAGCGGCCGACCTTCAGTGCGCCGTGGTATTCCGTGCCGTCGGCCTGAAGGAGCTTGCCGCCGTCGAACGTGTAGACGCCGTCTTCGATCAGGATCGAGGTGTTTTCGGCGGAATTGAGATTCGTGAGCTGAAGCGCACCGCCCGTATTAACCGTGACGGCATCAAAGGCGATGGAGTTGCCGTTGGCAAGCGAATAGCCCGTGACGAGCCTGCCACCTTCGTAGATCACGAGTTCGCCGCCCGTGATCACGCCTTCGTTCGTGAGCGTGCCGCGTTCAATGACGAGCTTGTCGGCTTCAAGACCGCCGAGGATGTAGCCGACGTCCTTTTTGTCATAGTAGGACGGGAGCGCATAGCCGTTTTCGGCCAGAAATTCATCCTTGAAAACGGTGTACGCCTCGTCGGTGATTTCGTAGAAGAGACCGTCCGTATAGTTCAGTTCGGAATCTGCCACCCAAAGCTTGCCGATCGAGCCTTCGCCCTTGAAGGTGAATTCGGAATCGGCGGCGATGTTGACGCCCTGCGTGACGGAATCGTCTTCGTTATCCGTGAAGATCAGCGTGCCCTTGGCGGCCACGGCGTTGAGCACCGTGCCCGTGCCTCCCAGCTGAACCATGCCGTTCGTAACGGAACCCTTGGCGAGGTCGATGGTGAGGTCATTGCCGCCCGTCACGCGGATCGCATAAGCGCCCTCGGCCGCGTCGATAAGGCCCCAGTTGGTGATGTGATTGAAGTCGGTCGGATGCGCTGCGTCGTCGTTTTCTTCAACCTGAATCGCGGCCGTGCCGGCAGTGGCGGTGATGATCCTGCTGTTGACGATTTCGCCGTCATAGCTTCCCTTCACGAGAATGCCGAGCGAGAACTGAGAGGCCGAACCTTCAACCGGATTGCGCACGTCGATCGTGCCCTTGTTCGTCACGACGGCCGTCGCGCCCGCGCCGCCCGCTTCCATGCCGACGCCCGAAGCGACCACGATCAGGCCGGTTTCATCGTTGATGATTGTGTTGACTTCGCCCGATTCGGACGAACCCACCGTCATGCCGTACGCTTCCGTCGCATTGATCGTGCCGGCATTGACGGCCGTGCCGCCGTGCTGAGCCATCATGGCGCGGTTCTGCCAGGACTTCTGCGAGGTGACGTCGATCGTGCCCGCATTGGTGAGCGCAGAACCATTGGCATAAAGACCCGTCACCTTGGCGGTATTGGCCGTGTTGGTGACCGTCAGGTGACCCTGATAGGTCTGAGCTTCGCCCGTGGAATTGGCGTAAAAGCCCGGCGTGCCGCCGATCGCGGACGTGGCCGTGTAGTTTACGTCCTGGGTCAGCAGCTCGATGTCGGTGCTGAAGGTCTGGTCCTGAATCTCCGCGGCGGCGAAGGCTGTCGAGCAGACGGCCGCAACGGAGACCGCAAGAACGGTTTTCTTGAACATGAAGAAATACTCCTTTTTGAGTTGAGCAGGAAATGGATATGAAAATGCGCGGACCCTTTCAGTCCGCGCATCCGGTTAGGAATTTCTTAGACGCTGAAATACAAAGTCGACAAATGGATCGACGCAGGCCCGTGAAAGCCCGCAGGCCGGAATGCCCACTGCCGGAACGAGCTTCGTGCGCTCGGAGATTCCGACCCTGTCCGCTTCCCAGAGGGCTTCGCCCTCGATGCGATAGAGAAATTCGCCCGAAAAGCGGATGCCGATCCTGTCGAGAATCCGCTCCGGCGTCGCCAGGCGTTCCTGAGGAACGGTGATGCGCACAAGACGCCCGCCGTTCGGCTGCCGGACCAGCAGTGCGCAGGCGTCCAAGGTGCGGCCCGTGCGGTCGTCCCAGGTCATGCAGAGGTCCGACCCTGCGCCCTCTTCGTAAATAAAGACCTTCCGGTCGGGGCTGAGCCCGAAGCCAATGCAGGCACTGCTCTGCAGCAAGAGCACGGACACGGAAAGAAACACCCACGCAAGCGCTCCGAGGTGGCGTCTCGGGTCGTACCCCCGAAGCGCGGCAATCTCGGTGAAGAGCGCAAGGACGAGACAGGCGCAGAAGGCAAACGAAAGGCCGATGATCATCAGCATGGCGGTCTCTCCCTCAGAGCGGATGAACGGCCATCAGGACGGCAAAGGACACGGACGAAAAGAGAACACATGCCGCCGCAAACTGCGAGAGACGCATGGCCTTTTCGAGGCGGTTCCACCCGCCGATATGCCGCTGATACGCCGCTGCTCCGAGTGCGCCAAGCGCAGGTCCGAGCGGCAGAAGCGTCAGGATCACTGCGAACCGAATATCAGCCACGCTTCACTCCTTCCATAATCTTCATGGCGGACGAGATCATGGCCGACATGTCGCCCATGTTCCCCGGCACGATGAGGGTGTTGCCTTCCTTGGCGATATTGGCAAACGCCTCGACGTACTTTTCGGCCACCTGCAGACTCACGGCGTTCATGCCGCCTTCTTCGCGGGTGGCGGCGGCCACTTTGCGAAGCGCTTCGGCAGTCGCTTCGGCCAGCGCAAGCGTCGCGGCGGCCTGACCCTGAGCGCGGTTGATTTCAGCCTGCTTTTCGCCTTCGGACTTGGCAATGGCGGCTTCACGGGCACCCGTGGCGAGATTGATCTGCTCCATCTTCTTGCCTTCGGACGTCGCCACAACCGCACGCTTTTCGCGCTCGGCGGTGATCTGCGCCTGCATGGCCTTGAGAATGGCGGGCGGCGGCGTCAGATCCTTGATCTCATAGCGAAGGACCTTAACGCCCCAGTTGGTGGCGGCTTCGTCCACGGCCTGCACGATCGCCTTGTTGATGATTTCGCGCTCTTCAAAGGTCTTGTCGAGCTCCATGCGGCCCACCATCGAGCGAAGCGTCGTCTGAGCAAGCTGCGTAATGGCAAAGCGGTAGTCGGACGTGCCGTAGGAGGCAAGTTCCGGATTCGTCACCTGATAGAAGAGCACGCCGTCCACCGTGAGCTGCGTGTTGTCGCGGGTTATGCAGACCTGGGCAGGCGTATCGAGAGGAATTTCTTTAAGACTGTGGCGGTATGCCACCCGGTCGATGAACGGAATGATGAGGTTCAGTCCCGGATTAAGGACGGTGTGAAAGCGCCCCAGACGTTCCACCACCCAGGCTGACTGCTGAGGAACGACCTTAAGACCCTGCTGAACGAACAGAACGGCGATGACCACAAGGACCACGGCCACTACGGCGATATCACCGAAGAACATGATGAACTCCTATTCAAGGAAGTGGACAGGGTGCGGTTTCGGATCGGCCGACATTGCGCCGTTCGCATTCGAGCACTGCATCCCAGAATGACTGCGGGTCCGTGAGATCAAACCCGCACGTCGTAACTGCCTCCGCGACCGAAAGCGGGTCGGCAAGCATCATCAGAACCGCCAGATCGCGCGGCAGACCGTTGTCCGTAACACGCACCCCCCCTCTGATCCAGCCGGGAATCGGATTCACAGGCCCTGCGGAATCCGTCCTCCTTTCAGGCCTTTCCTCACCCCGGCCGCTTTCTCTCTTGCAGAGGCGTTTTGAGGACTCGGACTCGAACGACGGAGACGGGCTGTCCCCCTCTGCAGCCGAACGGTCTTCATCTGAATCGGGGGTGTTTTTGGGGGTTTCCTGTTCTTCAGGTTCTTCAGCTTCCGGCTGCGCGGCCGGCACGGCTTCGCGGGGCTGAGCCTTCTTCTCAGAATCCTGTTCGGAAACTGCGGAGGTTTCTCTGCTCTGAGATTCCGCTTCGGAATCTGCGGGCGCGTCCGATGCATCTGCAGGAACGGCAGAGTCGAAAGAGAACTCCGGACAGTCGGCCTTCGGTTTAGCTTCAGCTTTGACAACGTCCTTCAGCTTCACCGTCATCCCGATCCGCACCCGGTCATAATTTCCGCCGCCGGGAATCGACCCGAGGAAATGGACGCCGCTGATCTCCAGATCGGTGACCGCCGAAAGGGTTTCGAGCATCGGTTCCAGCTCGCGGTAGATCCGCGTGCTCGCATCAACGTACGGAGCGGTGGCAAAGGCTTCGCGGCGGATGTCGCCCCAGACGAGCGTGAGATTCGGATTCTCGGGATCAAACCGTTTTCTGATCGAGAGATAGAGGTCGATCTGAGCAAGCGACGTGCAGCCTGCCGTGTTCTCGATCCAATCTCGGTTGATGCCGTCGCGCATCTTTCTGCAGAGCGGCTCAAGCAGCGGATTGACGGCGATTTCGATCTGATCAGGTCCGTGGGTGCGGGAGATCTTGAAAAACGGCAGACTGCGCACGTAGTGACGGGCGCTCAGCGATGTCGCCAGATCGTAAAGCGCCTTGCTCGGGTTCTTCAGGCGGCCGTCGGCTCTCACCGAGCGGGCGTCGAACGCGCCGAGCGCAAGGAGTTTTTCTGTGCCGAGCCAAAACCTTGTGCCCGCCCGAGACGAAGCAACGTAGCGCAGAACCCGGTAGAAGCGACCGAACACAATCCTCACGGGATTCATTTCGATCTCTGTCTCCGTGACGGGATGTTCCTTCCTTCTGCCCGGCTTTTCTCCGGCCTCTTCGGAAACCGACGCTGCTTCCAGCGCCTGCGCTTCCGTATTCGTATTGATCTCCGCACCCGGCTTTTCACTTCCTGATTCCGAAGCGGATTCCTGCGAAACGGGCTTTGCGTCAGATTCCGAACAGAACTCCTGAGCGTTTTCTGACGACTGCGCTGCGGCAGCACCGGCATCAGCATTCACCCGGCCGGCAGGAAGGACGGATGCAGATTCAGATACGGATTCCGCCTTGTCCGCTTCCTTCGTTTCAGCGGCATCGTCTTCCGGCCGCTTCTTCTCCGCGAGGAGACTGGCGATCGAAGGACGGCTCGGCTCTGTGCGGCGGGCGGCATTGCGAAGAATGTCTGCCGAAGCGGAAAACGCCTGCGTGTCTTCGTCGGCGTCGAAGAGTCCCTCGAAGTCGTCCGAAGGGGGCTGGCAGGAAACGGCTGTTTCCTGTTTGGAATCGGGACGCGCTGTGTTTCCTGTTCCGACGTTCACGGCGATGCCGCGCCGGCGGCGTTCCTGCCGGGCCGGGACTTCATTCCCTTCCTTCCCGGCTGCTGCGGCCGCACGCAGCGTGAAAACGCAGTTCCGGTTGTCGGGCTCGGGACGATAGGAAACGGACGCGAGCAGACTTCCAGGACGGCTCTTCTCCAATTCTTCCGTGATCGATCTGAGAGCGAGAAGCGCTTCGGCGTTAGTTTTCGGCGTGAGCGACGTCGTCTTGATGCAGAAGTCGAGAGGCTCCATCCTGAAGGACATTTCCGCCTTGCCGGAGAGCGCCGAGACGGCCCAGATATAAAGCTCAAGCGAACTCGGAAGACTGAACCTCAGTTCGGAGGGATTGCTTTCGAGCGCATTCACCTCGGCCGTCAGTTCCGCAAAAAAACGGGAGACTTCCGGGCGGGCCGAAATCTTGAGCCGGGCATACACGTCGCCAGAACTGAGTTCCAGCCCTGTGAAGATCTTGAAGCGCTCATCGTCCGACTTCACCCAGAGGTAGGCCGAACGAAAGACGTTGAGAACAGTCTCCGAATCCTGAATCGAATTGACATCCGCCCGATAGAGCGGAAGCGCTTCGCCGAGAAGGCTCCCCTCCTTTTTGTCGCGCATCTGCCGGTAAAGCGAATCTGCCAGAATGCGAAAGCCATCCGCGGTCAGGTTGTGCCGCGCACTGATGAAGGACGTCTGCGTCTGCATGAACAATCCGCCTCCAGGCTTAACTGCCCATCACTCGGGCCTTGAGCTTGTCGGACGGCGTGAACTTCGGCTGGCGGCGGGCCGTGATCACATAGGGTTCGCCCGTCATCGGATTGCGTCCCTGACGTTCTCCGCTTTCACGCGTCGCAAAAGTGCCCAGACAACTGTAGCGGACGATCCCGCCCTCGGCGCAGACATCCGTAATGGTTTCTCTCGCCGAAACAAGTACGGTCTCGACGGTCGCTTCGGGAAGCCCCGTGTCCTTTGCTACTTCCGCAATGAATTCCTTGAAGTTCATCTCTACTCCTCAAATCAGAACAGGGAACTGAAGAACGCCTTTAGCCAGCGGCTGCATCCTTCGCCGATCTGGGCTGCGAGTTCCCAGAAGGAAGGCCGCTCTTTGGGCGGATGGGTGCTCTCGAAGTCTTCTTCATCGAGGTCGCTTCCCTCGCCGAATAGACGCTTTTTCACATAGCGCCAGTTGTCTTCGAGAATGTAGAAGTTCGACTTGAGTTCCTTCGTAACGCCTTCCAGGCTTTCGCCCCTGATTTCTTCTTCGAGCTGTGCGGCTTCGCGCTGCTGCTTGCGCCAGCTCCACGGCGGAACCGGACGCACGGCAATCCATAAGCCGACACCCTTGCTCTTGGCTTCGGACTGTGCGGTTCTGTAAGCCGTGCGCCAGTCGGCGGCGAGCTGAGATTCGTAGTCAAGCCGGAACCAAGCACCGCCGTTTTCAGCATGTAGAGCCCGGCGTCGTTGCCGTTGACTGCCAGAGAAGCGAGAAGCCGCCCGGCGGCATCCTTTTCCTCGCCGCTGATGATTGCCTGATGCTTCAGGAGAAAGCCCGTAAGCGCCGCCTTGGCTTCTTCGCCGTACTCCTGTTCGAGTTCCGGGGCATCGATGCCGCGGATGCGAATGCTGATGTCTTCGCCGTCCACGCGGACGGTGACGGTATCGCCGTCGGTCACGCTGACGACGTCTCCGATGAGAATCTTCGCTTCTGCCGGAATGCAGAGCGCGATCGTAATCAGCGCCGCCAGTGCGGTCTGTTTGAACATGAGAGGGCCCCCTTCATTTTTGAACCGATTCTATGAAGGAGCCCGAATGCAAAATCGGCGCTTTTTAGCAAAATCTGCTACGAAAAGGGCAAGAGCGAGACGCAGTTTGAGAAAGGGCCGCTACTCAACTGTCTGTTTGAACGCGATGATCAGACGATTGACTTCATCCGATCTGAAAGAGGATGCCAAGCATTGTTGCTTAAAGACATACTTCCGAACAAACCCTAACCCTGCAGCACAGAGGGAATGCAAGAATGAACAATTCCCGTTTCACAAATTCCTGCCTCCCATGTCTGATTCCCGCATCACAGAAGGACACAGCGGCTTCACGCTGATTGAAATCACGATGGTTCTCGTGCTTCTCGGCATCCTTGCCGCCGTCGCCGTTCCCAAGTTTTTCGACCTTCAGGAAGAAGCCGAGCAGAAGGCAGTTCTCTCTTCTGCCGCTGAAGTTCAGGCGCGGCTTGAGGCGACTTTCAGCAGGCAGGTGCTCGAAGGCGTGTCGTGCAGTGAGGCAAGAAAATTTGCTGCCAAGATTGAAAATCTCGCGGATGACGGCGTGAAGTCCTTCGGTGAGTTTTCCTTCAAGACGGAAGGTGAAGGACAGAGCGGATCACTCGGTCTTAAATACAGCCGAGGCGATGATCAGTGGAAGGAAGTCGCCGGGTTCTCTTTGGTTCTGCCGCAGTGCTCCTCGGACGAGTCAGCTGTGTCGCCGACATTCTCTCAGGCCGGGCTGGACATTTGGAAAGAGATTGTCAGCGGAACTTTCGTTTCCAAGCCCAGCATCAAAGTCAATAAAGAAGGCGATCCGTACAAATTCGAGTCCTGGGACAGTTGGGAAGAGGATGTCAGCACTTGGGTCAATTGGCTTCAGTCTCAAAATAAAGCCGCCATTGCCGATCTGCCGAACAAACAACACAACGACGTCCGCATCAGGCAGGTTAAAGGCACAAATACAATCGATCAGGTTCTGGTCGGACAAGGTCCCAAGAGTTCAACCAAAGACAACCTGCTGAGCGAAACTCCCGGAGCAGATGAAGCCAACCGCAAAGCCCGCATTGAGATCTTCAAAACGCACTGCGCCAATTGGGATACGCTGTTTGAAATCAGATATTCGGAAACCACGGGCTACCAGTATCTCGTGGCGAAATATCCGGAACTCTGATCCGAACGGGATGTGAAGTGAACACGAAGGGCGGCCTCTCAGCCGCCCTTTCGCATTTCGACGTCCGTGTATCAGCGGAAGATGAGCTTCGAGCCGTCGCCCTCTTCTTCCTCAACCAGTGCCGTGAAGTTCTTCAGCTTGCCGAAGTGCCGCAGTGCGCCTCGGGCGGTCTGGCACGGCATGTTGCAGTGCTTGAACTCCTTCTCGATGTCCACTTCCTCGGGCTTGATGCCTTCCTTGGCCGCAATCTCTTCAGCGTATTTCGGACAGACTTCGCTGATGCGGTACACCACCGGAGAGTTGATTTCTTCATCGGTGAGCTCGCGTTCGCATTCGTTCCAGAGCGTGAAGCGGCTCTTCGTGATGTAGGAAGCGCCGTACTTCTTGTATTCAGTGACGATATCGCGGTCGTTGAGCTTTACGAGAATGCTCTTTACCGTGTATTCGTGGGACTTCGCGCCGAGACCCGCCGTAGCGAGATTCTTGCCCCAGGCACGCATGAAGGCTCCGGCCGAGTTGTGTCCGGCAAGTGTCCAGCCGACCACCTTGGAATTGTCTTCGACAGCTACTGCCGTAAGCGTCGGCGTGCCGAGATAGGCGCGGGCTTCGGCGAGCGTCGTCTGATTCGGAACGATGTACTGATCGACTCTGGAAGCGTCGTACCCGTCATAGCTCTTCTGAACCGAAGAGCAGCCGGCAAGCGTGATCGCCGCAGTCAAAACCAAGGCAGTGCGAATATGCATGATGGAATCTCCGTTGAGGGTGCGCCTTTCTTTGGCATGTTAAATCCGGTGAGTAATTGTATGCCCACGAGTCGTGCGGATATTTTCTTTACTCATATGATCATTATTATAATCGTTTGACTTTTCATTTGAGGTCTTTTGGGTCAGAACGGCGTCACTCAGAGTGAGTTTCAACATGTTGAAACTTTCTGAGAGTTCCGTTTGGAATCTGGGAAGCAAAAACACGGAAAAAAACTGAAAACCCGGGAAAACTGATGTAAGTAACTGCCATTTCCGTACTTTTTTCTTTTTATTATTGTTATTCTGATAAAATAACTCTGACAGTTTGCAGGTCCGCGAAGTTAAGCCGCCTGAGGGAAATCCGGCAGCGGTTTCGGGAAACTGAAGCCCGCCGGCTCGAAACGTAGCAAATCTTGCTACGAAAGCGGCTGCGGGGGATTTTTGAAGACACTAAGATGAATTCAAAGAAAACCGAGAAAACTTCGGCATCAATCAGCAATCAGAACAATTCGGAAAGGACTGACAGAATGGCAAATATTTCGGATCTCCCCATCAACTTCGAGCTGCTGGAAAAGAAGCCCCGGTACTTGTACATCCCTGATTTACTGGAGATTTTTCAGGTCACCCGGCCGACCATCCGCAAGTATGAGACGTACGCCATCAACGGCTTCCCGGCTTCGACCAACGTGCTCGGCCGCAAGGTCTGGGAAAAAGAAGCCATCATCAAGTACATCGAAGGATGCTTCGCCGAATCGCGCAAAAAGACCAAGATCATGATGCGCGGACGCGTGGCTGAAGAGGAATAATCAGCCGGTCCTCCCCTTTCAGCACGGCCCTCTGCAGAAACTATCGCCCTGTCTTTCGGCAGGGCGATGCTGTTTGATGCGTCTCATTCGGCCAGGGTCAATGCCTTCCCCCACTCTTCGAGCACCCGCCTCTTGAGCGCTTCCTTCTTTTCGGGCGGATAGCACTTGTCCTCGATGTCCTTTATCGACCTGTCCACTTCTCCCATCATCACGAACGGCGCAGCGTAGGGATCGAACCCCTTCTCGGAAGCCCACCGCGAAAAGCACTTCTTGATCGCATTGAAGCGGGCCGTGCCGTCCTTCGCACCGATCTTCAGGGCCGACATGCATCCGCTGAGCCCCACGGGAACGCCGGGCTTGAGCCTCGACTCGAATACAAGTCCCTCTTTCTGCCTGAGCGGCCGAAGGAACTTCAGGGCCGCCGTGCTGAGCGGCACGATGAAATCATCCCGCTTCTTATCGTGGCGTTTGATGCCGGGAATCTTCCATGTTCTGGCCTTGAAATCAATGTCCGGCCATTCTGCTCGAAGGCACTCCTGAACCTTCTGACAGGTCAGAATGGTGAAGACCACGACCCTCTCTGCCGGCTTGGACGTTTCCCTGCAGACTTCAAGCGTGCGCTTCACCTGTTCGACCGACATCGTGCTGTCGTAGACGGGCCGACGCAGACTGTTCACGGACGGCAGGTAGTGCTCCATTCGCCCCCGCCAGCGTGCGGGATTGCTTCCCGAATACCAGCCGACGGATCGTCCGAAGTCAATGATGAGCTTCAGGACACGCAGATATTCCTGAGACGATCCGGGATGCTTAACCCAATTGTCTCCGATCGCTTTGAAGATCTCCTCTTCTCCGATCCGATTGAAGGGTACCGATGCAAGCCCCGGGAGCCAATGCCGTCTGAGCGCAGTATTCCAGGTGTTTCGGGCCTGACGGACATTGCGGATGCTGCTTGTCTCGATCAGAAACCGAAAAGCCTCATCCGCCGCGAATTTCAGCGACGGGACGAAATCCCCGCCGTATTCGACCTCGTATTCGTAGGCTCGAAGCTGAAGCAGAGCCTCACGCCGGGCTTCTTCAAAACGGACGTCGCAGCAGTTCCCGAGATTCTTCATGAAGCGCTTTCCGTGCCTGACGCTGATGAAGAGCCAGCGTCTGACCGGATCGTCCACTTCTATATAAAGGCATCGGTCAGCTCGGTGCAGACCGTCGGGGAGCAAGGCAATGTCTTCAGACTTCATCTTCCGGCTCCTCCGTTTCCTTTTTTGCCGTTTTGCCTTCAGGCGCGATCACGTCGGCCCACTGCTGCATGAGCCTTGCACGCTGTTCAAAAAGCGTGGAGCGCTGGTAGGCGCGTTCCACCGTTGTCCCGGTGCTGTGCATCAGGCACTTCTCGGCGACGATCGGGTCCTTGCCGCTTTCGGCGCACCAGTCGCGGAAGGTCGAGCGGCATCCGTGAACCGTGACGCGGCGGCCGACCATTTCGGCAATGCGCTTCCCGAGCCAGCCGAGGTCGATAACGGTTTTCCCGTCGGTCGGGCGGCGGAAGACCGGTCCCTTGACTCGGGGACGCATCGTCTTGAGAAGCGAGAGCGCCTGACGGGAGAGCGGAACCGGGAACGGAATCTGCTTCTTGTCCTTGCGCCGTTCGGGCGGAATCATCCAGACACCCTTTTCCATGTCGATCTCGGACCACTGAGCATTGCCGAACTCGTTTTTGCGAGCGGCCGTCAGAATGCCGAAAAGAATGGCGCGGGCGTATACATCATCGGCTTTGCGGTATTCCTTCCAGAGTTCCGCTGCTTCTTCGACCGTCATGGCCTCATGGTGCTTCACCTGATGGAAGCTGCTGATGGGCGGCAGTTCAAACTCAAGCCACCCCTTCCATCGAAGCGGATTCTCGGCAGTGCGCCAGCCGCGGCGGATCGCATAGTCGAAGATCACTTCCAGAATGAGACGGATCTCCTGGCCGATAACCGGCTTGCTGAGCCAGATGGGCTTGAGAAAACTGAGCATTTCCTCCCGATCGATTTCGTCCATGTAGCGGCGGCCGAACTTGGGAAAGACATGCCGCTCCAAAACGCCCGTCCAGCGCTTAATGCCTCTTTCTGGATTCTTCCACTGCTTGACTTCGGCTCGAGCTTTAATGGCTTCCTCTGCCGCCTTTCTGAGGGTCTTCGGCTCCTGAACCGCATTGGCCGGCCGGAGCGGATCAAGACCGAGCGCCACCTTGGCCCGGAATTCCTTCGCCTTGCTTTTGGCCTGAGCGAATGAAATCAATTTGGCGCTCCCCAGCCCGAAGGTGCGGCGTCGGCCGTTCTTCGTCGTGATCAGAAGCCAGGACTTGGCTCTGCCGCCGTTGCGCACCTCGAGATAGAGGCCCACATCCATCTTGTGGCGGCCGTCAGGATAATCGGCGTACGGGTCTTTCATGCTGTAATCCTTTTCCCTGAAAAAAGCATTTTTTCAGCACATGACGAAATGCTGTAAAGATCGACTGTCAGACGACGGGCCGTGCTGTCATTGCTACTGCACGAACGTCGATTTTTTACAGGTGATCTTCTGCGCGTTTCTGCTGATGTTGCTTTCAACAGTTTTCCATAATTTTTGATAAATAACGTTGAAGCAAAACTAATTTCACATTCAATTCTTCACAAATCATCTTAGCAGGAGAAAAAGGAAAAAGCCCGTTTTTTCCTTGAGTTATCAGGAAATATAATTCAAGCATCCTTCATCATGACTTCCCGGCATCCGATTCATCCACCAGAATCACCGCTCCAAGCAACATCGGTCAGTTGAGATAAACTGCGCTGACAGCTGGGCTGAGTTGAGATGAATTGGGCAAGCACGGGCTGAAGCGAGGCCGTAATCTTCGAATAGTGCTCGCGGTTGTGTCTGAAGACCGAAATCAGCCCGCCGATCACCGCAGCGCCCGGCGTGTCGCGCCGTTTCTGCGCGAGAGATTCCCAGAGAAGCACGGCGGCTGTCAGTTCCGGGCTTGACTGAGGCGACGGCGGTCGGATGTCGCGCTTATCCATGTCTGTGACGCGCCGGCGCCAGTCGTCGATCCCCATGTCCGCAAAACTTTTCGCGAGAGCCTTCTCCAGAAGCGGATCGATACCTCCCTCAATGATGCGCCGCAAAGCCAGCAGACTCGGCCTTTCTGTGACATAGAAGAGACCTTCGACCGCAACGTTGACGGCCATCCAGGCAAAGCTTCCGAAGGCACCCGAGTCGGGCGGGAGCACGGCGGCGATGCGGGTGGCAAGTTCGCTCGGACGGCTCCAGGCGCCGAGCGGATCTAGACGCACGCCTTCTTCCGGAAAAGCCGGATGAAATTCGAGCGGGGCGGCTCGGCCCGCCGCTCTTGCGGCCGCCGCCACGGCGCCTCTCAGACGCTTCGAACTTTTCGGATCAATCACAATGACGGGTTCTCCGCGAAAGATCGCCTGGGCAATGAGACTGGTCAGCATGACGCCCTTCCCCGCCTGCGTCGTGCCGACGATCAGCGTGCCGCCGCCGAGCCCCGTGAGCGGGCGGAAAATGTCGTCTTCCTGGTCAGCGCCGATGCCGTGCATCAGCGGACTTCCGATGTCGCCGGGACGAAGCGGCTTCGGAAGATGCATCAACCGCCGGAGCCGCTCTGGCAGACAGAGCGGTTCGACCGGCGAAGCGGTCAGCTCATAAAGCGCCTGCGCGTGCGACGGCGTCCATTCGAATCCCCGGCCGAGCCAGAGCGAACGGATCCTGGCGCCTTCCGAGGCGGCATCCGTCAGGACGGAGCCGGAGAGAACCAGCCTGCCCCGTTCCCATCGTTCGGCCCATGAGGGCCTCTCTTTCGAAACGGCGTGCTCTTTACTGCTCGCACGCTCCCGAAGAAGCGCAACCAGCTCAGGAAAGGTGATGAAGCCGGGCGCAAAGCCGGCAAGCGGAATTCGCCGTGCCACGACCTTCCAGGCCTGGCGGGCTCTCAGCGCAAAGAGTCCCAGCATCGCACCTCCCGCGGCCAGACCCCAGGGTCCGGCGGTCTGAAGGGCGGCGGCCGACGCGGCTGCGAGCGCCAAGCAGGCGGGCACGGCCTCCCAGGCGGGACGCAGACCGGCAAGCCGATCGGAGGAAACGCCGCTGGTGGCGTCGTCGGTAAGTTTCATAAGGATTCCTCTTCGGGTAATGTATCGATCAGTTCGAGGAGGTATTCAGGCCGGGGCCATTCTCTTTCCGAGACCGATCCGTCGGGCCAGAAGGTCACCGGTCTGACAAGGGTCGGACGCAGGACGGCGCCTTCCAGCACCAGCCCTTCATCCGGCTTTCGGCCTGGCGGCAGTCTGCGCTCCGGCGTGAAGACGGCGGCCAGAACGGCTGTTGCGGGCGGCACTCGAGCGCGCCGTCGAACCGAATGACGCTCAAAGCGCACCAGAGGAAGCTGTCCCCCCGAGCGGGCGACGAAGCACTGCACTGTGTCAGGCTGAACGGCAAAATCGTCAGGAAGGAGAACCTCGGGAATAAAGAGCCCGGCTTCAGTAAGCAGGACCTCGCCCGAACCGAGCCGCGAAATTTCCCGCACGGCGGCGGCCAGAGCCTCCCCGGTTTCCGTCCCTTCGCACGATGCCGGCAGCGACGGCACCCATCCGGGACGTCCTTCGGGTGCTTCGTCCCCGGGCCGCAGACGAAAGAGCGGCGCCTCTCTGGCCGGGAGCACGGCACCCGCCTTGTCGGCAGCGCGTCTTGCGAGACTGACGAGGCGTTCGCCGTCCGGCAGCCGGAGCCAGGTGCGTCCGTCGGGCGTGCCGTCCGCGGACAAAGACTGCCAGACGGGACTCCCGGTTTCGGTCGGCAGAACCGTGCCCGCCGTGAGCAGAATTTCGGCCGCCGTGTCCGCTTCATCGGGGACTTCTCTGAAAAGCCAGGCATCGTCCGCATCGGCGGCAACCGAAGCAAAGGCTTCCGGCCAACGGAGCGCAATGCCGTCTTCGGCCCAGACGACGGGGGAGGATGACGTATTGAGCGGCCACAGTCCGGCAAACACTCTCCTCGCGACTTCGCATTCCCAGACTTCTGCGAAACCCCGCAGCAGCGGGCTTCGCCCTTCGCGTCTTGCGGCTGCGGTAGCGCGCCGGTTGACCGCCCATTCGCGCCCGCGTGCTGCGGATTCTGCGAGCAGTCTTTCCGTTTCGGTGCTCCCCGTCGTATAGACCAGCGCGCTTTTCAGCGCCGAAAGAACGGTTTCCCCGTTTCTCCGTTCGGCACTGCCGAGCCATCTGAGAATGCCGTCGGGAACGACCAGGCGCAGCACGTCGGCGGAGACTGCCGGCAGACGGCCGGCGGTTTCAGCCGGCGTCCGTCTTTCAAGGCGCATGACCCGTCCGGCATGCCGCACGGCAAAAGCGAGAGCCGTTTCCTCGCCCGGGGAAAAGGTTTCAAGCACGCTGAAGCCGCCGTCCCCGGCGTTCTCGGTACCGGCGCAGAGATTGAGCGCCGCCAGACGGCGCACGTCAGAAAGAAGTCCGGCGGCAACCGCCGCTGTTCTGACACGATCTGTCCACTCCGCGCGCTCGGCCGGCGGCATGTCGGGCTCAAGCACGCGGGCGTCGGCCGCGGCAAGCGCCCCCGAGGCAAACGCGAGTCCGGCTTCGAACAGCCCGTCCGCGCCCGACCACAGACCGCGGGCATCACGCGGCAGACTCTGCACCATTGCCGCCCAGCCGATCAGCATCGGCATGATGCGGCGCTCGAAAAGCCGCCGCGAGCCGACGCCGATGCGAAGCCGTTCGATTTCTGTGCGGTGACGAAGAAGAAGCGCTACGGGATCGACCGGCGCAAGAATCGCCCGGTGCCGTCCGTCGGAAGGATGCGCGGTCAGCATGCGCCCGCCGCCGATCGGCAGGCGTTCCGGTACGGCGCGGTCGAAGAGATGAACCGGCATCGCCGTCCATCGGTCCGGACCTGAGGCGGCATCGGAGAGAAATTCGGTTTCGGGGACGGCGGGACCGCCCCGGGGAACGGAAGAAATAGGGAAAGGAATTCGGGAGGAATCTGGAGAATCGCGCAATGCGTCTGACATGGCCGGCGGGCATGTTCGGCGGACCCGGCGCAAACCGGTCCTCAGTAAGAAGAATCCCGCCGGGAAGAAAAGGCGCAGAGGCCTTTCTTCTCAGCGGGATGACGGAACCACCGGCAGCTGTTCGTCTGTTTCAATGACCCAATCGGAGCCATTTCGTAAGGTCGGCCAGCAGTTTTCCCGCGGCGGCCGGGAGGTCTCTGACCTCATCGACCTTCGCGTGAAAACGGCCGCACGGCGTGGACGTCGGGCCGATCCCCGCCATCGCGACGGCAATGCCGCGCGCTTCGAGGGTATCGAGCATTTCCGCGAGAGTATCCTCGCGAAACCAGCCGTCCGTGATCACCAGCACGGCCTTTGCGGCTTCGGGACGCTCGTCGAGTTCGACGGCGGCCGTAAAGAGCGCCTGAAGAATCGGCGTCGCCCCGTAGCCTTCGACGAAGTCGAGACGGCTCACGGCGCAAGCGAGCGAGTCGTCCCACCGCGCCACCGGCGTCACGCATTTCTGCGTCGCGCCGGGAAAGAGCGACAGAGCCGCACGGATTCCCTTGGAGGCACGCATGGCTTCGAGAAGCCGGAGCGCCGTCACCTTCGCAAAGGTGATCATCTCTGAGTCCATCGAACCCGACGTATCCACCAGGATCTGTACGGCGATCTCGCGGCCCTTCATGACGACGGGCCGTCTGAAGATCCGGTCTTCGCCAGCGCCGAGCAGCGCAATCGTGCGGTCGTCAATCTCCAACCCCGTATCGGCATGCCTTTCGGGCACGGGAAGCGGATGCTCGAGCGAGGTCTGAAAGAGTCTTCGCAGCGCCGTGCTTTCTGCCCAGCATCTGCGAAAACGCGCCTTCATCTCCTCGGTCTTCGGCTCCCATGTTCGAGCGTACGACTTTGCATCGGCGAACTCGGAACGAAGCGCCCCGAACGACTCGTCGTCGTTGGCGTAGTCGCCCGTTTCCATGAGCCGCCGCAGCGCAGCCGTGCCGTCGGTGCCGTTCCAGAGCTCTTCGCGCGAAAGCGAGGCGAAGCTTTCCGCTTCGCGTCTTGCCTTCACTAGACCTGGCAGCACGGCCGTCGGCATGGCCTCGGGCGCGGCGTAACCGTCTTCGTCGAAGAGTGAACCCTGCGGATCGGACCGGGCGCTCTGCGGAATATGCGGAAAGGCGGGAAGCACTCTTCCGGCAATCTGCCGGAAGGCGTCCGCCGCCCTGTCCGCATGATTGGCAAGAATCGCCGCGATGTCGCGGGCCGCCGACACGGCATGCGCCGTATCGCGAAGCGGCAGGGAGCTTCTGACAAGCGTCAGAACATCGCTGAGCGCCGCTTCTCCGAAGGCTTCCGCGGCACGCTCCCGAAGAAGCCTTGCCGGCGCTTCGAACCGAGCGATGCCGAGCTCCTCGTGTTCGAGAGTCAGCATCAGCGACGTCACCAGCAGCGCCGGCGGCGTCAGGTCCGAGGCCCGAAGCCACGGCGCCGCGCCGCTTTCCTCGAACGCTGCGAAGAGCGCGTCCCTCCAGAGGAGGTAGCCCTCGTAGTCGGCGGCGCCGAGCCGGTCGACGCGGATGTCTTCGAGCGCGTTGGCGATCGTTCTCACCGCCGGCGACTCGATGTCCGCCATGGCGCGAAAGTCCGTGTAGACCACGTGATGCCGTTCGTGGCAGCCGTGGCCGTAGACGTACACGGGCGCCAGAGGGCTCATGAGGTTGACGGGACCGAGCCAGATCGAGCGTCCGTCCGTCTTCGGCGTTTCCGTAAAGAAGACCCTTATGCCTTCTCTGCGGCACATGCCCTGAAAGACGAGCGGCGCGGCACGCTGCAGCGTGAGACCCCGCGATCGGGTGTCTCTGCCGAGCTGTGCCTTCGCAGCCTCAGCCGCCCGCACGGAGGTCGTCCGGCGGCGTTCGGCTTCGGCAGCGGCCCTTTCGCGGCGCGAGACCGCGGCATCTCTGCGAGTCTGTCTCATACCGCCTCCGTTTCGTCGGAAGCCGCTCGGACAGAACGGCGCAGATCGCCCGGAATGCGGCCGATCGCCGTGACGAGCAGCGTCTCCGCGGTTTCGCGTGCCGTGCAGTCGAGCGCTTCGGTGAAGGCCGTGCGGATGAGTCCGAGAAGACCCTCCCGTCCGGTTTCGCCCCCTTCGGCCGCCGTCGCCAGGATCATGTCCCTCAGGCGCGTGAGCGTTCTGAAGGAGATCGGCACGGCGTGAGACTCAAAGCCGATCGCCTGCGCATTGGCAGCCGAACGGCTGTCGGCGCCGGCTTTGGCCCGCGCGCGGCAGAGTCTCGAGAGCGTGTCGGGACGAAAGTGCGAACGGAGACTTTCGGGCGTTTCCGCCTCGAGAAGTCCCGCCTCGTCGGCTTCGGCCAGTCCTTCCATGCGCAGATGCCAGAAGCGGTCGATGACCGACCGGTCCTGAATCTGACGTCCGAAGAACCCGTCGTCGATTTCAGCCGAGTGGCCGCGCGTATTGTCGGTGACGATGACGCGCGTCATCGGATGCCTTTCGACAAGCAGGCCCGTAGCCTCGTTGTCGATCGGAAGTCCTTCCAGAATGTCGTTGCAGCTGACCCACATGTCCGCGGGCGCCGCGCTGAATTCGTTGATGAGAAGGACCCATCCGTGCTTCCAGGCGAGAAGCGCCGGGCCGTCGACCCAGACGGTCTCGCCGCCCCTGACGCTCCAGTGGCCGATGAGTTCCCGCCTGTCCATGCGGGCTCTGGCGGTGACGCTCACCACGGGCATGCCGAGGCGGGCGCAGAACTGCAGAGCCGTGCTCGTCTTCCCGGACCCCGAAGGACCGGAAATGTAGAGCGGCTCGCCCTTGGAAAGACGCCACCAGAGCGACATCGTTCGGCAGTGTCCGGGCGTGAAGAAATGGCGGGGATTGATGACGGGAATGCGGGTCTTGGAAAAGACGGGCAGACTGTCGGTGGTATAGCCCAGGCAGGCGCTGAAAGTGTCGGCGGAAAGGCCGAAACGCGCGGCCGGGACCGGGGTGAGAAGAAGATCTGACATGGTTTGTGCTCCTGAAAGGAAAACACAAGGGCGGTCAGTCTTCAAAACCCCAATGAGGTCCCGAGGGCAATCGCCCTCGTGAGGGGTAATGAACGGATTTGCTGAAGAAATCCTTTGAATCGGAATGATCGGCCGGAGCCGTCGTGTTCCGTGCACGACGCTGTAAAAGCTCCGCCATTGTGCCAAAGCAAAGGACGAAAGTCAAAAATCGGCCCGCACCCGCAGTCATACGTCAACGACTGGTACGGAACCTCATCGCAGCGCCGCCGGCCGTGAATGCGTTCGCACGAGCCCTGCCCTGCGCCGGTTTCTGAGGTTCAAGCATCGCTTACCTTCGTCTTGATGCCGGTCAATGTTCGCCGTCGCATGTCCGAATGAACCTGAAAATGCTCATCATCGTCTTTCGGACTGCCGTTCAGGGCGCATCCTCAGCCTGTCAGCAATCTTCCGGCGGAGGATTCGACATATGAACGGCGAACGTTCTTTGTATTTTTACAACAAAATGTTCTATGCAAATACCCTATAAGAGTTATTCCGATGCAACGTCCGGCAGGGTCAGCAATTCTGCACTAACTGCAGTTGGAAACCCGTTTCTATCCATAGAAATTTACCGATAACGTTTGAAAATCAATACAGAGTCACGCGAGCTCTCGAAACCGGCGCTGCTCAGAATTCCCTGCGAAACGATGATCGTTTCCATTCTCTATGTCTTTTCTCTTATGGCCTCATCGTTCGATGAAACGTTAAATTGAGACCTGCGATCAAGTCAGGGCCCTATAGGGGTTTATAGGAGAAATACACATGTTTAAGAAGACTCTTGTCGCCGTTGCTGCTCTTGCCGCTTTCGGCACTGTTTCCGCTGCCAACTTTACCCTCTACGGTACGGTTGACGAATCTCTCGTCTACGACTACAGCAAGACCAAGGTTGCCGGTCAGGAAATCGAAAAGTCCCATAGTCTCGGTCTCGCTTCCGGCTACAACTCTGCCTCCAAGTTCGGTTTCAAGGGCACTGAAGATCTCGGCAACGGTCTGAAAGTCGGTTTCAGACTTGAAAATCAGTTCAGCGCTGATGACGGACAGCTTACTGATGGCCTGCTCTTCCGCCGCGAGGCTTCGCTCTCCGTCTACTCTGACTACGGCACGCTGTCGATGGGCCGCATGGGCGGTGTTGGCTCCTCCGCTGGTACGTATGACCTCGTCTATCTCTACGCCGACGCCTTTGACGGTGGTGACAACGCAATCTTCGGTGTTGCCTCTTCTGCCCGTTACGACAACATGGTGACTTATCAGTCTCCCAAGTTCGCCGGTGTTCAGGCCACCGTTCAGTACTCCTTCAAGACGAAGGGTGCCGAAAGCGCCCAGTCTTCCAAGAACCGTCAGTATGCCGGTGCCGGCGTGACCGGTGATTTCGGTCCCCTCGGTGTTGTTGCTGCTTACGAATACAACAATTACACCGCCGATGACGGTATTGCTCAGGACGGCCACGCTGCTTATTTCGGCGGCAACTACGACTGCGGCTTCGCCAAGACCTTTGCTCTCGTTCAGTATTTCAAGGGCTGGGATTCCGCTGCCGAGGTTTCTGCCTCTGATGTGAACGAAGCCTTCGTTAAGGAAATCAAGAAGGTAATGGGTGCTGAGTGGAAGGGCAGCGTCTTCTCTGACGGGCTGAAGGGTTATGGCCTGCATCTCGGCTCCATCGTCCCGGTTGCCGGCGGCGATCTGACGGTCGGTGTCTACTATGTCGATGCTAAGCTTGAAAACATTCGTGCTTCGCAGGACTTTGCTGTTTCTGTGGATGGCGACGTCAAGTATCTCGGCGCATCTGCCCGTTATGTGTACCCGCTTTCCAAGCGCACCTCTGTTTACGGCGGTGCCGGCCTGGCTCAAGCCAAGCTTGACAAAGTCTCTGTTCTCGGTGTTTCGATCGATCCTGAAACCAAGACGACCGTCGGTCAGGCTTACTTCGGTCTCACCCACCAGTTCTAATGTTCTCTTGAACAGTCAGCTTATTGCCGCCGGGTGACGATCCGGCCGACCGCATAAGCTGATCAGAACATCAATGCCGGTGCCTCTTTCGGGGTGCCGGCATTTTTTCGTCCCTTCTCATCCCTTTCTTTGCTTATGACGGATTTGCAATCAAGTTTGCCGTCTATCCCATAAATACACTATTCAGCCCCCGAAAGCGTCATAATTGTTTTTGCATTTCTAACCCATTTCATTTGTCATCAAATATGCCGCAGTTCTTTTCTGACGAAAACTAATATCTGACTTCAAAAAGATTTTCCGCTCATCGTCAATTCAACAAGTTCCTCCAGAACATCATTCGTTCCTAGCAGTCTGCAGCGTACGGGAAGTTGTTCACTCAGTCTGCCTTACCTCTTCTTTCCTTTAAATTGAGTCCTGCGATCAAGTCTGGCCCTCAGGGCCAGGAGAAACAAATGTCTTTTAAGAAGTCCCTCGCCGCTCTCGCGGTTCTCGGCACGGCTGCCGGGTTTGCGGCTGCCGCCAATGTCAATCTTTACGGTGTCGTTGACGAAGTTCTTGTCTACGACTACAAGGACGTTACTAGCATCGATGGTCAGAAGGCTGTCGACGGTGACAGCTCCTTCGGTCTTTCGAGCGGTTACAACGCCGGCTCACGCTGGGGTCTCAAGGGTTCCGAAGACCTTGGCAACGGTCTGACGGTTTCCTTCAAGCTTGAAAATGGTTTCGCTGCTGATGCCGGTACCCTCTCTCAGGGCGGCCGTCTGTTTGGCCGTGAAGCTTCCCTCTCGCTCTCCGGTAATTTCGGTACGGTTTCCTTCGGCCGCATGGGCGGCGTCGGCTCCTCCTGCGGTACGTATGACCTTGTCTACGCTTACGCTGATGCCTTTGACGGTTTCGACAATGCCATCGGCGGCATTGCTATGTCCGACCGCTATGACAACATGATCACGTACCAGACTCCGTCTTATGCCGGTGTGCAGGCTACGTTCCAGTATTCCTTCAAGCAGGACACGGTCAATGAGGCTTCCACTGCTCGTGAAGGTTCCGCCGCCTCCGACCGTTATGCTGCCGCTGCTGTGACGGGTGACTTCGGCCCGCTCGCTCTGGTTGCTGCTTACGAATATCAGAACCGCGCATCCGACGGCTCTGACGCAGATCATGATGACGCTCATACGCTTTATATCGGCGGCAATTATGACTGCGGTTTTGCAAAGACGTTTGTGATGGGTCAGTACTTTAAGGGTCTGAACACTCATGAACTCGCCTTCTTCGACTACACCCACGGTGCAGGCGATGATGCTAAGGGCATCGACGACGTCAGCAAGGAAGGTGTGAAGGGCTTCGGCCTCCATCTCGGCACTGTCTTCCCGGTTGCTTCCGGTGATGTCACGGTTGCTGTTTACTATGTCAACGGCGAACTTGAAAAGGCCACTATCGGTGCTGCCCCCGCTACCGACGTCGACCTTTCCTACATCGGCCTCGCTGCCCGTTACACCTATCCGCTCAGCAAGCGCACCAGCCTCTACGCCGGCGCCGGCTACTCGCAGACCAAGTATGAAACTTCCAAGGTTGCTGCTAACCTCAGCGATGTCAAGGACAAGGTCGCCCAGGCCTATCTTGGTCTGACCCACACCTTCTAATCGGCAGTTCTCTACTGTCTGCATGCGGGTGAATCTCCGCGGATGACGATCCGCTCAGATTTCTCCGCACAGAGCCGAGACAGATCAAAGCCGGCGTTCCCTCAGGGGAGCGCCGGCTTTTCCTATTTGTTCAGTTCCAAAGGATGCGGGGATTCTCCGGCATGGGAATGTCTCCGAGCTTCTCCAGATGCGATTCAAAAAGATCGAGATCCGATTCATCTTCCTCGGATGCGGAAGGCGCTGATTTGAACATTTTGAAGCCGTCTCCTCCCGACGCCATGTAGGAATTCATGACGACCCTATAGCTTCGCCGATCATCGAGCGGCGTCCAGACCCCGTCAAGCCGCACGTATACGTCGGATATGCGCGATCCGAGCGGTGCCGAACGCGAGATCCGGTAGTGAAGGCCGGCGCACTGCAGCAGGCGCGGCCCGATCACGTCGTCGTCCGAGACGCCGTGTTCAAGCGCTTCCCGAATCGCTTTCCCGCCGACCTCGCGCACGACGATGCGGTTGCCGAACGGCATGATGTCCATCAGATCGGAATGCGTGACAGTGCCCTCCGGAAGCGATTCCCGGACGGCGCCGCCGTTCAGAACCGCGATGTCCGCGCCGAAGGTTCTGCCCCATTCCAGCATCGCATCAACGGCAAGCATGCCCGACAGACAGTCACCTTCCCGGCAGAGGTCGATGCCGTCCGGAAAACGGTGATGATTGACCGCCACCGTTTTCTTCTTGAAGGCTTCGATTTTGTCTCTGAGCGGCAGAAGTTCGGCGCGCATGCCGGGGTCGCCCGGCATCGAGGCCTCCAGCTTTACCGGCGCGCCCTTCCAGCTGACGGCACGGCCGTCTCGGTCGAATGTCACCGTGAGTTCGCCGAGATAAGCGGTGCTTCTCCAGGCTGTCACGATGAGAACCGGCGCACCGTCCGGCGCCCTGACGACCGTCGGATACGGTCCGGCGGCTTTCGGTTCCGGCCCCAGATAATCATGCGTATGCCCGCCCACGATGATGTCGATCCCGGTAACTGAAGCAGCCAGCTTCATGTCCGACGGATACCCGAGATGGGTCAGCGCAATGACGTGCCGGACGCCTCGGCCGCGGAGTTCGTTGGCTGCAGTCTGAAGCGCCCTGCGACGATCGAGAAATCGAGTTTCCTCACAGGCGCCGGAAATGGTCACGACTTCATCGTTCATCATGCCGATGATGCCGACGGGCACGCCTTGAATTTTCCTAATGATCCAGGGCCGGACGACCCCGGCTTCGGCAAGCGGACAGGATGACGAAGCCTCCAGATTGGCGCCGAGCACCGGCACTGACCTGGCTCTCACATAATCGAGCACTTCTTCGCAGCCACCGTCGAACTCATGATTGCCGATCGTCACGGCGTCCCAAGGAATCCGATTGGTGAGCCCCGTAATGGTCTTCGGCCCGCCGGCCTTGTAAAAGAGCGTTCCCGGCCAGACGTCCCCCGCATCCAGAGCGAGGACATTGTCGTTTGCGGCCTTCCTTGCGGCGATGACTTCGGCAAGTCTGGCATAGCCGCCGGTACAGGCCGCATCGTCAAGGCAGGCCCTGTCCCTGCGGTCGATGCCGGCTGCATAGGCATGCGTGTCGTTCGTATGAAGGACAGTCAGCGTGAGCGGAGCATCAGCCGGAAGCTGAGCACAGCCGGTAAGCAAAAGCGCGGCGGCAAGCGCGATGACCGAGGGACGGAGAGAGTTCATAACAGAACCTTCGTAATTCAATTGATTAACTGTAGCCCAAAACGGCCGAACACATGAAGCCGGCATCAGATTCCGTCTCTTTGATTCGGTTCTTCACAATCATCTCCTCCTGAAGACAGATTTTGCCGACATGCGGGAACTCTTCCCGCGGTATCGTCTCGCGCCATTTCGCTGCCGGGCGGAATACGGATATTCGGTTGTCAAATTGTGCAAATTGCGCGACTATGACCTTTTACTGCTCTGACACCATTTCAGGGATCCTTCCATGGGTTTTCGCCTCCGCTCCTTCAGACGTTACCTGACGGGCGCCGTTGCGCTCACCGTCGCCGTCCCGATCTTCGTTCTCGGCATTGCCGAGCACATGAGCGTCAACCGTCTCATCGAATCAATCGACAAGGAACGTCATGATGCCGCCGTCCTGATTGCCGAAGGTCTCGGACGGGAAGTCAGAGAGGCCCAGTCTTTGGTCAAGCTTCTCGCCGCGAGACTCGAAGAAGGCGGCGACCCGTCCACTCTTCGATCCTTCATCGAAAGGATGCAGCGCGAATTTCCTGAATTCCTCAACATTCATGCGGACGCTCCGGACGGCACCTGCCTTCTTTTCGCCAGCTCGGAACCCGCCGCCGCGGCGCAGTAAGGCGTGAGTCATGCAGGACGATGGCACATGAAGCGGCAGCTCGGCGAGCCGGGGCACCACATGAGCGGTGCCTTTCAGGGCGAAGGCGCTACCGACCGCTGGATCGTCAGTCTGACGTCCGCAGCTTTCGGACCTGACCGGCAGCCCGTCGGCTATGCCTGCGCCGCCCTCAACCTTTCCGAACTCGCCAAACGCAGTCTGACCTCTGTGCCCGACAGCTTCGCAGTGACCATGACCGACGCCGCCGGGCGTGTCATCTGGACCAATGAAGCCGGGCTGAAAACCGGAGACGCGTTCGGCGAAGCCGGCGGCTCCCGTTACGGAGGCAAAGCCGGCGTGAGTGACCCGTCCACAGGATGGCAGGTCAGCGTCGGCAGTCCCGATCATGACATCCGGCGCAACGACAGCATCGTCATCGCAGGACTGGTGATGCTGCTCACACTGCTTCTTACCTATTTTGCCGGTGCGCTGCTCGCCAAGCCGCTCGCCGACGCCGTGGAGCGTCTTGCGGACGAGATCCGGGGCAAACCGCGAAAAGGTCTTGTTCCCGAACTGCCGGCTGAGCTCGAAGGACTCCGCACTGCATGGCTCTGCGCCGTCGATGCCAGAGACGCAGCCCAAAGCCGGCTTGAGAGCTTTGTCCTGTTGAATAAAAATAGTAAAACATAGGAATAAGTAATTGTTATGACTACCTATAAAGATTGGGATGTTTCCAAACTGGTCAGACGAACTCCGGCAACCATTCGAAGATGGGAAGCAGAAGGTACAATTTCAAGCAAGCGGCTTTCTTCC
>JAGBFJ010000046.1 GCA_017936545.1 Sutterella sp.
GAGTCAGCCCATTCAGGATGTCGGGCCCTGGGGAGGGGGCCCTTGCGTCCATTTTTTGGAGTGCCGCCGGCATCGCGTAACTCAGAGGATACTGACCCTTTAAAAAGACAGGCCGACGACACTGTGCAAAATTGAGGTTAAAGGATGCAAACGAGTGGCGCAGGGACCCGCAGGTCGCTGAACCGGCTACGATTTAAACCCACACGATTCAGCGAAGCGCCGCCCAACCTACATTCTTAACTGTAACCATCAAGATTAAGTCTGATTATATTTTAAATTTCTATACGATGGATTGAGCCCTGATACTCGGATAGGAATAACTGGCATTACATTTCGTTGGTAATGGAATAACCCACCACAATCATCTTTCATATCACAGCACTGGCATTCTTCTCGAAAGTCGACTTTATAATCTGAAATGCTATTTCGGAGGAATGGCCATAGTCCGCGTTGACATAGGCAAAATGGAAGATTATATATTGAACAATACATTCCCCTTAAATTCAAGAATCTTATAGCTTTATATAAATCGTCTTGATATTGTTCAGGAGAAATCCAAAGTTCGTTCCAATTTTTCTTCACAAACCCCATGTGCTCCATTCCCATGAACGCAACATGACGAACAAAAGGAAATTTATTGTATATATAGTCTGTCAGCCGTTTTAATTCAGGGATAGTCTGTTTATGAAGGACTATACGAATTTCTACATCAATGCCTGCCGAAGCAAGGTTGTAAATTCCGGTAACTGTATCATCAAATGCATCTTTAGCCTGAACAATATAGTCATGGATTTCAGGCGTTGCAGAATACAATGGAATACCAAAAGTTAGGTTATTAAGTCCAATTGATTTTATCGACTTTACCAGTCCCACGTTCTTACAGAGGCGAGCATTAGAAAGTACATGAACGTGGCAAAGTGGGTTTTTATTATAAATATCTCGTAAAACGGAACAAAGCCTATCCGGTACTAACGTCGGTTCACCACCAGTTATACAGAGTTCTTCGACTTCATCAGGGGTACACAGAAGCTGCCTATGTATCCATTCCTCTTCAACCTCATCTTTCTCTTTTGGAGGTTGAGGGCACATTAAACAATTTGAATTACATGTTGATGTTAAGAATATTGTATTGGCATTACTCCCATTTCTATATAAAATCCTAATATATTCCTTATAAGGATTTACAAACAAGACGTCTCCAACACAAATATTCCCTAACTTATCACCTACGCTTATCCAACTCGCAAAATTTTCATCTTTAGGGACCTCATCCAACAATGCGATCCCTATACTTTTACAACCATTTCTGCTTTCTTTTCCGATGAATGCAATACAATAATTTGGAAGATTGACTTCGTTTTTTGTTTTTGTGTCAAGAACTCGAACAACCGTAGTTTCCTGAAGGTTGTGTCCAAAGATCTTAATTTTATTCGACAAATCAATTCTCCCGATCTACGTGAATTTGCTCAAGGCTACGCTCTTGAATCCAACTCCAAAAAATCTCTTCTATTTCCTCATTTCCTTCTTTAAGAAAACCAAAAATATGCTCAAAAATCATTTTGTGTTTTTTACAAAAATCACTTAAAGCGCGATTTCCGTATTCATCATGTTGAGTTGCATAATGTCGCACCGGATCCGCTCCACAATACGGAACAAAAACACAATCACTACAACCAGCTAAACATTCCGCTATACCATTTCCAGCAAGACATTGGATTGTCTTACTAAAGTAAATATCTTTATACGAATCATAATGCACACTGCCAAGCCGAAATTTTGAGTCTCCCATTTCTGCAAGCATTCTTGATTCGTCCGAAGCGTAAACATCTCCATCATAGTTATAAACGGTAACTGCAAAACCATTTCCTGTTGGAGACTGCAAATCGACAAAACCTACAGGCCAAGGAGTCAGAATTTTTCTTAGCAGAAGTGTCGAGTACGCCTCACTAAAAAAACGCCCAGATTTATTCACCTTTAAGATGTAATCAAGTACATTCTTATAAAAGTTCACGAAATCTTCTACACTGTACCCAATCGCTTTACGAGTTTTCACTGCATAGCCATAGGGATTCAACGCACGTACAAACATAGACCCGAGATCTAGATGCAAATATTCATCAACAATCTGTTTTGCATAAGGAAGACTATCTCGAGTTGTTGTCATAAGTGCAGAAACAGACTGCCTCCCTAGAGCTTCCTGCGCTTTTCTAATATTCCTTGTAACTACATCATATGTAGCCGTACGAACATTGCGGCATCTATTTCTATTATGTAAATCCTCGGGACCGTCTAAAGATGTAGAAATTGAAACCTTTTCCTTCTCAAAAAAAGCCAGCATTTCATCATCTAGACGAGATAGATTCGTACAAACTACGAAAGAAAGATTTTTCCCGACGCTAGAGTTTAATTTCTTTGCATAATAAACTATCTCTTTTAGAACCGGATAGTTTAACAGTGGTTCACCACCCTGGAATTCAATAGTAATATCATCGGACGGACTCTGCATCATCAGCTCAACTGACTTACGAGCTGTCTCTATTGACATATCGTATGAATCTCCAGAGTCTTCATCTTGCCGGGTCACCTGACAATAAGTACAAGAGCAATTACAGCGTAATGTCAATACAAATATATGGAGCTTAGTGAAACCTTTAATGATAGATTTCTTTGTCCAAAGACGAGAGGCAAGAATGTCAAGATGGGCTGAATGCTCATCAATAAGAAACCCCTTCGCTCTAAGATCTCTATATATTTCACTTTTATTTGAGAGTTCTCTTTTCCTAAATTTACAAAAATCATTTGCATCAAGAAAAATGAACTCACCAACAATATTGGTCAAAAGATAGCGGCTACCATTAAGCCTGCGGAATCTAAACGGTAAAAATTGGTATTCGCAATTGGATTTGTAAAACTCAATCGGATGAAAGACATTCATGACAGCTCTTTCTCTATTAATATTTGAATTGTCCTGTCAAGTAGATAGTTCATAAATTCGCAGTAAATTTGCCTAATATCGTTTTCATACATAGGCTTAATTACTAGCTTCAGTCTCACTCCGCCAGAAATCGGAACTAATGTACTATCCACAAATCGGGAAAAAGCTAATTTCGTATCAAGAACTGCTTTTTTTGGATAAATGTCATTATCCAAATTTATCTGGATGAGATTTCTCATAACCCCATTCGTTTTGCAACGTCCATCTCAGATCTTGGGAGAGCTTCGGAAAATGCACGCTTAACTATTATATCTCTCACTGTCTGCGTTTCCTTTTGTACAAGATAACGCACACTTTGGTCAATTAAAGCATTGCAAAATTCACCAACAACTTCTTCAGAAACATCCTCACTAGAGTTTTTGCTACGAAAAGTAATACTCAATTGCCTACGACTCTCGTTTTCCCAAGAAAGTTGAATGTAGTAGCGATCAGTAAACCAATAAAGGGTCTTTAATACCACTGGCATTGGGTATAAGGAGGTATCAAAGATAATCCTTCGATACCCCCCAAAATCATCTTGTCGGAGAACGCTCAAAGGTTCAAAATTCCCATCCATCAGTAACGCCCAGAATAATGACTCATATGGCTCATGTGACTTGCATGTGATGCATGAGAGGCATGAGAGGCATGACTTGAATGCCAAGGCAACATATTTCCATCCGCAACTGTTGGCATCATAAGCAGCGGAGAAGAAATAGCTGGATCTTGTGCCACAACATTAGATGTTTCAGCCATAGCAGTACTAGCAATAGTTGCCGTGGCGAGAACTGTCATAACAATCTTGCCAATCTTCTTTACAACCTCTCCGGGAGAAAGATCTTTAACAACTTTCGGTAAAACTAACATAACAAACTCCAATAACAGGAAGAATCCTTTGTCGCCCTGAATAGCAACTACCACTTTTTCTAACACAATACTTGCCCTTTAGTCGAGCAAGGTTAAGGGATAACCCTCTACTCAACACAAATCTTGAAGGAAACTCCCTGCATTAAGAGTGGCAAAAAACAACAGTAAAGCAGCGTTCTTGCTTATGTACATTGTTTAGTTGGTTCGGTATTGAATATCCGCAAAAATCTATGCCGACCGCTTCGAGAGCCGTCGAATGCAAAGGCGCGTCCGAGCCGCGAATGCCTTGCCCGTCACTTCGAGGGCTTCCTGAAGGAGGAAATTCCGGCCTCTGCCTACCTCTGATCGGAGCTTCGAAACCTGCATTTTAGCTCTCGGATTTATTGGTATACCCTAATAAACCGGCCGAAATGTATAATATAGTTAATATCGCATAAGATACAATATTTTCTGATCGTTTTCAGACGAATTCGACTGCGGCACAGACGGCTCTACACCAACGCCATCCTTGAGGGGCTCAACCCCATCATCCGGAACGTGAAGCGCCGTGCCCGCGGTTTCAGGAACGACCGCTACTTCACTACGATGATCTTTTTGACATGCGGGAAACTGCCGATCGGTCTCTTAAAGGATGCAAACGAGTGGCGCAGGGACCTGCAGGTCCCTGAACCGGCGACGATTTAAACCTACACGATTCAGCGAAGCGCCTCTTCGCCGATACCGCGTGCCGAGCTTTTCACTCGACGGCACCGAGGCAGTCGAACGAGGCATTCTGATGAGCTGCGGCGACAGCGACCTCGCTGCGCTCGGCCGATTCGAAGCGTCCGTCATCGCCCGCGTTCTCGAGGGAACTCCACCCAGAGAGATTCCGCAGGTTTTCCGGCCGTCGAGCGGACTCGCCGTCAATCTCAAGAGCGCCATGGAGATCGGGTGGACGCCATCCTTCGCGATTCTCACGACGTCAGAAAAGGCCTTCAGCACTCAAAGCCCGCAGATTGAAACGGGCAGACTCGGGCTTTCGCCGAAATAATGCCCGACCGAGGTCCGGCTTCATGGGCCCGGCGCCGTCATCAAAATGTCATCCTGCCGTCATAAACGCGCCACGCCCGGCTCGGAGAATATCAGCCGGGGACCGGTCGTTCGCGGGGGAAAATCCGCTCGCCGGAAGCGAGGCGGCCGTCCCTCAGACAAGATGAAAAAGGATTTGCAGCATGTATGACATGATCATCGAGCGCGACGGACTCTGCGAAGAGGACGCCGTCAATCTGAAGGCCGCCTTCGGCGCGTCCGGCGCATTCTTTCGTCCCGGCGCGCTTCGACTCGAAGGCCTGAGCCGCTCCGCGGCCGAATTTCTCCGCGCAGGCATCGGCGACGTGCCTCCCGCCGAAGTGCTTCCCGTGCCGTCCGGTCTCTCGGTTGCCGACATCCGTCTGATGGCCTTCGACATGGAAAGCACGCTCATCGAAAACGAATGTCTCGACGACATGACGGCACTCGCCGGCGCCGGAAACCTTGGCCGCGAACTCACGCGGCACGGTCTCTCGGGCGACACCGGACTCGGCTTTGCAGACAGCCTGGCCGCGCGCGTCAGACTGCTGGCGGGCTCTCCCGACTCCCTCATCGGCGACGTGCTCGCCCGCGTGCGCCTTACGCCGGGCGCGCAGGACCTGATGAACTTCTGCCGCGACAACGGCATTCTCACCTACATCATCACCAGCTGCTTTACGCCGATCGCCGCGCATGTCGCCGACCGGCTTGGCATGACGGGCTTCGTCGCCAACGAACTCGGCATCCGGAACTGCAAAATCACGGGTCTCGTGACGGGTCCTGCCGGCGGCCGGCTCCTTGATGCAGCCGGCAAGCGCCGCACGCTGGAAATTCTCTGCGCCGCTCACGGCGTGAGAATGAAAGAAACCCTCACCTGCGGCTACGGCATGAACGACGTCGACATGGTGAAGGCGGCGCTTATCGGCGTCGCCTTTCACGGCACGCCCGCGCTCGCGCAGACCGCCGATCTGCGCATCCGGCGCGGCGGTCTCGACACGGTGAAGCGGCTCTTCATCGAGGGCTGGGACGACGCGGCGCGGCTCTGAGAACGCCCGCCGGCTTCCGGAGCGCACGGCCGGTGCGCCGCCGTCCCGGCACTCAGCGTCGGCGCATGAAGGTCCTCAGGGTCTTCCACTGAACCATCATGAGGCCTGCGAGAACGAGAAGCGAGCCGCAGACAAACGGCAGACCGATCTCGTCGCCGAGAAGCCCCACGGAAAGGAGCACGCCGAAGAGCGGCGTCATGAAGACCAGAATGCCGAGCCGCGCGGCGAGATAGCGCTTCAGAAGGAAGTTCCAGACCAGATAGCTTGCAAAGGAGACGATGAAGATCTGAAAGAGCAGGCTCGACCAGGCGACGGCCGTCCCCGTGAAGAAGCCCTGGCCTGAAATGAAAGCATAGGGCGTGAGAAGCAGAAAGCCCATGAAGAGCTGCCAGAAGAGCATCTGCGTGGGCGGCGCTTCGTTCATCGTGGTGGTCCGAAGGAAAATCGTGGTGCAGCCCCAGGAAAGGCCGGAGAGCAGACCGAGCGCGTCGCCGATCAGCCAGAGATTCCCCTCGGGACCAGCGCCCTCAAGGAGCGCCGGAAGCAGAAAGGCCGTTGCAATGCCCGCGAAGGCCGTCGCGAGTCCCGCCCACTGCACGAGTCCGAGACGCTCTTCGGGAAGACGGATCGACAGCCCGACGGCGGCAAAGAAGGGCGCCGTGTAGAGGAGCACCGACATGTGCGAGGCCGTGGTGTAGCGAAGGCCCTCGGCGACGAAGAAGAATTCGCCGACGAAGCCCATGCCGACCAGCAGCGCGTCGCGAAGACGCACCTTCCGGCTCCAGACTTCATGCAGAAAAAAGCGGTTGGCGGCCAGAAGCAGCACGGCCGCCGCGCCGGAGCGAAGTCCCACCTGGAGCATCGGACTCACGTCGGGCGCGGCCGCCTTGATGGCGGTCTGCTGAAGCCCCCAGATGAAGCTCAGCACGACGCAGATGAGAAAAGCGGCGAGATCGATCGGACGGCGGATTCCGTCCGCCGCACTGCGCTCCGTCATAAAAAATTCCTTTCCGAAAAAACCGAACCGCCCGTTCCGGACCATGCTGAACACGGCCTGCGGCGGGCGGATGTCAAGCGCAGATCATACACCCGGAAACGGCTGCCGGGCCAAGCTCAGAGGCGCACGGCCGTCAGCCGGCCGCTTTTCCCCAGACGTCTCCCCAGCCGCCCGTCATGGCGCCCTTGGCGTAGTCGACCACGCGGTTTTCGAAGAAGTTCGTGTGGGAGACGCCGAGCATGGCGTCGACCCAGGGGAGCGGATTCTTCTTCACGCCGAAGATGCCCTTCATGCCGAGGCCGATCAGACGGCGATCGGCGATGTAGCGGATATAGCTTCTGACGTCCTCCTTCGTGAGGCGCTTCATGTCGGAGACCCCGAAGGCGAGATCGATGAACTGGTCCTCGAGCCGCACCATCGTTTCGGCGATGCCGTAGATCTTCGCCTTGAGCGCATCGGTCCAGACGGCGGGATGCTCCTTGACGTATTCTCGGAAGATCTTCGTCATGGATTCGGTGTGGAGCGTTTCGTCCGCGATCGACCAGGCGATGATCTGTCCCATGCCCTTCATCGTCCCGTTGCGCGTGAAGTTGAGAAGCATGACGAACGAGGAAAAGAGCTGCATGCCTTCGGTAAAAGCCGAAAAGGCCGCGATCTGCGCCGCGAGATCGTCCCGGTCCTCAGCAACCTCGTTGAAGAACTCGTGCTTGGCCGCCATGGCTTCGTACTGCAGAAATTCGTTATAGATCGATTCCGGCAGACCGAGCGTTTCGATCAGATGCGAATAGGCGGCGATGTGCACCGCCTCGCGGGCGGCGAAGCTTGAAAGCATCATGCGCACCTCGGGCTGTCCGAAGCGCGGCAGATAATGATTGACGTAGGCGCCCGACACGTCGATGTCGCCCTGCGTGAAGAAACGCAGAATCTTCGTGAGGAAGTCTCTTTCGCTCTCCGTCAGCTTCTGCGAATAGTCCTTGACGTCCTCGAGCATCGGCACTTCGGTCCAGAGCCAGTGCATCTGCTCGGACTGCATGAAGGCCTCGTAGGCCCAGGGATAGCGGAAAGGCTTGAAGCAGTCGCGGCGCCCGAGAAGGCCCTCTTCCGTTTTGGTCTCAGTCATGTTTCATCCCTCGCAGGCGAGACAGGTCGTGCCGTCGGCCACGGCCTGCATGTTGATTTCGTCTTCAATGCGGCGGCGTTCGACCTGAACGCCCACGCGGTCCGCTTTGCGAAGCTTGTCGGAGCGGTTGTAGTAGAGGCTCTTCAGACCCTGCTTCCACGCCATGAAGTGGCACGCATGCAGATAGGCGACCGACACGTCGGGCGGGAAGAAGAGATTCACGCTCTGCCCCTGATCGATGAAGGCCTGACGGTCGGCGGCGAGTTCGACGATCCAGCGCTGATCGATCTCGGTCGCCGTCTTGAAGACGTCTCTGACCGCCTGCGGCAGATCCGTGCGGTGCTGCACCGAACCGTCATGAGCGATGATGTCCGCCCAGACTTCGTCCGTGTCGAGACCCCGTTCGGCGAGCGCCGCCTTCAGGAAGCGGTTCTTCATGATGTAGGCGCCAGAGAGCGTGTCCTGACGGTAAATGTTGGCGCGGTAGGGCTCGATCGACGGACTGGTGCCGCCCATGATGAGCGAGGAGGAAGCGTTCGGCGCCACGGCGGTCCAGTGCGAAAAGCGCCTCATGACGCCCGAATCGGCCGCATCCGGACAAGGTCCGCGCTCGGCGCAGAGCTTCGCGTCGGCCTTGGCGCAGGCCTCGTGAATGTGACGGAAGATTGCACGGTTCGTGACCTTGGCGACGACCGATTCGAAGGGAATGCCCTTTTTCTGCAGATAGGCGTGAAAGCCGAGCGCGCCGAGACCCACCGAACGCTCGCGCTCGGCCGAATGACGGGCCCGGGCGATGGTGTCGGGCGCATGATCGATGAAGTGCTGCAGCACGTTGTCGAGGAACTCGAGCGCGTCGGGAATGAAGTCCGGAACGTCCTTCCATTCATCGAAATATTCGAGATTGAGAGAGGAAAGACAGCAGACCGCCGTACGGTCCTTCGAGGTCGGGAGAAAGATTTCCGTGCAGAGGTTCGAGCCGTTGATCCGCAGGCCCTTGTCCTTCAGCCAGGACGGAAGCGCCCGTTCGGCCGTGTCCTGAAAGACCAGATAGGGTTCGCCCGTCTGCATGCGCATTTCCAGAATACGCTGCCATAGGTCGCGCGCCGAGACGGTCGCAACAACCTTTCCCGTCGTCGGATGGCGCAGTTCCCAGGCGTCGTCCGCATCGGCGTCGCGCATCGAAGCCTCGATTTTCTCCATGAAGGCGTCGGAAATATTGACGCCGTGATGAAGATTGAGCGCCTTCAGATTCTGGTCGCCCGTGGGCTTTCGCATCTCGATGAACGGAATGATGTCCGGATGGTCTATCGACAGAAAGGCCGCATAGGAGCCTCTTCTCGTCGAGCCCTGACGGTAGGCGAGACAGGCCGCATCGTAGACGCGGAGGTGGGGCATCACGCCGACCGACTTGTCGTCGGCGGACCGGATGCCGACGTGAATGCCGACGCCGCCCCCCA
Organism: Sutterella sp.; assembly: GCA_017936545.1. Taxonomy (GTDB): domain Bacteria; phylum Pseudomonadota; class Gammaproteobacteria; order Burkholderiales; family Burkholderiaceae_F; genus Sutterella. The sequence goes on from JAGBFJ010000046.1 coordinate 9,509, forward strand.
GCATCGAGAGCCAGTTCACTTCGGAGAGCGTGTCGACCAGACCCTCCGCACTGTCGTCCATGTAGGTCAGATAACAGGAAACGGGGAGTCCCTTCTTCGCCCTTCCGAACGCCAGAATCGGCGTGGAAAAGGAGAGCCAGTGCCGGCTTGCGTAGTCGTAGATGCGCTGCGCGTGCGCCGGATTCGAGCCGAACTGCTCGGCCACGAAGCGAAACCGCTCCTGAGGACTCTGCTCTCCGGCCTTCATATAGCTTTCCCGCAGCCGCATGAGCCCGAGTTCGTCAAACAGCGCATCCCGCGCCGGATCTGTCTTCACCGTCATTCCGTCGTCCTTCCCGATGAAACTTTAACGCGATATATAGCGTTTTTACTATGAATAAAACACAATCTGTTGTGCATGCAGACAGCGATAGTACCGAAAGCGGCGCACCGATTCAATAAATGCAGACTCTTGCTCTCATAGAAAGAGCCTCAAATCGTGTGACGTCAGGGACTTGCCCTGCGAGCCATCCCGCCGATGCGGGAGCGCGGCGGCCCGTTTCGTCCCGGCGCCATTCCGGCCCGGTCCCGGCTGTTCCGATCCGTGTCTTTTCGGCATCAGTCTTCGGAAGCTGAACTCTCGGCGAGGCATTCGCCGTTTTCCATCCGTTTCCACCGAACACGTGTAACCATTTGTATCATCAGTCACATTCGTCCCTGTCCGACAGTCGCTTCTGTCCGCCTGTACGACACATCAAACAAACGCTTACAGAGTAATACCTATGTCGGCAGTAGTACATCAATTGTTCACAAAACAGGGGTTTCCCTGATCGGTCGGACTGACTTACCATAGGCCTGCAGCCGCCGGCCATGTCCCATTTTTCCGGTTTCCGGCTGCGCTTTGGTTGGCAGGTTCTCGGAAGTTTCACCTTCCGGGAACCTGTTTTTTTCGGCCGGGCTTCTGCCGGGCCTTCAGACAGAATACCCGCCGGCAGCTGCGGCGGGTTCCGGGAAAAGTCTGAAAAAGGAACTCGGTCAGTCCGTCTGTTCGGCAGCGGCCTTTGCAGCCTTCTTCTTGTCGCGAAGGAGCTTTTCCTCCTTCTTCGTAAACCAGCTGGCGGAAAAGCCGGACACCACGATGATCACCATGCCGGCGACGACCGCCAGCGTCACGGCTTCGTCGAAGACGATTTCGCCCATCACGGTCGAAAAGAGAATGACCGAATACTGCAGCGCGCCCGAGAGCACCATGTTGCCGCGGCTGAAGGCTCTGGTGAGCGTGAGCTGTCCCAGGGCCGCGCAGATCGAGAGACCCGCGATCCAGTAGAAGCGCTCGAGCGTCCAGGGCGTGAAGCCGCCCATCGAGACGACGCCCGCGGCGCCGCAGACCGTGCCGGCGAGCATCAGATAGAAGATGATGCGCGGTTCGGGCTCGCGGTACATGCCCAGACGCTTCACGAAGCCCGTCGCCACCGCCGTGCAGAGACCGGCCGTCAGACCGACGCCGGCGGCAAAGTATTCATGCGGTCCGATCGTGGGCCCGAGGAGCACCAGCACGCCGATGAAGCCCGTTACGAGAGACAGCATCAGTCCCCAGTTGATGCGGGCATGGTGCATGAGCGAATAGCCGACCACGAAGACGCCGAGAAAGAGCGGCGCCGTGTAGTTGAGCGTCATCGCGAGACCGAGGTTGAGATGCGAGATCGAATAGATGCCCGCGATGATGGCGCCGGTACCGGCGATTGAGCGAACGGCATGCGACGCCGGATGACGCGTGCCGGGCGCCACGCCCTTGGAGCGCATCACGATGTAGAAGAGCACCAGACCGAAGAAGGAACGGTAGAAAAGCACCTGCCAGGAGCCGACGCCGAGTTCTCCCGCCCATTTGATGAAGACGCCGTAGAAGGCATAGAACACCGCCGCGACGACCATCCAGAGTGACTGCATGAGAGTTTCCGCACTGTTAGCCCGTCAACGGGCGATCCGAGCATTATCCCACCGCACCGCCGTCAAAGCCACGCATCACGTCAAACGTTCGGCAAACAGGCGCCTCGATGGGCCTCAGGCCTTCTGAAATGTTTGCATCAGACGGTCGAACATCGGACGGCAGCGCTTCGGGTTGTCCTCTCGCTCGCGTTCGGCGAACCATCGCGCGAAATCGGCAATCTGCGGCACGTCCTCCACGCGCCGGCTCATCGCGAGCGTCATCTGCCACGGGCTGCGGTGCCACCCGTCGAGTACGGGCACAAGCTCGCCGCTTTCGATTTCCGACGAACAGATGTCGAAGGACAGTTCGGTCGCAATGCCGCACGACAAAAGCGCCGCGGCCTTCCCGCAGATGGCGTCGCCCGCAAACGCGATCTTCCTGTAAACGAAGGGCCGGCTCCCGTCCCCGGCGGGAAGAGCACCCGGCCTCAGTCACGGCATTTAACCACGGCCGAGAAGAATCGGAAGAACTGTTAGGCCGGGCCATTTATTGAGCGACAGTGACAAATCGGACAAAACCCCGTCCGCCGGCACCGACGACTGGATCCCTGCGCCGCTTGCCGACATTCTGAAGACCTGCACCGCCTCGGACATTCCGCCCGCATGGCGGGCCTGGGCCGTCACGGCGCAGGACTATCAGGAGAACCGTTCTTCGGATCGGCCTCAAGACGACGATCAGTCCGGCCGGGATCATCCGGTCGAAAAATAAGCGCCGCCCGGCGCGCAGAACCCTGACGTCGCCGGACATCTCCAATTGAAACGGCGGCCCTTCGCGAGAAGGACCGCCGGTCTCATGCATTCTTCAGAAAGCGTATCAGGCGCGCTTCGGAGCGCTGAATGCGTGGTTCATCAGCACGGCCGTCAGGAGCACGGCGATGAAGACGAAGGAGCCCTGAAGCGACCAGAGCTGGGCGATGAAGCCGAGGAGCGCCGGTCCGGCCATAAGGCCGCCGTAGCCGACCGTCGTCACGGTTGTGATCGCCGCCGTCGGATCCACACCGCGGACGTTCGAAGCCGAGGAAATCAGAATCGGCGCCACGTTGGCCACGCCGAGACCCATCACGAAGAGGCTCGCAAAGAGCACGGCGGGATCAGGCACCAGCACCATGGCCACGAGCGTGGAGATATTGAGGACGAGACCGCCGTAGAGGACCGTACGGGCGCCGTACTTCTTCACCAGCGCGTCGCCCGTCAGACGGGAGATTGCCATGGCGATCACGAAAAGCGTGTAGCCGAGACCGGCCGCGCTCATTTCAATGCCGCCCACGCGGTGCATGTAGAGGGCGGACCAGTCAAGCATCGCGCCTTCTGCAAGGAAGGCAGCCATGCAGACGAGCGCCAGCATCAGAACCTTGCCTCGCGGTGCCGCGAAATGGAGCGGACTCTTGTCGCTTTCGGCGGAGACCTTCGGCGGCGTGGCGGGCGCGGCGCGAAGCGCGATCACGAGAATCGCGGTGAGAAGAACCATCAGACCCGTCACGGACACGGAAAGCGGCGTGCCGAGAATCAGCAGGCCCGTCAGCGCGCCCGCCGAAAGCACCTCGCCGATCGAATAGGCGGCGTGCAGGCCCGACATCACGGGCGTGCCCATTTCCTTTTCAATTTCGGTGCCGTAGATGTTGACGCTCACTTCAAGGCAGCCGAGCGTGATGCCGTAGAGAAAGAGCGCGGCGCATTCGATCGCGTAGCCCGGAATCATCGCCAGAACGACGAGCAGCAGACAGGACAGAATGCCCGACAGACCGATGGCGGCGCGGCTGCCGAACTTCACGGAAAGAGAGCCCGCAAGCGGCATGCCGACGAAGGAGCCGACGCCGAGACCGAGAAGCAGAGCGCCGAGAACGGCGGGTTCGAGACCGAGTTCAGACTGAACGAAGGGGATGATCGGCGCCCAGCTCGCCACCGTGAAACCGCCCGTAAAGAAACCCGCGCGGGCGGCCATGAGCTTGCGCCTGACTGCCTTGTCTGGAATTGCGGAGATGGGTTTGGGCTTTGCGGAAAGGACCGCGCCTTCGGCCTGAAGACGGCAATTGTCCGCGGACGGGGTTCGGGAAAGTTTGGTTTTGGGCGTCGTTTCGCTTCGCTTCATAAAAAACCTGTTGAAATACTGAGACCCCGCCATTTTTGCATCTCATCCGCGATCTATCAAGATAGATTCCATCAACTTTTTGATAGACTCTTTTCAAATTTTCTTTTTTGTGAGGAAGGCCGTGTCGATCAGACTTGAAGAAATGCGCTCCTTTGCCGCCGTTGCCGATGAAGGCTCCTTTTCCGCGGCCGCCAGGCTTCTCGGGCGATCGCAGTCCGTGGTCTCGACGCACATCGCCGGCATGGAAAACGAACTCGGCTTCAAGCTCTTCATCCGTGAACCCGCACCCGTGCTGACGCCGGCAGGCCGGGAACTTCTGCCGTCCGCCCGCCGCGTCATCGCCGAGGCGGCCCGCTTCGAAAGCCGAGCCTCGGCCCTCTTTCGCCTTCCCGAGCCCCTTCTCTACATCGGCATCGACATGGGACTCGACATTCCGCCCGTGCTCGATCTGATCCGCGACTTTTCCAAAAGCTTCCCGAGCGCGAAGCTGCAGATCGAAAACATCTCGAGCTCCGAAACCGACTGGTTCTTCCGCAAGTCAGCTATGACGATGGCCCTCGTCTTCACCCGAAGGACCACGCTCGGCTGCGACGAGCATCTGATCGGTCATGCGCCGCTCTGCATCGCCGTCGCCAGGAAGCATCCCCTGTCCGAAGGCGCGCTCTCCCGCGAACGGCTCCGCAATTACCGTCAGATCGTCGTAGCCGCCCGGGACTCGGAATCCGCCCAGCCCGCCGCGCTCAGCGACGACTGCTGGGAGGTCGACAGCGGACAGTGGGCGGTCGGTCTCGCCGCCCGAGGCGTCGGCTGGACCATCGTGCCGAAGTCGGTCGTGCTTTCGATGCCCCGAATCCGCAGCATGCTGACCCTTCTGGATCCGCCCTATTTCATTACGCCCGAGCGTCTCGTTCTGCTGACGCGCCGCGGCGAAGTGCCCGACGTCTTCGTGCAGTGGTGGCAGAAGGCGGTCCGACGGGCGGCAGGCAAGCTCGGCCTGGCGGATTGAATACGGCTTCTGCGTGTTTTGTCCGTTTTTCATCAGGGAATTTGGCGCACGACCATGAAAGCGGGTATCGTTTGGTTAGGCCGACACTGCCTTCCCGATTTCTGAGAAGTCTCGAATTATGAAGACCCTTCTGCTGACCGACCCCGGACTTCGCGTCTCGGTCATGAGCTTTCACAATGAGATTGTCTACAGCGTGATGCGCGCCTGGTTCGAGTCGCTGATCTCGCAGGTCCTCATCTGGAACGACAAGTCCTACGGCCTTTTGTGGAATACGGTCATGGTCGACGACATTTCAACGCGCGTCAGAACCATGAGCCGCGACAGCCGCTACCGGCTTTACGCCGTTCTCTTCGGCGTTGTCAATCTGCGCCGCGAACTGCGCATCGTGCCGTTTCGCGATGCGCTTGAAGAACACATGACGACGGGTCTCACCGTCGCCGCCGTCGCCGTGATGGATCTCAAGCAGATTTCCGAGACATTCGGCACGTCCCGCGTTCCGGAAGACATTCTCGAAGACTTCGTCAACAAGTACAACGCCTGGCACAACTCCTTCGAATGGTTCGTGCGGCTTTTCGTCAAAGGCCGTCTCAAGGCTGAAAACCGCGTCTGCAAGACGATGGACGACGTCATCATGTGGCTCAAGCACCAGCCCGAGCTTGTTCACGTGCGCATCACGCCCAAGCAGTTCGCCGACGCTCGTTCGGATGTCGAGTGCGACTTCGGGATTCTGATCGGTAAGACCTTCCTCGTCACGGGCATATCCGGGCTTCCCTACGATGCGTTCCGAGCCGGCGCCGGTGCGCTGCGCGCCGCCTACGACGACTTCGGCCGCGTTCATGCCTCCCTGCACGACACCGAATCGGCGGGAAGCGTCTTCTGGAGCGCTGACTCCGTCGTTGCGCTTCTTCCCAACGGCATCGGTTTCACGATGCGCCGCGGCGGCATCGACTTCGTTCGCGTCACCGCGCCGCCCGGCACGCCGCTTCACGTGCTCAACGGTCTTCGCGACATGCTGAGCGCTTTTGTTCATGCCGCCGGCGCCGGCACGACGATGGCGGAAACCGAAGACGTCTCCATTCCGTCGCTGATTTCCGGTTCGGGCTTCGTCCCCTCACTCGGAGAATGCCACCGTCAGGTGATCGAAGCCATCGGCCGCATCGAACTCTGAGTGTCTCGGCTCCCCTCAGGCATCACGTTGCCTTTCCGCAACGACGTATCCAATACGTCTTGACGAGTCGATTTGATGCATTTTAGTATTCGTGCCGTCGGCGATGATCACGCCTCTCTGCTTGCAGAGGGTGACATCTCAAGGTGTGTGAACCTCACGGCTCGAATTCAAGAGCATTAACCCCGCTTCGGTTCCTCGTTGTTTCTTTATGGAAACCCCCGCTGCAGCCCGGCCGCCGACGTCCGCCGCAGCCCGTGTTTTCCTTCCCGGGCACGCGCCGCTCTCCACGGCTTCATGTTGAGCCGCCTTTCCTGCTGCGGCAGCGCGCGATGTTCTTTTTCCGCAGTCCTTCGGCCGCCGGCCGATCCGGGCACTGCGCCCAGCAATCGTTTTCAGGGACGCATACAGCAAACCACTCGATAGCAGATGACTGAAAATCATCGTTGAGCTCGCGTCCTGCCTTTCGTTAAGAACAATGACAGCAATGAGGCATCATCATGTCCGCATTTTCCGAAGCGGCTCGTACGGAGGCGCTCCGAACACTCACTGAAAACGGTGCCGCCGCTCTGAAATCCACCGGCTGTGCGCTCGTCGACTTCTTCTCGACGGCCGGCGCACTGAGAAATCCGAATGCCGGAACGCGTGACGCCGCACTCGGCGCCCGAGAGGCCGCCCGCGCCCGCGTGCTCTTTGACCGAGCATGGGACGAAGATCCCCTTCGCGCCCTGAAAATCCTCTTCTACGTCCGCGACGTCCGAGGCGGTCTCGGCGAGCGCACGGTCTTCAGAACGCTGCTGAGGCATGCCGCTGAAAAAGCGCCCGATGCCGTTCGCCGCAACCTTGATCTGATCCCGTTTTACGGACGCTTCGACGACTGGTATGCGCTGAGGGGCACTCCGGTCGAAGCCGACATGTGGCTTGCCGCGAAGACCCGGCTGACCGAAGACACAGCCGCGCTTGAGGCGGGCCGACCCGTCTCGCTTCTGGCCAAGTGGCTCGCCACAGCCGATGCATCGTCCGACAAAACGCGCAGGCTCGGGATCGAAACTGCGCTGAAGCTCGGCATGAAGGTCCGCGACTACAAGCGTCTCTGCCGAGCGCTTCGCCGGGCGGCTTCGGTGGTCGAACCGCTGATGTCGGCAGGCCGCTGGACGGATATTGCCTATGCCGGCGTTCCCTCCCGCGCCATGCTGCAGTATCGGAACGCCTTCCTCCGTCACGACGGCGAGCGCTTCGACGCCTTCGTGCGGGAGACGGCCGCGGGCAGAGCCGCCGTGCACGCAGACACGCTCTTTCCGTACGACATTGTTGAAAAGTATCTGTCCGGCGGCGCGGCGAACGAAGAAGAACGAAGGCTGCTCGAAGCGCAGTGGAAGGCGCTGCCCGACTACGCCGGCGACAGGAACATCCTCGTGATGGCCGACGTGTCGGGTTCGATGTACGGACGGCCGCTCGCTTCGAGCATCGGCCTGGCGCTCTACTTTGCCGAGCGCAGCAAAGGGGCCTTCCGCAATCTTTTCATGACGTTTTCTTCCGATCCGGCATTCGTGCGCGCCGAGGGCGACACGCTTTACGACCGCATCATGACGGCCGGAAACGCCGGCTGGGGCTTCAGCACAAACATCGAAGCAGCCTTTGCGAAGATCCTCGAGACGGCGCTCGAACATCGGGTCCCGCCCGAAGAGATGCCCGAGTCGCTCGTCATCATCACGGACATGCAGTTCGACGCGGGAACGATGCCGTCGGCTGACAGCGCCACGCTGCACCGCAGCATTGCGCGGAAGTACGCCGAAGCGGGCTACCGTCTGCCGAACACGGTCTACTGGAACGTCGCTTCCCGCCGCGAGAGCTTTCAGGTCTCGGCCGGCGAAGCCCGCGTGCAGCTTGTGTCGGGTCAGTCGGCCTCGACCTTCCGGACCGTGCTGGCGGGTACCGGCCTGACACCCTGCGGCGCCATGCTGCTCGTGATCGACGGGGAGCGCTACAGTCCGGTCACACTCTGACGGACGCCTTTTTCGGCAGCTCCTGCCGGAGCTGCCGTTGCGCCGGCGATCCGCCCGGCAGCCGGTTTCGTCCGGCAGACCAACGGACATGAGCAGGCGCCCGGCAGGGCACCGGATTTTGCCCGAGCGTCATTCGCGTGACGCCGTCAGCAGCCGGCTTTTGATTCCGGACAGGGCTCAGCGCTCGTCTGCTCATCTTTTTTTCCGGACGGAGGCCTTCGGGCCCGGAAACAATCCGAGCACCATCTCCGTGATGCCGACAGCAGTCAGAACAGCAGCCTTGTTTCCGCCGGCCAGCGCCGGTCCGTCCGACCTTTTTCAATCTGCGCATCTCTTCGTCTCGGAGAGAGCCCGATCCGGGTGCACCGGCTGTCTCCCTCCTCCCGTGTGCCGTCCGGCGATGTCTGCGGGCGGTTTGCGGCTTTAGAATGACTCTGAAGAAGGTGTTCGGCGGGACACCGGAGCCTTCCTTTTCGAGCCAACCATGCAGAGCGTTCTTCTCATTCTTCCGGATTTTCTGATCATCCTTCTGGGCGCGCTGCTCGCCCGGAAAAGCGCCTTTCCGCGCACGTTCTGGAGCAGTGCCGAAAAGCTGGTCTTCTACGTGCTTTTTCCGCCGCTGCTTTTCCTCTCCATCGCCGAGAGTTCTCTCAATCCTTCTGCAGCGGTGCAGTTTCTCACGGCCGGCATCGCCGCCATGCTGCTTGCCGTCGCCGCTGCCCGGACTCTCCGGCTGATCGTGCGCGACGACGACGTCACGCATGCCTCGGTCTTTCAGTGCGGCTTCCGCTTCAACACCTACATCGGCTTCGCCGTCTGCGGCCGGCTCTTCGGCGACAGCGGCTTTGCGCTTCTCGCGCTTCTCATCGCCTTCTGGGTGCCGATCAGCAATACCATCGCGGTGAGCGCGCTCGCTCGCGCCGTGGCAAAACAGGAAGCCGCCGGCGACGGCGCCGCGAAACGGCCCTCGGTTCTTCGCACAGTCCTGACGAATCCCCTCATCATCGCAACGATCGCCGGGCTCGCGGTCAACATGAGCGGTCTTTCGCTTCCCGATACCGGCGTTCGCTTTCTGAGACACCTCGGCAACGCCTCCCTCTCGATGGGACTTCTCTGCATCGGCGCGGGCCTTCAGTTCGGAGAAATCCGGGCGCACCGCCGTCTGATCGCCGCATCGGCGGCGGACCGTCTCCTCCTGGTGCCCCTCATTGCGCTCGCCGTATGCCGCCTCTTTGCGCTCCCGCCGCTTGAGACCGGCGTCGCCGTTCTCTTCGCCGTGCTGCCGACCGCCCAGTCGTGCTACGTCATGACAGCCGCCATGAGAGGCAATGCGCCGGCCGTCGCCGGCGTCACGACCGCCCAGACGCTGGCCGCCATGGCGACGATTCCCTTCTGGATCGCCGTCGTTCTGCTGCCGCTTTCCGGGATGGTCGGTTAACCGGCAGAACGCTCTCCCGGGACGGCGCGGCGTTATTTGCCGCGCCGAAGATGAATCCGAGCGCGCGAAGTGCCATAATGCCATCCGACCCATAGAATCCGATCCGCCCGCACGGCGCCGGCCAGGCGCCGACCCCCGACAGCAGGCGGACGACAACCTCTCAAACCGATC
>JAGBFJ010000004.1 GCA_017936545.1 Sutterella sp.
GCCCAGAGAGGCCAAAGCACTGGCTGAAACGCTCGGCATCTCGGTGGAGGATCTTCGGATCGAAGCCCGTCTGCCCTCGAGAAACGTCCGCTCGCTTCCCGCTTATCAGGAAGTCGCCGAGCGCTGGGGCTTCGGAACCTCCGCTGTTGTTCAGCCGAACAATGCTCCCCAGAGCAATCCGGCAGAAGCATCCGACCAACCCGAGGCTCGTCCCGAACCGGCGGCAGCGCCCGGCACGGTTGTTCTGCGCGCTCCGGAAGAGTTCGGTCTGACGTCTGATCCCGATGCCGATCGCCCGAAACTGACGGCGGTTTCCGCTGCCGAAGGCCTCATCGCCGAACGTGCGGCACGGGGAACGGCCTTCCTCTATACGGTCCCGGATGCAGAACTATCGCCGGTTTTCGATGCCGGCACCGCCGTTCTCATCGACACGCAGGGCTTTGTTCAGGGACGTTCAATCAAAGCCAGTGACCTTCCCTGCTCCGGCTGGTATCTGATTCGTTTCGGCAGCCGAGCGGTTCTGCGCCATCTTGTGCCGATCAACGACAGCTTCACGGTCAGCACGACGAGCGATCATCCGTTTGTCAGACTTTCCTCGATTCAGGTAATCGGCCGCGCCGCGGCCAAGATCCCCGTGATCAGACTCTGACGGCTCGTCGCTTTGTTCAGCGCCGCGGACATCCGCGGCGCTTTTCTTTCTGAAACGTTCTTCTGCGAATACGCTACACTTCTTCTGCGTCTTCGGCATTTCCTGCCGATTCTGCTGTCGCACAGCCTGTGCGTGACTTTTCCCCGAGGGGCCTTCTATGTCGGATCAGAAACAGGACGACGTCAGCGTCCCGCTTGCCCGAGCAGCTGTTCACGTCAACCGGATCGTGACCTACGGACAGGCTGCCGCTCTCGTCACCATTGCGCTTGCCGCCGTCACTGGCATCTTTACCGTCATCTGGGGCATGGTCTCAACGAGGACCGCGCAGCTGCCCGATCTGCTCCTGCTATTTCTCTTCATTTCCATTATTGCGATGGTCAAGGGTTGCGCGCTTGGCACTCGCGAAGCACCTATCCGCACCCCCGTCACGCTGGCCATCGTAGCAACCTGCCGAAGCATCATGGTGGAGGTGGACCAGATGTCTCCGACACTCACGCTCTTCGCCGCTCTCGCCATTCTGGTGCTCGTCTGTGCGCTCTGGGTTCTGAACAGACTGAAACTGTAATACCTTCCCTGGACGAACTGAAAGGGACTCCTTTCAACAGGATATTCCCGTTCGGGACTTTAATACATCAGACTCAGTCTCCTTTTCCGAGCGTTCGAAAAAGGGCGATCTCTTCGATCGCCCTCAGCCCGTGCGGAATAGCGGGACAGAGAGTTTCCTGCCCGCCGTTTCCATCCTATTATTCGCCGGCAAAATCCTGCTGATGTTTTTCCAGATACCAGGAAGCCCATGAAGTCGAAATGAAGCATCCGGCGTCTTCTTCGTGCTTGAAGCCCTGCTTCACCCAGTCGTAGATGGCACGGGAGAAAGGAATATGCCCGATCTGTTCCATGCCGTTCTCGGTCTGAGTCAGCAGCATGAAGCCTTCGGCATTCGGCTCCCTGAAGTAAAAGACTTCATCCGGCATACTGTCGCCGAGCTGATCAGAGATCTGACCGACGGCGAACACCTTCATGATTTCAACGATCCGGTCATCCAGCCCGGCATTAAAAATCACCGCCTTCTCAAAGAGATCGGGCTTGCGGGCAACGATGCGGTACTGGCGCCTGATCGGCATATTGAGCTTGGAGAACATCTCCTGCTGCTCTTTGAAGCTTGCCAGATAACGTTTGATGACATCTTCGTCTTCGGAAGCCGTGTACTGAACCATGACGCCCTGCGTCATGTCGTGAAAAAGAATCGGATAGTTGAGCTGAAAGGTTTCGCCGCAGTGCGGGCACACGGCTTCGAAAAGACGCCCGGTTCGAAGCTGTTCTGCAGCCTCCGGATCCATATTCGAATTGAGACTCGCCCAAACCGTCACGTCAAACATCTTGGAGCATGACGGGCAGGCAACGGATTCTTTTTGTGACATGGACATGGCTTATTCCGATGAAGCGTTGAACGATCCCGGCAGGGGTAGCACGGAATCCTGATCAGTTACTTGGCAGGCTTTCTGCAAGCCTCGGCCTTTTCATCCAGCAGTTTCTGGAGCGATTTGACGTCGGAGGCGATACCGGGTTCGAGCGTTTTCAGAAATTCCAGAAGACACGGCAGTTCTTCGTTTTTGACATTGATCGTAATCCGGCAGCACTGTTCCTGCTCATCCTGAACAACTACCGGCTGAGCGGGCGCTGCAGCCGCAGTCAGTGCCGCGATTGCACCGAAAAGCACCATGGCATTCTCCTTAACAATTTCACCGATTGTAGCCGATACGTCCGATCATCCTCCCGCTCAATCGGCGTGAAGACCCCTGATTGCCGTATTTCAGTCGTGTTCGATATTTCCGACATTCCCTCTTCAGTTTGCACGAATCACAAAATAATTTTGCGGTCGGACTGCTGTACCTGTCTCGCTCCAAAACCTACACTAACCTGACACAGCGAATAGATTTCGCCGATTACTGCTTACTGTCTTGGAGGTTGACGTGAAGAAAACGCTGCTTGCCGCATTCGCCGCATCCCTGATTCTCTCTTCCGGCGCTCAGGCGCTGGAAACCTCGGTGTCACCGAAAGTCACTCAGCTGACGGTCACCAACCCGACCACTGGTATGTACGTCGGAAATTCCTATTCCTTCTACAACTGCGGCGTTCACAGCTACGTCCGCGGTTTTGCGAAGGAGGACGGCCGCAGCTGGAAGGCACGCATCATTACGATCAGCTCCGGCATGCTCAGCTTCCATGATCTGAAGTCCTACCTGACGCCGCATGAAATGGATCCGTACTTTAAGGACGGAAACAAGAAGCCCTTCGATGTGATTCTTCTTCAGGGCATGTCTTCTGAACCGATTGACAAAAAGCGCATTCCGACTTTCAAAAAGTATCTGAAGGAACATGTCGAAACGGCTCGTGCCTCGGGCGCCGAACCGATCGTAGTCGTGACCTGGGCCCGACAGGACAAGCCTGAAGACACGCGCCGTCTGGCCGACAGCATCATTGCGGAAGCCAATGCCAACAGCGCCATTGCTCTGCCTGTTGGTCTTGCCTTTGCAGAAAGCCTCAAAGCCCGTCCGGATCTTATTCTTCACCAGAAGGACAAGAGCCACCCGACGGCTGCCGGTTCCTATCTTTATGGCGCAATGGTCTACAGCCTGCTTTTCAAGAAGTCTCCGGAAGGCTTCAAGTATCCGGGCGAATGCGAAAAACCCCTTAAACCCGAAGACGCTCTCTTCCTTCAGCAGATCGCCTGGAAAACGCTCTGTGATTTCTACGGCTGGCAGAAATAACCTTTCCGGCTGAACACAGAACGTTTTCCGGAATATAACTGCGTTCAGAATTTAGCCGCCTCTTTCAGACAGTACCCAAAGAGGCGGTTTTAATCCTACAGGCCGAAATCATCAGACGACGCGTTAGCCATTGTCCTTAACAACTTAAAAACCAACAGGGCTGCCTCCCGCAGAAGCAACCCTGTTTTCTTATCCGTTTGCTGAATCTCAGAATGCGCGAGCAGAGGCGGCCTTGATGCCGGGAGCCGTGTACTGCTCCACAAAATGACGGATGAGCTCGTGCGCTCTGCCCTTCGGCGTTTCATAGCGCTTGCGGATTTCTTTGTCGATCGCGCCTCGGAGCGTATCCGCCCATTCCCGCGCAGATTCGGAACGCAGTCCGCCCTTCGAACGGCAGGCATCAATCTCCATCACGATGAGAACGAGCGTTCGGGCTGAAAGCTCGGTAATGTGGGCAATGATGAAATCGGAAACATGCTTGGGAGCCGCCGTATCGCGATCGAGCGCATAGCGAAAAGCATAGTGGGTGATAATCGAGAAATCCTGCGGCAGCTTATCCATAGTTGTTGTCCCTTTTTTATCGGCCGTTTTACATGCTGTATCTTCTTATTTTGCTCTCTTCGGATCGCCTGCGGAAGAGGTATTTCTTCGGAGACGTCGTACGGATAAAACAGCCTGCGGCTCAGACATCGAATTCACAAACTCTTTCCTCACTCATCTGACAAAGCGGCAGCCGTCCCAGCCGGACTGAATCTGCCAGCGTCTCATGGAGATGTCCCGATAGTCTGCCGGCTGTTCCGGCGGTCTGGCTTCTCCGACGCCGAGAGGAATGACGGTTCTGTCGTCCGTTTTGCGCCAATGGATGATCAGATGCTGCCGGTCGGGCGCAAAGCGATCCGAGCCCAGCAGCTGATTAAGTTCCCGACCTGATTTTAAATATCCGCGCGTGGTATAGAACTTCGACCATGACTCGTCCGCCCGGCGGTAACGCAGACAAACCTGTATTTCTTCTTCCTTCAGAGCTTCCGGAAGTCCCTTGAGAAAATCCCGTCTGGCCTCGGCTGCGCTCGGCATGCGCTGCAATGCCTGCGCCGCTTCTCCGGCCGACTCTTCGCCCATTCTGAAGACGGCAAGCGTGCCGGCGGCCAGAAGAAGAAAGACCGACGCGGCAATAATCGGAGCCTTGAACCTGCCGATCGCGGATTGCGGGGAAGTCGTCCGTGCGGAGACGGTCTCGCCTCGGAGAAGCGCTTCAGCCAGCTCCGCCGCCTGAATGATATGCGCGCGTCTTTCGGGAGAGAGCACCAGGTCCGGCTGATGCGCAGCGTCGTTTCGAAAGGTTTTTACGGTGAAGAGGTAATTGGTGAGTTCGTCTCCCGCCCCTATCACCGAGCGCAGACTCCGCCAGTTCCGATAGAGAATCGAGACCAACGCGGGATAGTCGAACTGCTCGAACGTGTGCTCAGGCCGGAGATGATCCGATTGAACTGACGTAAGAGCGGGAATTACGCAGGACTTCCACCAGTCGTCCCCGCCTATCTCGGGAAGATGCTCGGCCAGTGCCGTCCGCAGAAGCGGCGCAAGCCGCTCCTCAATCCGGATGTACAGCATCTTCGGACTTTCTTCTGAAGCCAGCACGCCCTGTCCTCCCTGAAAAACGCCTCTCCCTCTGCATTTTAGCCCGACCGTCCGCGCGCAAAAAAACCGGTTCCCAAATCCATCATGCCGCTCAAAACCGCATCGGGAAGTTCATGCGCGGGTGAACCGGACATTACCGTGCCCGTTCCGCCCGCAACCGGCACCCCGGCAGCGTAAATCCGGACAAACCAAAAACCGGCCGGCGCAGCCTGAGACATTTCTTCAGGTCCGCCGTTCAAAAGCCGCATCAGCGTCAGCAGCAGCCGCTTCAGCGTGCCGGGCTGAGTCCGGCCCCGTTCGCAGCACGCAGGCACTGCAGGGCCGCAGCGCTTTTTCACGCGCTCCCAAGCGCCGGTCTCATCAAGAATGACGGTCTCTTCAGCTCCTGTCTCGGCGTCCACCGTCCGCATTTCGACGCGGGTCAGTTCATCTTTTGTCTCTCTCATCATCTGTCTGCCGCCGCGCCGAACGAATCCCCTCGGCCCGGCCCCGTCGATTGCCGTTTTCCTCGGCGTCGGGTTCTTCGCCCGGCGTCATTTCTTCATACAACTTCGGAGACCGGCTTCATCCGGCCTTCGCCGATGCCCTCAATCTAAACCGGCCGCAGACGGAGTCGGTTTTCGCAAATTTGCGTGCAAACGCAGCCTTCTTCCGCCTGATCTTCAGACACTGCACGAATCCGGCCGATTCAGGCCGGGAACATTCATTCAGACGCTCTTCCAATATTCGGCGGCGTTGTCGCTCTCCTTCCTGAGAAGCCGCTGCAGCGTTTCGGGCAGTTCGATGTCTTCGGGCTGCAGATCGACCCTATAGCTGCAGCCGTCCTTCTGTTCGGTCGAGCGGATCAGATAATGACTGAGACGGCGCTTCGTCACGTCGGGAATGGCTTCGGCAAGCTGTGCCGCGACCCGGTCATTGAATTTGCTGCGGGGATTGGAAATGCGGTTTGCGAATTTTGACGCCGCTTCGCTGAAGGCCTTCTGCTCGTCCGGCTCGAGTTTTTTCACGAAAGCCTGATAAAAAAGTCTGGGATCCCGAATCGTCTGATTGCGCAACGCCTGGAGAATGCGCTCCAGTCTGTCGGCCTCCACCCCCAGATAAACTCGGCAGGCTGTCTGATAACCGTTTTCCGACTGGGTCTGACGAAGCACCATGACGAACTGCAGACGCAGGAAGAAGAACTCCTCGAGCGACAATGAACCGAAGGATGTTGAAGCCGGTCCCCGTCCGAGACGCCGGCGAAGCAGCAGCCAGGCATAAAGCCCGACGGCGCGTTTTTCCGCTTCCAGCGGAATGCCTTCGGCGGTGAGCCTCCACTTGTTCCTGAGTCTGGCCAGACGCACCGGATGGCGTTCCGTCAGACGATCCTGGGAGGCTTCTACGATGTCGCCGTAGGAATACTGTTCATTCAGAAGCGCCTCGGGAAGGATCGGACGCAGCCGCAGAAAGGGAATCTCGCCGAGACTGACGGCGTCCGGCACGGTCCTGAGCTCTTCCGGCGACGGATAAGGTTTGGCCCCGGGACCTTCCTCCAGCGAGAGGACATGGGAAATGCGGTCCCGGTCGCGTCCGAAGAAGGTCATGGCGCTCCCGAGCAGCAGACCCATGCTCTTGCGACCGCCGACGATGGAAACGTGAAGCGACGAATCGGGATCCGCACAGAACCCGCGGACCAGGCTCACGATGAAGTCGGCTGCGCCCGCGCTCTCACTCTGCGTCCGAATATCGTCCAGAGGTTCTCCGGCGGGATTCGTGATCACGTGGATATGGTCTTCTGCAAACGCAGCCGGCGTCAGTCCGTAATCACGGTAGAACGCCGCGAGAAGCCCGTTCTCCGGATCGAGATAGGCCTCGCGGGCGCATTCTGCTCCTCGCCGCGTGGTAACGACATGGATCTCCGTCGGCATTTCCTCGGGATGCGCTTTGAAGACGGCGCTGAGCGTCGCCGTCGTGAGATGCGGCGTCGTACCGAGCGCCACAAGCAGGATTCGTCTGCTGAATATCATTTTGAGTCCTCTCTCCGGTGATCTTCCGACTATAGCAAACGCACGGGAAACGGCAAATTTGCGGTTACGGCGCTCAGCCGTCGCCTCCTTATATTGATGGGCATCAGAAACCTTCATCGTCAAAATCGGAGTTTCACGAATATGTCGACAATTTTCGTCGGCCGTCATCAGGGGGCCGTCGGCTGGATCAAGGCCCGGCGGATTCCGGTCGATCGCTGGACCGATGACCTTGAACCGGAAAGCGTCGGACCGGGAGACGTCGTCATCGGCACGCTGCCCCTTCATCTCGCCGCAGCCGTCTGCTCGAGAGGCGCAGTCTTCATTGCCCTCACGATGGACATACCCAAAACGCTCAGAGGAAAAGAGCTCACCCTCGCCGACGTCGAACGCTGCGGCTGCAGACTGGAAGCCTTTCATGTGACGCCCCTTCCTCTTCCCGAAGAGATTTGAAATTGCCGGCTTCACGAATACGGCATGCGGCCGCTTACAGGACGGCAAACAGGCGGTTGCTTGGCAGAGTCTTCCGCCGTTGCCGGCGGCCGCATGCCGTCAGACCGGCAGGCATCCGTCTGCCCGAAGCATCCCTGCGTTCTGACTGCCGAACGCAAGGCAATACCTCAACACTTTCCGTTTCACCTCGGAAGTCTGTCGTTCATAGGCGTAAAATTTATTGCGTGAGGCACACGATGCCCACCGCGCCGATTTAACGACAACTTGCAGGGCGCGACGGAGAAATTCTGCTAAAGCGTCAGAAAGCCTTGCCCTTCCGACGCGTTGTCTCACCTATCAGAGAGAACGCATCATGACATCTTCCGATGTTCCCATGCGGCCGTCAGACACTGAGCCGCACCGCTTCCCTTCGTCAACCGTCTTTGCGCCGCCTGCACAGGATCGATCTGTCTCGGCCGCTGATGCCCGCAGCGGTCTCGCACTCCTCTTCATCAGTTCTGCCGAACTGAGGCACGGCGCTCCGCCCTCGGCAAACGCCCCTTCCGGTCCTTACGCTGAGGTCACGGATCCGTCCCGGCTGCAAATTGAAGTATGACATTCCGCCGTCAGCCGGCTCTCTTCTGCGCCGTTTTAACGACAACTTGCGGGGCGCTGTCGAAATACCGCTAAAGCGTCAGAAAGCTCACCCTTTCGACGCGTTGTCTCATCCTACGGAGAGAACGCATCATGACCATGTCCGATGTTTCCATGCGCACCTTGGAATCCGCCGAGGCGCTGTCCCTTGCTCAGCCCGATGCCTTTGCGCTCTGGGTTACCGAAACCCTCGCTGAAGACGCCGACCGTGTCAACGACATCTACGAATACCGGCTTCGCGTCGCCATGATCGACGCAACGCTCTTTGTGAGCGGTACCGCCTGCAACTTCGGGTACAACCCGGAACGCCTCCCTCCGGCCGAACTGCTCAAAAAGCACATTGAAGAGCGCTTCGGCAAAGATCATCCGCTTTCGCAGGCGCTCATCGTCTGGAGCGTCGAGCACCTCGGCTTTGACGTCGCCAGTATGTTTGATCGTTTCATGGCCTTCAAAACTGTCTGCGCTTCCGCCTATGCCTCCGCACGCAAGCCGTGCATGGCACAGGCTCTGGAGAGACTGCTCGCGCCCGACGCGGATCACCGTCAGTTCCAGATTGCCTGTGCTCGCCGAATCAGCGGAGGCAAGTTTGATATCAGTCTGCTGACGCAGCACGGCGCTCATCATTTTCCTGACTACGAAGCCGCCCTTCTCTCATCCTTCGGCATGGCCGGCTGGTCGCATCCGATCGCCGGCTCGCCCAAGGACAAGCCCGAACGCATTGCCTCGGCCTTCGCGCATTACGCCGCCGACGCCGTCGTGAAGGCGGGCTTTTCCGAAGAATGCACGGTGACCGTCCGTTCTTCGCCCGGGAGCAACCGCATCGAGACGGTGGAAGTGAAGCTTGCCCAAGGCGATGAAGACTTCGAAGAAGGGCTCGCCCGCGAGATCGCAGGCTGGAATCTCGGCTACGAACATCTCTACGGCGAACTGAAGCTCAAATCCGTGAACCTTCCCGCCGCGCTTGAAGCCGGCCGATTCGGCTGTCCGCCCGTCTTCGGCGTGCCCGTCACCGAAGCTCCGTTTGTCCGGGACTCTGCTTTCTTTCAAAAGCATGCCCCCGTCTTCGGCCAGCTTCAGACGCCGCCCGACTATGACTGCGAAGAAAAGGATGCGCTCAGCTGGCTCTTCAGTCAGATGAGCAGCGATGCCGGCGAACTGATCCGCGGCACGTCTCTGCCGTCCTTCATCGTCTATCGCATTGACGAAGGCGCTGTCTGCGAAAAAGCGTTGGACCTGCCGTCTTCGGCCGACATCGTCGACGAACGCAACGGCATCTCTCCGGACTTCATGGACGAGCGAAGCGCAATCAGCATTCCGGCATCCAAGATCGAACGCATCCGACGCGGCGAAAGCGCCGACGTCGTGCTGACCGAAAGCGAGCAGCATGCTGTCGTCTCACTGATTCGGGATGACGTTGCACTGGCTTTTTATTATGCGGACACCGATCGCGTGTGGGAACCGTCCGGCGACGAGATTCCTCTTATCTGACGACTGAAAGGCTTTGCCCGGTCCGGCGGCAGATTGGAGTTTTCAGACCTTCTGCCGCCGACACCCGTCACTCGGAGGAGCAGATGCAGAGGGCTCAGTCCTGCTGGCCGTCGGCATCGAAGGCTTCTTCAGCGAATTCGTGCCCTGGCTCGGCGATGCGGTCCGGCGCGCCCGCCGATGCGGCCTCGACGACTATGAAATCGAAGATTTCCTGACGAAAATCGGGCTTACCGTCGAGAGTTTCCGCGTCGAAGCCGACATGCCGGGCGGCGGCGGATTTTCGGTTTTTGCCTGGGGATCGGCCGATCAGGAAGTCGCACATCGATTTTTACGGGAACGAATACCGCCATGTCGTTACCAGTCTGGGCGGCGGACGCTACCGTTTCGAAGTCGTCGCCGACTATACCGTCGATCTGCCCGAATTTGCCGATCTGGAACCTGAATCCTATGAGGGCGGCAGAGACATGGTTTTTGATTACTGGCGGGAGCGCGAAGACGGAGAGGAAACCGACGTTCTGCTTCAGCTCTTTTACGATGCCGGCGATGCCGCAGGCATCAGCGAGCTGATGCACGGCGACGTCCGATGGCTTCTGACGCCAGCCGGCCGGCGCTTTCTGAGACTGCATAACGCCGAATCGCCGGCGAAACCTCAGACCCGCCTTCGGGCAGCCGCATCCCTCACCTGCGAACAGTTGGAACAGGAAACGGACAGCCTGCCGAACGATCTCTGAAACGCCTTATGCTTTTTCAGACCCTATCGGGATATCTGAAATGCCGTTCCCCTAGGTCGGGATACGTTGAATTACAGACATATGCCGCCCTCTTGTATTCGGTCTTACGAGGGCGGCCTGCATTCGCGAGCCTGCTGTCCGTCGGCAGCAGGACCCTAACCGAATCCTCCGAAACCGCCGTCACCGCCGAAACTTCCGAAGCCGCCGAATCCTCCGTCTGAATCGAAACCGCCGCCGGCCGAGAAATCCGCATCGCCGGCGCCGCCGTATGAGGATCCGAAACCGTCATCGCCGTCTGAATACGATCCGGCCTCATCCGATACGGAGCCTTCAACAAACGCTTCCTCAAAACCGGTCATGCCGCCGGCAGCGTATCCGCCGTCCTGCTCCCAGAAGAGCATGTCCGCAGCCGCCGAAATGCCGATGGCGGTCAGAGGCAGCGCCCAGGCTTCCCGAGGAAGCCCTTCGAGCGACGCATCAGCCCACACCGCGGCCTCCTTGGCGAGCCGTACCGGACTTCTGTCTTTCAGTGAGGTCAGTCCGCCGCCTTCGCTCATGACATATTCCGCAGCAAGCGCCTCGGAACCGAGAACGGAAACAAGCGTCTCAAAACAGGCCTCACAGTCCGACTGCAGGCAGTCGTCCGCCAGGTATTCCCAAAAGCAGTTCCCATCTGCTTCAGAATGACTGATCAGACGCTGCGCCTCACCGCCCGGCTTCGCCCTGAGCGCATTCCAGAGTCCGAGGCCGAACAGAAACACCGAGAGATCGCGAGACGATGCGGCAAGCATCCAGGGCGAGCGGAAGCGATAGGCCAGCTGCTCACGCCTGCAGCGCACGAACTTGCCGGGCGGCAGGCCGACGATCTCATCGGCCGAGCGCGGAGCCAGCACTAGCGCCGCCTTCGGCACGCTTTTGCGGATCGCCGCACGGGGCCGTCTCCCGGCCCGGTTCCTCACAGGAAAGGAGATCGTCCCGTCCGGGACGTTTTGTCCGGCAGGCGGCTTCCCGGAAGGAACAGCCGCCGTGCCGGCGTCGTCTGTGCGCCTGCCCGGAGTCAGCATCCACTTGAATAGGTTCCAGAGCAATACGGACACGATGACGAAGCCGATTCCGAACGCTTCTGAGACGGCGCTGCAGAGCATGCCGCCGATCAGACAGACTGCGATGAATTTTCCCGACACGGCATCCTCCGTACTGCGTGTTTCCGACTCGGCCAAAGCACCGTTCCTGTGCCCGCCTTCCCGAGACTATTGTCGTCCGTGTGCGCACTCTCCGGTGTTTCCGCAAATTTTCGGCCGACGGATCAGGCACGCGGCAAGGACTCAGAACAGCGCGCATGCCTCGGACACACAGTCCGTCACGGCGTCCGCAAGGTTCGACAGCATCCTCGGATTTCGCTATCCTTGACGGAAATAGCGGACCGGACGAGTCCGCTGCACAAACTTCAAACCATCATCCGGATCGGCCGGCCTTCCCGCCGCCTGTCCGCGCCCTCCTATGCAGCTTCGCATCCTGCCTCATGCCTTTTCCGTCTGCCGGGTGGCGGACTTTTCTCAGGTCAGACTCGAGTCCGAGTTCTGCTTCATCGGCAAGACCGATGAAGAGCGCTCGCTTGTCTGTCTGACCGAAGACGTTCCCGGCAATACGCTCGCACGAGAAGACGGCTGGCAGGCCTTCCGCGTTGAAGGCCCGCTCGACTTTTCGCTCACCGGCATTCTCGCCGAGCTTTCCGCCGTGCTGGCTCGCAACGGCATTCCGATCTTTGCTGTCTCGACCTACAACACCGACTACATCCTCACGAAGGAAGACGACTTCCCGAAGGCCGCGGGCGTGCTCGCCGCATCGGGGCACAAGCTGATCTGGTGATGTCCGGCCGAGCCGTCACCCAGCCGTGATGACGTCCTCAAGCCTTGTCGTATAGCAGGGCGAGAGCCTGTCGCGCTTCATGATCCAGGCTGTCGAAAGGCGCGCTGCGCCGGGTTCCACGAAGTTCTTCCCGTAGCGCTCGGCGAGTCCGTCAATGGTCTTCATCAGCGCCTCGCTGCGCCGGCGCTGCGCTTCGCCGCCGTCGCCGAAGAGATCCGGCGTGTCCGGCGCATCGGCGTCCGTGAGCTCCGAGAAGATCACGCCCGCCTTTTTATAGGCGAACCCCGTCCGGAAGGTGCGGCCGATCAGTCTGTCGGCCAGTCCCGCAAACAAAAACGTATCGGCGGACGGATGCGCAACCGTCTCCGAAACTTCGACGGCATGCTGCGGCAGGTCCTCTCTGAAGATATTGGTGTAGTAGAAGACCGTCAGACGGCCCGCCTTCAGGCCTTCACGCCGCATGACGCGGCAGGCCTCGGCGACATGCGTGCAGACGGCCGAGCGGATGTCGTCGGGATGCGAGCAGGCTTCGCCGAAGCTTCGCGAACGGCAGATCTGCAGCCGGGTCTTCGGCTTGATTTCGAGCGGAATGCAGAAGTCGCCCTGCAGTTCCGCCCAGGTGGCGACCAGCACCGAGCCGCCGATCCGTCTCACCGCGGGCGAGGAGAGCTGCACGAAATCTGCCGCCGTGCGCACGCGCCGGTCCGCCAGTTTGGCGGCCGTTTTCGGTCCGACGCCCCAGATCTCCGAGACGGGCGTCGCCGCGAGCGCCTTCGCCTGCCGGGCGGGCGTCAGATCGAACCAGCTGACGACCCCGCCGAACGCATCGTAGGTCTTGGCGAAATGGTCGCAGAGCTTCGCCAGCGTCTTGGTGGGCGCAATCCCGGCGCAGGACGGAATGCGGGTCCAGTCGAACACCTGTTCGCGGATCCGCCGGGCGAGCGCCGTCATGTCTCCCGAGATGCCGGTGAGATCCGCAAAGATCTCGTCGATCGAATAGCGCTCCATCACCGGCACCTGCCGCCCGATGACGGCGGCGATGCGGTCCGACATCGACTGATAGAGCTCGTAGTTCGAGGAGAGCACCGCAACGCCGTGCTTTTGCGCGAGCTCCCGGATCAGAAAGTACGGCACGCCGCGGCGGATGCCGAGCGCCTTCGCTTCCGCGGTGAGCGCCACGACGCAGCCGTCAGTGTTGGAGAGCACGACGACGGGACGCCCGCGCAGGTCTGGCCGGAAAGCCCGCTCGCAGCTCGCGTAGAACTTGTTCATGTCGGTATGGAGCACCGTATGCATGACTTTTCCGTCCCGCCCGTTCTCAGACGCGGTAGCGTCTCCCGGAGCTGATCACCACGCCTTCGATCCAGAAGCTGTCCAGATCGGCGGGCCGCAGCACCGGATAGTCCGCCGCCGCATTTTCCGGGCAGAGCACCGGCCGGCCGTTTTCAAAGCGCAGGCGCTTCACCGTGAAGTCGCCGTCGATCCAGGCAAGCACGATGTGTCCCTCGCGCGGCCTCACCGAACGGTCGACGAAGAGCCAGTCGCCCTCCTCGATGCCGGCGTCCGCCATCGAGTCGCCCCGGCACCGAATGATGTAGGTCGCTTCGCGCCGGGGCGCGAAGAGATCCGTCACGCTGATGTCTTCGGTCTGATAGTCCATCGCCGGCGACGGAAAGCCGCAGGGCGCTTTTTCCAGTACCGCCGGCACCGTCACGCAGGGTTCCTCATGCGCGGGACGCGCCGCGCGCAGCTGCCGGCATCCGCCGGATGACAGCGTCGTCATGGCCGCCCCCTCAGGCATAGCGTCTCAGAATGCCGGTCAGCACGCCCTGCACGGAAAAATCGTCGTGCTCGGTCGGTCTGATCACCGGATAGTCGGCCGCCGCATTCTCCGGATGCAGCTCGGGCCGGCCCGAGCGATCGTATCGAAGCCGCTTGAGCGTCATGTCCCCGTGCAGCAGCGCAAGCACGATGTCGCCGTTCCGGGGACGCATCGAGCGGTCGAGCACCAGCATGTCGCCCTCGCGGATCCCCGCGTCGGCCATGGAGTCGCCGCGCGCCTCCACCGCATACGTGTCGTGGACGTTGTAGACCAGATAGCTGTGAAGCGAAAACGGCTCGACGCGCGCATCAAACGCCGAGTCGGGAAAGCCGCAGGACACGGACGCTTCGGCAAAGGGAATCTGCACGGACTCTTCGGCGACGCGCCGGCAGAAACCCTCGGGAAGACCCGATGCCTCACGGCGCTCGCCGTCGAGACGGTCGTACTCGTCGGCGATCTGATCAAGCACGCCGCGCACGAAGGCAGAGCCCCCGAGCCGGCGACAGATTTCAGCCGTACGGTCCGACACGCGCACCTGCACCTTGCTGATGAACCCATCGGCCTTGACGGGCCGGCCGCGCTTTTTCTGTTCGGCGGCCTTCGGAAGATTTTCAGTCATCACGTTTCCTCACAGAAGTTTCTTTCGCAGCCTATTGTATCACTGGAATGTTCGTATCCGCTTCCATGATTTCAGGATGACGGCCATGGGCCTCTGAATCCGCCCGCCTCCGAACCGCCCGCGAACCGCCGTGATTCTTCCGGCTCATCTTCGGCCGACAGACGGCATCGCCGTATTTCTCTGCACCGCAGACGATCATGCGCACTGCCGGGCGGCATTTCCGATTCGCTTCGCCTGCTCCGGCCGTTCGCTTTTCTTCGGATGAGCGGTCGCCCGAAGCCGGGATGCCGCACCTCGGCCGCTGTTTTGCGGATCCCGTTTCAATTAATGAGCGACGTCTTTTCATCATCCGGGCGTCATCCGATGACGGCCGAAAGCGTACGCCCGTCGGCCGAAAGCGTCATAATGAAAAGATTGACAGGGAGATTTCACTTGCAGCACTTTTCCGACCGACTTTCCCGGGCCTTCGCCCTCGCCCTGCGCGTTCACGACGGACAGAAGCGCACGGGCACCGACATTCCCTACATCGTGCATCCGCTCGATGTCTGCAGGCTGGTCATCGCCCGCGGCGGCAATGAGCGTCAGGCCTGCGCCGCGCTGCTGCATGATGCGGCGGAGGACGGCGGAGAAGCGTGGCTCGAACCGATCCGCAGCGAGGTCGGCGAAGACGTGCTCGAACTGGTGCTCGCCTGCACGGACGAAGTCGCCGTGCCCGGCGCGAAAAAGCAGCCGTGGAAAGACAGAAAGCTCGCGCATCTCGCCCGCATGGCCGATCCGCAGGCCGTCCCCGACGAAGCGATTCTCGTGCTCTGCGCCGACAAGCTCAGCAACCTAACCGACATCTTCCGCGACGCCGTCTGCATCGGCGACGAGGTCTATCAGCGCTTCACGGCCCGCAAGGAAGGCACGCTCTGGTACTACCATGCCCTCGCCGATGTGTTCAAAGCCCGCCGGGCGCCCTATGCGCAGCAGCTCGCGGAGACGCTGCGCCGCACAGAACAGCTGCCCGGCTGACCTTCCCTCCCTCGAGGCCGCTCAGCTTCCCGAGGCCGGTTCGAACGGGCGAAGCGCGCTCTCGAGCGCATGCTCCCAGACCGCCTCGTCGGCGAGCGTGAGACCGAACTGTTCCCGAAAGAGCGCATCCGCGCCCGAGCGGCCCGACGCGAGAAGAAAAGCCTCGTAAGCCGCCGGAAAGCGCTCGGGCTCCGCCGTCAGCCGGTCGGCGAGCAGATGCGAGAGCAGACAGCCCATCGCGTCGACCGCGGGAGCCATGAAGCGGTGCGTATCGTAGAAATGCTTCTGGGTGATCCAGAGCGAACCGTCGGGCGCTTCCGTCGTGTCGCCGTACCAGTCCTGCCAGGCCGAGGCGAGCAGGGTCTTGATGCGCCGCACGCCGACGATGCCCGAGGCTCTCTCCTCAAGAAAGCGCATTTCGAAGTCCGTTCGCACGCTCCAGTTGAGAAGCGCCGTGGCGAGCGCTCTCTGATGGTGCCAGACGACTTCGGCCCGGCTCTGCGGGCCGGCCTTCCGAAGCCAGCACCGTCTGGCGAGCGTCTCGTGAAGCGCGCCCGCCGCGGCCGTGACGAGCGGCGAGACCTCGCGTTCGAATCTCGGAAGCGCGAGCAGCGTCTTCTGCACCCAGGCTTCGCCGAGCACTCTTGAAAGCACCAGCGCGGATTCGATGTCGTTGGCGAAGGGACTCACCATGCAGACCCGGCCGAAGACGCCGAGCGGCACGCTGTAGGCTTCGCCCGTCCGCGTGAAGGAGGCCCGCATTTCAATCGAGCGCTCCTCGGCCAGCCTGAAGACGAAGGCTTCGAAATCGGGCGACACGGCGCTCCCCGCTTCGGCGCAGAAGGCAAGCGCCTGCGCGGGCGTCATCAGGCGCTTTTTCGCAAACGGCGCGCCGGCGAGGAGATCATAGGGCTGCATCTTCCGCGGCCCGAACGCCTGAGCGCGCTCCGACACAGTCCTTCGGATCTCGGGCAGATGCCGCCTCAGCACTCGTCTCATCGCCTCCCAGGCGGCGAACGACACGTCGGCATGAGCAAAGGGCGTACGCCGGAAATCAGCGCCGGTATGACGGTACATCAGAAGCCGCACGCCTTCGATGCTGTTGAGAAGGTCGGCAAAGGACGGGGCGAGCACGGCGGCCTGACGGTTGAGTCCCTCGAAAATCCGCCGCCGCATCTCGCGCTCCGGCGTCGAGCGGAACTGAATGAGACACTGTGCGAAGGAAAGACGCCTTGTCAGGCCCTCTTCGGTTCGGACTTCAGGCGTGAGAAGCCGCAGCAGATGCTCGTAGGAGGCCGTGAGCGGCCAGAAGCAGGTGACGCGCATCGACTGAATGAAGTCGCGAAGCTCTTCGCCGACGCTCTGAAGCCAGGCATGATGAATCCGCCCGAAGGCATGATCGGCCGCAGTCAGCATTCTGCTCCCGGGATTCGCGGCCGCCGCCCGTGCCGTTCTCCTCACGAGAGGACCGCTTGCGCGCAGCAGCTGCTGAAGGAGGCCGTGGAGCACCTCGCCCGCCTCTTCGGGACGGCTGCTCACGTCGTCGACGGTTTCGGAAAGCCGCACGAAGGCAAGCAGCGAATCGAGTTCGTCGAAGGCCTTGCCGCAGCGATCGATTTCGGTCTCGAGCGCTTCGCCGCAGAGCGCTTCGGCGTCCGTGCGGGACAGCGCGGCGGCATAAAGACGAATGCGGCCGACGGCGGCTTCGTAGGCGGCCGAGCCGACCGCCGTATAGGTCGAGTCAAAACGCAGTTCCGGGCGAAGGGAAGTCTGATTGAGCATGGCTTCGTAAATCCGTGACGAACACCGACATTCTAGCGGGCCCGGCGCTCACGGCAGACAAGCGGCGTCGGACCCGGACGAAAACGGGCGGCCCCTCAGGACCGCCCGCTCCGTCATCAGGCCTTTCGCCCGTTGGTTCTCTCGATGAAGCCCGTAAAGACGCCCCATCCGACCGGGAGCGTCGTCCGGTCCTGAATGTCGAAGTCCGGCTTGTGATGGCCGTGATGGCGGCAGCCGAAATAGAAGAACGCGCATTTGCCGCCGTGCGCCTGGATGCGCCGGATCAGCATCGTGCAGTCTTCGCTGCCGACCTTGGCGTTCATGTCGACCACGCTCGTCACGCCCTCGGCGTGCCGGGCCGCGTCCTTCACGAGTTCAACCGCTTCCTCGTCGCCCTTGTACGTAACAGCCTCGCCCATGCGAGTGAGCCGGTAGTCCACCTCGTAGGCGGCCGCCATGCCCTTCACGGTCGTCTCGACGTTTTTCGCCATGTAGTCGTTGATTTCCGTCGTCTCACCGCGAACTTCAAGCGCGAGAAAGGCATGGCCCGCCACGATGTTTCTGCCCGTGCCCGACACGATCCGGCCGATCTGAACGCGGGTGATGCCCTTCGAGTGGCCCGGAAGCGAGCCGAGCGTCATGACGGTCGCGCAGGCGCACATGAGCGCGCTGTGTCCGTTTTCGGGGCTGCCCGCCGCGCAGGGCGTGCCGAAGTACTCCAGATCGAACTTGGTCGTCGCGAGATAGCCCTCGTGCGAGACGCCGACCTGACCGGGCGCGGCGCCGCAGCCGACATGCGCGCCCGCGAACCAGTCGACGTCGTCGACGATGCCCGACGCGGCCATGGCCGCTGCCCCGCGAACGCCCTCCTCGGCCGGCTGGAAGAGAAGCTTCACCGTGCCCGTGAGCCGGTCCGCGTTCTCGCTCGCCCAGCGCGCCGTGCCCAGACCGACCGCCGTGTGGCCGTCGTGCCCGCAGGCATGCGAAAGTCCCGGCACTTCGGAGGCGTAGTGCTCGCGGTTGGGTTCATGATCCGGATCGTCCGTCTCCGCAATCGGGAGACAGTCGATGTCGAAGCGAAGGGCCGTCACCGGGCCGGGGCGGCCCGTGCTGAGAATGCCTGCGCACCCGGTGAAGCCCTTCGTTTCATCCAGAAAGTCCTGCGGCACGCCGGCGGCGCGGGCCCGTTCCATCGCCTTTTCGACAGCGGCGGGATCACGCCCCATGACGGCCTCGGGACAGATGACGTCCGTGCCGAGCCGCACCTCGAAGCCGAGCGAGCGCAGCCGTTCGGCGATGAAGTACGTGGTTTCGAATTCCAGCCAGCCCTCTTCGGGACGGCGGTGCAGACGGCGGCGGTCGGCCACCATGCCTTCGACGTAGTCAGCGGTATGTTCGGTCATGACGGAGTCCCTCCTCAGAGATGGAAGATGAAGCCGAGCAGCACGAGCTGAATCAGCATCGGAATCGCCATGCGCTTGGAGATGTCGAAGGGCGTGAGGCGCGTCATGCCGGCCACGACGATCGTTGCGCCGGCAAGCGGCGAGCACATGCGTCCGAGCGCGCCCGAAAGCGCGGCCACCATGCCGAGGCTTGCGATGTCCATGCCGAACTGCGTCGCGTGCGGCGTAACGGCCTGATTGAAGGCATGGCCGGCGGCGTCGCCCGACCCCGTCAGAACGCCCATCACGAAGGGCCCGAAGTTGGCCGCATAGCGCGCGATGTCGTTCGAGTGCTTGAGTGTGTCGATGAGCGAATCAATGACGCCCGCCGCCTGAAGGCCGCCCGCGAACGTACCGGCGGCGATGATGATGCCCATGATGTTGGCGTAGCCCTTGCCCATGCCGCCGAAGAATTCCTTCGTGACGACCGCCGGGTTCGAGCGCGTGACGACGATCGCGAAGATCGTGCCGATCAGCATCGCGGCGGGAATCGTCATGCGGATGGCCGGAATGCAGGTTGCGCCGAGGAAAAGGAGCACGACCGGCAGAATCGGGGCGACCGACATCAGCAGATTGGCCTTTTCGGGAAGCTTCCAGTGTTCGGCGGATTCCACGGCGAAGGCGGACACGCCGTCGGGGCCCGGCTTCTTATAGTCGCGGAAGACGAAGATCATCGCCGTCACGAGCACGATGTTGAGCGCGCAGACCGTCAGAATCGAGGGCGAGAACTGCACGATGAGGTCCATCA
>JAGBFJ010000047.1 GCA_017936545.1 Sutterella sp.
TAAATCAGTTCTCCGAAGAATTTCAAAGGAAATATTCGGCGAAATTGCTATTCTCGGAACAAGTAACGGTTTTTTTGCCGCCGTATCCCGCGGGTGCGGCGGGCAGGCCCTTCAGGAGGACATGATGAGCTGCTGGCTTCAGGACAAGACGTGGGAAGATGCCGCCAAGGCGATTGAGGCGAGCGGCGGCGTGGCGATCATCCCGGTCGGGAGCGTCGAGCAGCACGGCTACCATCTGCCGCTCGGCACCGACAGCTACGTGGCGATCACGCTGGCCGAGGATGCTGCCGAGCAGACCGGCGCCGTCGTGACGCCGCCCGTGTGGTTCGGATGGAGTCCGCATCACATGGTTCGTCCCGGCACGATCACGATCAGACCCGAAGTGCTCGCCGATCTGACGTACGACATCATCAAATCCGTGGCCGCCCACGGTCTGAAGAAGATCATCCTCATCAACGGCCACCGAATCGTCAACATCATCTGGATGCAGATCTGCGCGGAACGCGCCCAGCGCGAGCTCGGCGTCACCGTCAAGATCTACGACCCGGCGTACATGAGCAAGGACATCGTCGGCAAGCTCGGCTTCGGTCCCGTGGGCCACGCCGAGGAAGTCGAATCCTCGCACATGCTCTGCCGCTATCCCGAACTCTGCCATCTGGAAAGGGCAAAGGACAATCCCATCAAGGAGACGCCGCTGTTCTCGGTCGATCCCTGCTTTACGCACGACACGCTCTGCTATGTGCCGAGCACCCTCGAGCATGCCAGGAAGAACGCCGAGATAGCGGGCGGTACAGCGGGCGAACCCACGAAGTCCGACCCTGAAAAGGGACGGATCTATCACGAGCATCTCGTGAAGAATCTCGTCGCCGTCATCCGCATGCTTCAGGAAGCCGGCTGACGCCCGTTTCAATTCCGCTTTCTTTAAAAGGAGCCGGTCATGAACAAGCGCTGGTTCTTTATCGTCCTTCTTTTTGCCATCGTCATGGTGAATCCGCCGGTCGTCTACTGGGTCAACGACTGGTGCCGCGACAATCCGATCCTCTTCGGATGGCCCTCGATGTTTCTGTGGCTCGAATTCTGGTTTGCGGTCATGATCGCGGACTTCGTGCTCGCAGCGCTTTATCTCCCTGAATGGGACTGCCGTCAGGACGACAGCCCCATTGAACAGGTCGGTCACGATATCTGACGGGGAGGCGCATCATGAAC
Source organism: Sutterella sp. (assembly GCA_017936545.1). Lineage (GTDB taxonomy): Bacteria > Pseudomonadota > Gammaproteobacteria > Burkholderiales > Burkholderiaceae_F > Sutterella. Next base: position 1,207 of record JAGBFJ010000047.1, read on the forward strand.
ATCGGTCTTTTCATTCTTGCTGTCTACGTTCTCGTTCTGCTCGGCATTGCCTGGTACGCCAGCCGTCGCGACCAGAAGAACATCCGCGACTTCGCCACGGGCGGCGGATTCGGCATCTTCATTCTGACGCTCACCTTCTCGGCGACCTATCACAGCGCCTATGCCTTCATGGGCGCGGGCGGCTTCGTCTACAAAAACGGCATCGGCTGGTGGGTGAACGGTCTCTGGACCGTGCTCCCGGGCGTGCTCTTCTGGCTCTGGGGCAGAAGGCTCTGGTTCCTCGGCAAGCGCTACGGCTACATGTCGCTCGCCGACTACGTGACGGATCTCTATCAGTCGAAGACGGTGGGCATCCTTGTGACGCTCATCACGATGGTCTTCACGATTCCGTACGTGGCCATTCAGGCCATCGGCTGCAGCTACATCTTCCAGACCGTTTCGGGCGGCATGCTCTCCTACACGGCGGGCGCGGTGCTCTTCTTCCTCATCATGATCATTCTGGTGTGGCTCGGCGGCATGAAGGGCGTGGCCATCACCGACGCGGCGCAGGGCGTCTTCATGTTCGTCGGTCTGATCGGCGGCAGCTTCTGGGTGATCCGCGAGAACTTCCCGTCTGTGGCGGCAGCCTATCAGGCGGCGTTCGACAACTGCCCGGCGCTCTTTACGATGCCCGGCCCCAACGGCGTCGTGACGGCGGCGGACTGGATCTCCCGCTGGGTGGTGATCACCTTCGGCGTGATGGTCTTCCCGCAGGTGACGCTGCGCTTCTTCGCGGGCAAGAGCCTGCGCGTGATGAAGTGGTCGGCCGTCTTCTCGTCGATCTATCTGACGTCGATCTACATCTTCACGCCGTGCATCGGCTTCATCGGCAGACTGCTGATGCCCGAACTCGCGGCGCCCGACACGGTGTTCCCCGAACTTCTGCTCAAGTACACGCCGACCGCCTTCGCAGCACTCATCATCAGCGGCGCGCTCGCGGCGGCCATGTCGACGGGCGACAGCCAGCTCCATGCGACGGCCTCTATGGTGTCGACCGACATCTACAAGCGCTACATCAACCGCAAGGCTGATGAAAACACGATGTACAAGGCGGCCCGCATCGGCGTGCTCATCATCGGCTTTGTTTCCGTGGTCTTCGCGCTCGTGAAGCCGGCCGCGCTAGCCGACCTGCTGGTTCTCTCGACCGCCGGCGTGGGCGTTCTGGTGCCGGCCGTGATCGGCGGTCTCTACTGGAAGCGCGCGACCGAAGCGGCAGCGGTGATTTCCATTGCCGCAGGCGAAATCATGATGGTGACGACCACCTTCTTCGTGAAGTTCCATCCGTTCGGCTTCAGCTCGGGCTTCTGCTCGATGATGCTTGCGCTGATCCTCTTCGTGGGCGTGAGCCTTGTCACGAAGCCCAAGGCGCACACGGTCGAAGTGATCGGCTCCATTGAAAAATTCTTCGGAACGGCCAAGGCCTGATCCGGGATGGCCGTTTCGCAGGAAGCGGCAAGACAGGAAAAAGCGTCCGCATTCCCGCCGGAGTGCGGACGCTTTATATCCTGCGAACTAAGAGACCGGCTGCGCGGCTTATGAACGGCGGTGCATAATTAAGATTCCGACGAGGAACTTTCCTATGAATCACAGCAAGCTCGGCATTCTTTCCGCCGCTCATTTCTTTACCGACCTCAACCTCGGCTCCCTTCCTGCGGTGCTCCCTTTTCTGATCGCGGCCTACGGCTTCGACTACCGGGACGTGGCGGGGCTGATGTTTGCGTCGTCGTGCCTTTCGACCGTCGTGCAGCCGGTCTTCGGCTGGCTTGCCGACCGTTCCTCGAAGAACCTGTTCATGGGAGGCGGCCTGCTGCTGACGGGACTCTCCTTCGGCGCAGTGGGCTTTCTCGAGAACTACTGGGCCATCTTCGCGGCGGTCATTCTGTCGGGCGTCGGCAGCGCGGTCTTTCATCCGCAGGCCGCCAAGCTCACCAATCTCATTTCCGGTGAAAAGCGCGGCACGGGCATCAGCGTCTTTTCCGTAGGCGGCAACGGCGGCTTCGGCGTCGGTCCTCTGCTCGCCGCGGCGCTCATCACGGCCTTCGGTCTGAAGGGGCTTGCCTTCTACGGGGTCTGCTCGCTCCTGATCGGCATCCCGCTTCTCATTTACGGTCCGCGCATGACGCCGGCCGTTGCGCCTCAGTCCGTTCAGGCGAAGAAGGCGCCCGCGGCGGGCACGGGCGGCAACGACTGGCACTCCTTCGGACTGCTCACCGTCTTCATCGTGCTTCGTTCGATCTGCTACACCGGCGTTCTGAGCTTCCTGCCGCTTTACTGCATCCACGGTCTCGGTGCGTCGCCTTCGGCGGCGAGCGCGGCGATTTCGGTGATTTCGTTCGCGGGCATCATCTGCACCTTCTTCGGCGGTCCGCTTGCCGACCGATTCGGCTGCGTGAGGATGATTCTCGTCGGCAGTCTGCTGCTGGTTCCGGCGACCGCACTCGCCGTATTCCCGGAAAGCCTGATCTGGGTCTATGCGATGCTGATACCGATCAGTCTGGCCTTCAACATTTCCTATTCGCCCTTCGTCGTGCTCGGCCAGACCTATCTTTCAAAGAGCGTGGGCTTTGCGTCCGGGGTGACGCTCGGCATTTCCTTCAGCGCGGGCGGCATCGTTGCGCCGGCCCTCGGCTGGTACGGCGACATTCACGGCATCGCCGCCACGATGGGGCTCATCGTCGGCCTCTCGGCGCTTGCCGCGCTGTCGGCGCTGCTGCTCAAACAGCCCGCCGGATCGGCGGAGAAAACGGTTTCGAAAGCCTGAGCGGAACAGAGAGGCGCACGCCGTTCCGAACGTGTCGGGCCGCTTTTTTCTGCCGCGTTTGGGCGCATCCGCCAGTCGACGAAATCTTCGCCGAGTACCGGAAAATCAATGCGGTCCGCGCCGTAAAAAGGCTGCGGACATCCCGATTTGATGGGCCTCATCTGAAGACAAAAATGCCGGCTCGTTCGGTGAACGGGCCGGCATGAGAACGATTGGAGTCGTCTGAGAGACAGCGCTTACGGGATGTCCTTCAGGTGTTCCATGTTCTTGCGGATGCCTTCGCAGCATTCATGGAAGGTCTGCTTTTCTTCGGCGGTGAGCGGGATTTCGATGACCTTTTCCACGCCGTCCTTGCCGATGAGGCAGGGAACGCCGGCGAAGAGGCCGGTTTCGCCGTATTCGCCGTCGAGTTCCATCGTGGCCGGAAGAATGACCTTTTCATCGCGGAAGATCGCGTCGATCATGAAGGCAGCCGTATTGGCGATGCCGTATTCGGTGCAGCCCTTGCCGGAGTACGTGACCCAGCCGCCGCCGATGGCTTCCTTCTGCAGAGCCGGACGGTCGAAGCGGAAGCGTTCGTCGGTCTTGGCCCACTCGTCGAGCGGCATGCCGTGGAAGCTCACGGCGGACCAGGGCGCGAACTGCTTGGCGCCGTGTTCGCCCATCATGTAGCAGACGATCGACTTGTGGTCGATGCCGGTCTGGCGGGAAAGAGCGGAGAGCAGACGGGAGGTGTCGAGACCCGTGCCGGTGCCGAAAACGCGGCCCTTCGGAAGACCGAGGAGGAGGGCGGCTTCGCGCGCGACGATGTCGCACGGATTCGTGATGTTGAGGAACACGCCCTTGAAGCCGCTCGCCTTCACCTTCGGCGCGAATTCACGGACCTGGGCGATCGTGAAGTCCATTTCGGTCAGACGGTCGAGCGTCTTGAGAAGTTCGATCTTGCCGACGCTGTTGACGACGATGTCGCAGTCGCCGAGGTCCGCGAAGTCGCCGGCCGTAATCGTGACGCGGTGCGGATGATAGGCAACGGCGTCGCGCAGGTCCTGACATTCGCTGGCGAGCTTCTTTTCATTCTTGTCAACGAGAACCAGCTCATCGGCGATGCCGCGCACGCAGAGCGTGTAGGCGACGTGGGCACCGACGTGACCGAGACCGATGATGCCGACTTTTCTCTTCTTGTTCATGATGGTTTAACTCCGTTCAGGAAAATCAGTTCATTCCGAAAGTGGGGAACAGAACGTAGGTATAGAGCATGCTGAGCGACATGTAGATGAGAAGGATAACACTGAAGACGAGAACCGTCTCGCGCAGCACTTCGTGTTCCTTGTGCACCTGACCGACTGTGGCGCAGGCGGCAACGGTGTTGTTCGGGCAGATGAGGTTGCCGAGCGAGGCGCCGGCGTTCTGACCTGCGAAGACCGTGATCGGGTTGGCGCCGAGCGCCTGGGCCGCATGAATGTGCATGTCGGCGAACATGATGTTGGAGCCGAGGCCCGTGCCGGTCACGAAGGCGCCGCCCGAACCGATCAGCACCGCGGCGGCCGGATAGAAGACGCCGGCGACGTCGGCGAGGTCGTGTGCGAGGAGCTGGATCATGCCGGTCGTCGGCGACTGCATGATGTAGGCCACGATCAGGAGGCTGCCCATCGTCAGAAGGACGGGCATGATGCTGCGGCTCGTCTTGTTGTAGATCTCCATGAGCTGCCTGAAGCTCACGCCGAGCGTGAAGGCGCCGAGAATGCCGCAGACCATGATGACCGCGTCGACCCAGACGATGTAGCCGAAGGTGCACATCAGCTTGAAGCCGTTGGGCACGAGCGCGGGCACGCCGTAGCGGATCGTCGGAAGGAGAAGGAGCATGTAGATGTACGGGCTGAGCGCGCGCCAGGCGGAATACTTTTCGCCGTTTTCACTCTTGAACACGTAGCGGTATTCTTCGGGCGTGTTGATGCCGACCACCTTCAGGTAGACGATGACCGTGATGATGGAGAGAAGACCCGTGCCCATCGAGGTGACTTCGGCGCCCACGAAGTTGGAGAGCACGAACATCCAGAGACCCGTTTCGACGCCGGCAAAGAGGAGGAAGGGGATGGCGTTCTTGAAGCCCTTGCGGCCGTAGGCGATCGCGATCATGAGGAACGGAATCACCATGGCGCCGAACATATGAATGCGGCCGACCATCGAGCTGTTGAGATCCACCGTCGAAATGCCGGCGTTCGTCAGAGCGCCGCCGCCCACGATCGTCGTGAGACCGGCGCCGCCCCAGGAGCAGGGCGTGGCGTCGCCCATCAGGGCGATCACGATGGCGGTGACGGGATTGACGCCGAGGGCGACGAGGAAGGGCGCGGCAATGGCGGCGGGCGCGCCGGCGCCGGCAGCGCCTTCAAGGAAGATCGGAAGCATCAGGCCGATGATGATGACCTGAACGCGGCGGTCGTCGGAAATCTTGGCAATCGTGTGCTTGACGTCCTCGATGGCGCCCGTTTCGCGAAGAATGTTGAGAATGACGAAGGCGCCGAAGACCATCCACACGATCTTCAGACCTTCCTTCGTGCCCTTCCAAAGCAGACCGTCAAGAATGTCGACGTTCTCGGCAAAGGAAAGCCCCTTCACGTTGAAGTAGGTAAAGGCAAGAACCATCGTCCAGAGGAGCGCCATCGGCGCCACCTTCATGGCCGGTTTCTTGAAATAAAGGATGCCCACGAGCACCACAAGCAGGGGGCTGAAAGCCAGGATGAAAGACATAATCCTTCTTCTGTAAAAACAAGGGAATCAAATCGGGGGATTCTGAGGTTACGCCTCGGTAAGACTTCTGTCTACAAGTCAGATAGCTTAGGCAGTAGCAACTAGAAAAGTTGAACTCAAGCAAAAATCAGCGGCTGAACAATCGGATCCCGTTCAAATAGATTTGAATATGTTAAAAAGTCTTCACCCTGCGGCAGAGGTGCTTACGGGCGATGGGGAGCGGAGCCGCCGGAAAGACTCGGATTTCGGGAAATGAATTCGGGAGGAAGACGCTTACGGCCGGCTCGAAGGCGGATCTGCCCTGCGTCTTTCTGAAAGCTGCTCCGGAGAAACAGACTGCGGGGCCGCCCCCGAAACGAAACAAGGCCGGTCTGAAGCCGGCCTCGAGGAGAACATGCGCGAAAGCCCGTTTAGCGGGTGCGTGCCATCCATTCCCTGATGGCGTCGACCACCTGCTTTTCAATGCCGTTGTAGCCGTGGTAGGCGAAGGGCTGGCAGACGTCTCCCTCTGTCACGCCGCCCGTGAACGCGATGAATTCGGTGCCGAATCGCTCGGATGATTTTTTCGCCGCCCAGAAGGGCGTGCGTCTGCACTCATCCGTGTCGTGATGGATGATAAGCTGGCGGCTCTTCAGTTTGCGCGTGTCGAAATTGACGATGTCCTTGACCGACGAGGTGTGCACGATGCCTGCGACCAGGCCGTCGATCTCGGGCGCGAGCGCCATGGAGGATTCGGTGCCGCGGCTCGTGCTGATCAGAAAGAGCTTCGCGCCGGGAAAGCGGTTCTTCAGATCGGCGGCGAGCACTCTGAAGCGCTTCGGGTCGGAACTCGAGTCGGTGAAGACCGCCGCCGTGTCGGCGTCGACCAGCAGCTTTCTCGCTCGGGCGAGGAAGTTGGTCTTCTTCTTGTAGGCGGGTCTGCCGGCAGGATTGAGATGCGGATTGACGATGCCGTCGCCGCCCGGGAAAAGGACGACGGCGTATTTGGGAGCGTCCGAGACCTTCGTCAGGATATAGGGAACGGAAACACCGTCGGCTTCGGCGGTTTCGAACGTCTCCGCCGCCTGAACGCCGCCGAGCGCGGCGCAGAGCGCCAGTGAAAGAATCAGTCTGCGCATGGAAAAACTCCGAAAGGGCTGCAGGCCGCAGATGCGCGGGTTCCCGCACGTTTCCGCGGCACGCGTCAGTATAAATTGCAGGCGGGCGGCCGGCGAAGCTCCTCAGACGCTGAGCATGGCGAGGGGATCGAAGGCGGCGTCGGCCGGGCGGTCTTCGCAGGTGGACGGAGTCTCCGAGTCCGCTTCGATCCGGTTTCGCCAAAGAAGGGCTGCCTGAAGGAAGTGCTCGACGAGCAGAGGGAAGTTCTCCGGCGTCAGACCGGCGAGGTGACGCACGAGCTGCAGCGTGACGAAGCGTTCTTCCGGATCGACCGCCAGCGTCGCGCCCGCCGTCTCTCTGAAGAAGTACTGTCCGTTCAGAAGTCTGAAGTAGAGACGCTCCCGTCCTTCCGCGGGCAGTTCGGCCACGCAGGTGGAGACGAGCATCTGTTCTGCTTCGGCCAGATAGGAGAACATCAGCAGAAAGGCGCCGGCTTCGACCGTGATGTCCAGCCCGTCTTCGGACCGGCTGACGGCGGCGCCGTAATCGGCGGACAGCGATTCGACGAGACGCTCAAAATGATTCTGCATGGCGGACAGCCCTCCCTTTCTGAAACATCATCCGCGCCGCCGGCGCTCGGGACGTCCCGGCGGCTGCTGAAGGAGATTGTAGCGGCAGCACGGCGCTCGGCGCGTCTGTTCTTCGCGGCCTCATCGGATCGGCTGAACCTCCGGACACGAAGGCCGGCCCGATGCGAGGCAGCCTATTGGCGACAATTGAAGACGGAAAAAGGACTGGTTTCCCTCGGATTCTCCGGCAGACGCCGCGCAATGCCTGCGGCACAGAAGTTTCTCGGGATGCGGCAGATTTCTGACAATCTTTGACGCGGCACGCGCTTTGTCTTAGGACAAAGACCCAGTGTCCTTTGCGCGGCTTCAAGGGTCGGCGTCTCTTTGCGGCATTTCTCGGCTGTCTCGGTAAGATGATCGAATATTCCTGTAAAAACACAGAGGAGTCCGAGCTGTGACTGCTGAACATCCGACAACGGAACATCCCTACCTTGAAAAGGTTCGGGCGCGCCTGCGCGGCTTCTTCGACTTCGAGCCCGTACCGGCGGAATTCGAAGGCCTGCTCGGCAGCTGGGCGCATTTTGTTCAGACCGACGAGAAGTATTTTCTCAGCCGGAAGATGAATCTTTATACGGTGAATGCGCACCGCTTCATCGGCATCGACGTTCGCGAGAGCGTCACGCCCGAAGACCTCGACCGTGTTTTTGCAGCGCTCCGAAGCTGGGCTCAGAAGCAGGGCCCGGGCGAACAGACCATGTCGACCGAATACACCGCGGCGCTCATTTCGCGTCAGGCCGTCTCCGAAGAAACGGCCGCGCATCTCGGCAGACTCCGCTGTCAGGTGGGTTTCGCCATGGGCCTCAAAGGCTGGGCCGACATCGGACTCGTGGTTGCGGACCTCGAGAATGAACAGGTCTATTCGAATCCCTTCGGCAAGGAGCAGCTTCAGACCACGCTCTGGAGCTTCAATGACAAGCCCGTTATTCCTCCGTCGAATTCCTGGATTTCCAAGATTCGGCTTATCCGCTGCGGCTGCACCGGCTGACCGCGGCATTCCCTCATCACTAACAACGCATCATTAAAAGCAAACAATCAGGAGCAGAACAATGAGCGGTACATTGTTGTTGGCAGTCTCGGCTGTCGTGTTGCTGGGCGCGTATCTCACATACGGCTCATGGCTCGCGAAAAAGTGGGGCATCGATCCCACCCGCAAAACCCCCGCACAGGAAATGAACGACGGCGTGGACTATGTCCCGACGAATTCCGCCGTTCTTCTCGGTCACCACTTCAGCTCGATCGCGGGCGCAGGCCCCATCGTCGGTCCGATTACCGCAGCCGTCTTCGGCTGGGGCCCGGTCGTGCTGTGGATTCTCGTCGGTTCCATCTTCTTCGGCGGCGTCCAGGACTACGGTTCCCTCGTCGCCTCGATCCGCCACCGCGGTCAGTCTATCGGCCAGATCATTGAAACGACGATCGGCCGCCGCGGCAAGCTGCTCTTCGCGATCTTCGCCTGGGTGACGCTCCTCGTTGTCGTGGCCGCCTTCGCGAACATTGTCGCCTCGACCTTTGCGGCTTCACCCGCCGCCGGCACGAGCTCGATGCTCTTCATCGCGCTGGCCGTCTGCTTCGGTCTCATCGTCTACCGTCTCCGCGTCAATCTCGGCGTGGCGACCGTCGTCGGCGTCGCGGCCATGATCGGCTGCATGGCGCTCGGCCACATGTTCCCGCTCGTTCTCACGAAGAACACCTGGCTCGTCATCACGATCATCTACATCGGCATCGCCTCCGTCGCGCCCGTGTGGATTCTTCTTCAGCCGCGCGACTATCTGAACAGCTTCCTTCTCTACGCGATGATCTTCTTCGCCTTCATCGGCATCGTCGTGTATTCGCCGACCATCAATATCGCGCCCGTCACGGCCTTTGACCTCGGCAACATGAACTGGCTCTTCCCGATGCTCTTCGTGACCGTCGCCTGCGGCGCCATTTCCGGCTTCCACTCGCTCGTCGGTTCCGGCACGAGCTCCAAGCAGATCGCCAATGAAAAGGATGCCAAGCTCGTCGGCTACGGCGCCATGCTTCTCGAAGGCTTCCTCGCCATCGTCGCCGTGATCAGCGTCGGCTACATCGCCACCTCGCCTGACAATCTGCTCGAAGTCCTTAAGGCCAAGGGCCCGGTCTCGATCTTCGCCCAGGCCAACGGCAAGTTCATGGAAGCGATCGGCATTCCGTATTCGATCGGCAGCGAATTCGTTGCTCTGACGATTTCCGCCTTCGCTCTGACGAGTCTTGACACCGCCACGCGTCTCGGCCGCTTCATCATGCAGGAACTCTTCACCACCGAAGAAGAATCCCGCACCGGTGCCAAGCCCAAGAGCATTCTTGCCAATCCCTACGTTTCTACGATCATCACGCTCGCCTGCTCGGCCTATCTCGCCACGGGTTCCTATCTCGCCATCTGGCCGATCTTCGGTACGGCGAACCAGCTTCTGGCCGCCATGGCGCTCCTTGCCATCGCCGTCTGGCTCAAGCAGAGCAAGCTCGACAACCGCATGGTTCTCTATCCGATGGTCTTCATGTTCCTCGTGACGTTCACGGCGCTGTCCCAGCTCATCATCATGTACTTCAGCCGCGGCAACTTCCTCGTCGGCTCGATGTCCGTGGTGCTCTTCGGCCTCGCCGTCGCTCTCGTGGTCCTGAGCGTTCAGACCATCAAGGGCGCCGTCAAGCGCTGATGCCCTGATCATTGTTCCGCGGTCCCCGGCCGTTTATCCGGTCGGCCGACCGACCGGCACATCGAAATTGCAAAAAGCCCGCTGCCGTTTTCGGCGCGGGCTTTTATGCATCCGAGGTTCTGGGCGGCGGCTGTTTCCGACCGTGCGTTTTCTCCAAACTGTTTTCTGCCGTCAGCACGATATGATGGAAACACACATTCGGAGTTTTTTATGAAGAAACTGGTTTTTGCGATGGCGGCTCTGATGGCCTCTGTTTCGGTTCCCGCGGCCCAATGGGTGGACTATCAGCATTTAGGTTAGGCTGAACGATATTCCGGTCGGCGAACCGGATGACTCGCTCTCGAAGGAGACGTTCGAGGAAGTTCGAGGCTTCAAGTGACCTCATTCAACGCGTAATGTATTGAAATACAAATAATCGGTTCGGCAAAGACTACTGTAAACTGCATTGCGGGACCCTCATAATCACGTCTTCAGACTCAGCGAAATTTTCCTGAAATTCCGGAGCCGCTCAATAACAGACTCTATACAAGGGCTCTGCTACGTTTTTCTCCATCTCATTGAGGAGACTATTCCATGCCCGTTGACCTTCAGTCAATTCAGTCCTTTGTCGGTGTTACCAACTTTGATCGCCTCACAATTAGCGAGGACAACACGCTGGGGACACGCAGTGCCGTCGCCGCCTTCTTTCGCAGAATCGGTGACGCATTTCTGAGCCTTTCACAAGCCGGACGAGCCGCCATCGCCGAGCGCAATGACCGCATCCTTGCCGCCATGCAGACGGCCGTGAATGAAGCCCGAGCACACGAGCAGCCCGAAGTCCGAACGCTTGGCGAGAGACTCAAAGCAGTAAAAGCCCATCTTCAAAACGCTGCATCCCGTTGCAATAATGCGGTTCTGGCGGATCGGCTGAATCAGCTTCGCGCTGATCGGGGTTTTCAGCGTCTTCCCGAAATTTCTCAGCGTGCCCTGCTTGACGGCTTTCGGACTCTAGCCGGGAACCTTCCTTTTGCTGATTGGCAGCGGAGCATGGATTCGCTTAAAGCCGATTTTCTTCGGCCTGCTGCCGAGCGGCTTGACCCCGCGGGTCCCGAGCGTTTCAAGACCATGCTAACCGATGAATTTCTTAAGCCGACTCAACAGGATAAGGTGGGCGAAAACGGAATGCATGAATCCTTTTATTTGGACACGAGGCGTCGCAGCATCGGAGCAATCGGCGGTCAGCCCGTTCCTGTCATTCTTCAAAACCCGCCAAACGGTCCTGCAGACGCGCATGCTCTGATGCCGGACGAGGTCGCTGCGTTCTGCGAAGAGCGCCTGAGGGTGCTTGTCGGTGAAGATCATGCCAATCTGCTTCCTTTCATTTCCATGATGGCCTCACAGGCCGGCCTGGACTCGGCTGAAGGTTTTCTGCCGTGGCTGCTGGGCATCTCGGATAAAGCCGACTTCCATCTGCTGCAGGCCGGACTGATGCCTGCAGATCCAACTCATGACATGACAATCGACCGTGAGGGCGGCGATCTGATCATCAGAAGCACCTTCCACGGGGAATTCATCAACAGCAATACTGACAATTTGCCGGGCTCAGTTCTAAGCCGCGACGGTTCCGTGAGCTTACGCATTCACCTCGATCAGGCCCCGGCTGCGCATGTCGTCACTATGCCGCCGACAGA
>JAGBFJ010000048.1 GCA_017936545.1 Sutterella sp.
ATGCCCGACTGCGCCGTCCGTAACTGAAAGCCGCCGCACAGGCGCCTTCGCTCGAAACCATGCAGGCTCCGACGGGGTTGGAGGGATTGCAGACCCGGCCGAAAAGCGGACAGTCCGCCGGCTCCTTTTCTCCTCTCAGAATTTCTCCGCAGGCGCAGGCACGATTGTCCCGCATGCGGGACTCCGGCATCTCGAAGCGCTTTTCCGCATCAAAGCGGGCCCACTCATCCGCGAGCCTGAGCGCCGAACAGGGAACGTCGCCGAGCCCGCGCCATTCAAAGCTGCTTCGAAGCATGAAGACTTCGCGCATCAGCTTCTGCGCGGCGACATTGCCCTCGCGCGTCACGGCACGCGTAAATTCGTTTTCGACCTCATGCCGTCCTTCGTTGACCTGACGCACCAGCATCAGAATCGCCATCAGCATGTCGACGGGCTCGAAGCCCGCCACGACGACGGGCAGGCCGTTCTTCTCGGCAAAGGGCTCGTAGGGACGCGTGCCGATCACGGCCGACACATGGGCGGGACCGACCAGACCGTCGAGAACCGGCGCACCGGGACGATCCGCTGCCGTTTCGAGAATATGTCTCATCGCGGCCGGCGTCAGCACATGATTGCAGAACACGCTGAAGTTCCCGGCATGCCGGCGTTCGGCCGCCTTCAGAACCGCCGCCGTGGGCGGCGTGGTGGTTTCAAAGCCGATCGCAAAAAAGACCGTTTCTCGGCCGGGATTCTCGGCGGCGATGCGCAGCGCATCCGCCGGCGAATAGATCATGCGGATGTCGGCGCCCTCGGCTTTTGCCCGAAAGAGCGACAGCCCCCGTCCGGCCGGCACGCGCATGGTATCGGCATAGGTGCAGAGAATGACGTTTTCTCTGAGAGCAAGCTCTCTCGCCATGTCGATGCGCGAAACGGGCAGCACGCAGACCGGACATCCCGGGCCGTGAATCATCTTCACATTGGCGGGAAGCAGATCCGTGAGCCCCCATCTGGCGAGAACGTGGGTATGCCCGCCGCAGAACTCCATAAAGCGATAGCTGCGGTTCGGATCCGCCTCGTCGGCAATCGCACGGGCAATGCGCCGCGCATCTTCGGGATTTCTGAATTCGTCGACGTATTTCACCGCACAGCCTCCTGAAGCGGCTCGGCAGCGCCCGCAGCCTTCAGGGCTGCAATGGTTGCCTGCGCTTCTTTTTCATCGATGCGCGTGAGCGCGAAGCCGACATGAACAATCACCCAGTCGCCCGGCTTCGGCTCTTCGATGAGCGACACGTCGACGGTTTTTTCAATGCCGCCGACGGCGCATCTTGCCGTGCCGTCCGCTTCCATGCTGCGGATCTGTCCCGGAACTGCCAGACACATGTTCAAATCCTCCTTTTGTTATTCATTGACCTGACCGGTCTGTCCTTTGACAGGCAGCAGTTCACCCCGCCATTCATAAGCGGGTTTTCCTGCTCTGCAAGCCGATGCTGCCAGCCAGGCCTGGCCGAGCGCCAGTCCGCCGTCCCCCGCAGGCACCGTTGCGGGAATCCTGGGATCGAGTCCGGCTTCCCGCAGTCCCGACGACAGCGCGCGGGCAAGCGTCCGGTTGACGAGGCATCCGCCCGTCAGGGCGACGGCAATATTCGTTTCGGAAAGCAGAGCGCAGTCGGCCAGCCGACGTCTCAGCGTCAGTGTCCAGTCAAGCAGCGCGGCGGCCAGCGTATCTTCGGCCTCGGCAGCGAGCCTCCCGACGTCCGCATCGGGGCGAAGCCGGGCTTCGGCGATCGAACGAACGAGTGGCGAGAGCGAGAGCCGTCCCGACTCCGAGACCGTCCATCCGTTCCTGAGAACCGAGACACCGAAACGCCGCCGGCCTTCCGCCGCGGCGGACTCAAGTCTCATGGCGGCCGTTGCTTCGTCGTGCTGCCGCAGACAGAGCCCGAGCAGCGCCGCCATGCCGTCGAACCATCGGCCGAGCGACGTCGTGAGAGGCGACAGCGACGGACTGTTCAGAAGCAGCGGCATTTTTCCCGCAAAAGGTTCCGACGGGAAGAACCGTTCGATCAGATCGGACCGACCCGCCTGCGAGAGCAGGGAAGCTCCCATGCGCCAGGGTTCCTTCGCAGCCCTATCCCCGCCCGGTAGCCGCATCGGCATGAGAGAGCCGGCCCGCGCAAATCCGGTTTCATCCGCCAGAAGCGCTTCGCCGCCCCAGATGCTGCCGTCGGGACCCAGACCGGTTCCGTCGAGCGCCAGGCCGAACAGCGGTCCCCGGAAGCCGGTTTCCGCCGCCACGACGCCGATATGGGCCGCATGATGATGAATAGGCAGAAGGGGGATCGAGCGTTCCCCGGCGATTCTCTGAGCAAGCCGAGTCGATGCAAAATCCGGATGCGCATCGCAGGCGGCGAGTTCGGGAGAAATTTCGAAAATCTCTTCCAGATGGGCGAGCGACTCTTCAAGCATGCGGGCGGTCGGCATGTTGTCGAGCCTTCCGACGTGCTGCGTCAGGAAGGCATCGCGTCCTCGAATCAGGGCGCCCGTATTTTTCAGATAAGGGCCGGCTGCAAGCACGGCCGGCATGCCGGACGCAGCCTCCGGGAGCCTCACCGCTTCCGGCGCAAAACCTCTCGACCGCCTCACGAACCGGAGGACACCGTCCGTCACACGAACCACCGAGTCGTCGCAGCGCGTCACGATGTCCCGGTCATGAAGCAGAAATACGTCGGCAATGCCGTGCAGTCGCTTGAGCGCTTCGGCGTTCTCCGTGCAGAGCGGCTCACCGCCGGGATTGGCGCTCGTCATGACGAGCGTGAAGGGAACGGCCGACTCGAGCCAGTCCGTTCCGTCGGGCTCGCCGGCGGCCGCATGAAAGAGGAGGGCATGAAGCGGGGTATAGGGCAGCATGACGCCGATCTCGTCCAAACCGTCGGCAATGCCCGCCAAAACCGGCACATCCGGCCCGCGGCGCCGCTCGAGAAGCACGATCGGATGAGCGGGAGACCGAAGCACTTCGGCCTCATCGGGTCTTATCCGCACAAAGCGCACCGCCGAAGCAATGCCCGCCGCCATGACCGCGAGCGGTTTTTCATCCCTGTGCTTGCGCCGGCGAAGCGCTGCGACGGCCTGCGCGTTTTCCGCATCGCAGGCGAGATGAAAGCCCCCGAGCCCCTTCACGGCAACGACGGCGCCGGCTTTAAGAAGCCGCACGCATTCCCGAACCGGGTCCCCCGGCAGTGATTCTCCGGACGGAAGCACCAGACTGAGCTTCGGCCCGCAGACAGGACAGGCGACCGGCTGCGCATGAAACCGCCGGTCGGCGGGATTCTCATATTCCTGCCGGCAAGCCGGACACATCGAAAACGCAGCCATGCTCGTCTGAGGACGATCGTAGGGAAGATGCCGGGTGATCGTGAAGCGGGGACCGCAGTGTGTGCAGTTGGTAAACGCGTAGCGATACCGCCGGGATGAGGGATCGAACATGTCCTCGAAACATTCGCGGCAGACCGATGCATCGGCCGTAATGGCCGTGCGTACGATGCCGCCTGCGGGCGTGGCCGCAATGCTGAATTCGGAATCTCCGCGAACGGCGGACGGACTCGATTCAATCGCATCGATGCGGGCAAGCGGCGGCTTTTCCTTCAGCAGCACGCCTGGGAAACGCTCGAGGGCGTCCCTGTCGCCCTCCAGATGCACCAGCACGCCTTCGGCGTCATTGAACACCGATCCGCAGAGAGCCAGCGCGGAGGCAATGCGCCAGACCGTCGGCCGAAAGCCCACGCCCTGAACGAGTCCACGCACGCGGTAGTCCCGCGCTTCAATGACCGGCTTGGCGCCGGTACGCTCGGCGTCGCACATGTCGTAACCTCAGATGCCCGACAGCATCAGCTCGGCCGCGAGCCAGACGAGCCATTTTTCCATGCCCTCGCCGGTCATCGCCGAAACTCGGATCGTCCGGATGCGGGGATTGACCCGGCGGGCATATTCCTCCGCCTTGTCTGCATCAAAGGGCACATAGGGAAGCAGATCTGTCTTCGTAAGGATCATGAGGTCGGCAGCCCGGAACATGTCCGGATATTTGAGCGGTTTATCTTCCCCTTCGGTAACGGAAAGGAGAACCACCTTATGTGCTTCGCCCAGATAGAATTCGGCAGGACAGACCAGATTGCCGACGTTTTCGATGAAGAGAACCGAACCGTCTTCAGGGTGCAGATGCTTCAGGGCCTCCGCGATCATGGCGGCATCGAGATGGCATCCCTTGCCGGTATTGATCTGCAGCGCACGGGCGCCGGTGGCCCGAATGCGCTCGGCATCGTTGTCGGTCTGCTGGTCGCCCTCGATGACGGCCGTTTTGAATTTCTGCGCGTCTTTGAGCGTTCGGGCAAGAAGTTCGGTCTTCCCCGACCCCGGACTCGACACCAGATTGAGGGCAAGAATGCCATGCTTGCGGAAAAACGTTCGATTGACGGCCGCTGCGGCATTGTTGCGGGAAAGGATGTCCTCTTCGATCGCCACGGCCCTGCGGGCGTCGGTCGTATGCGCATGCGAATGAGCGGGCATGACGTCGTGATCATGCCCGTGTTCATGGTCGTGTCCGTCACGGACATGCGCTGTCACGTTGCCGTGCTCATCAATATGGACATGCATATGAGCGGATCCTCCGGAACCGCAGCCGCAGGTAGTGCACATGATCTCTCCTCGCCGCCGGCGGAATGCCGGCCGGACTGAGATCATTTTAGGAATCTGCCGGAAGTGTGAACATACGCCGAAAGCATTCAGGTGTTACACCGTTTTGCTTAAGCCGTCGGGGGTTACAAAATATTAAGCGAAAAAAAAACAAACCCGGGACACGATAGCAGCGGCACCGAAAAGACAGCAGCCGGCCGGTTCAGAGCCTTCACTTGCTTGCCGCGGCGCCGCCGGTGCTAGACTGTGGTGCGATACAGTTTTCAGAGGAGACCGTCATGCCGGCAGTTCGACCGGGTAACAGTCAGAAGAAACGAAGCGGCTCTCCGGCCCGCAGGCCGTGCCGCAGCGAGAGCGTCCGACGCAGCGGTCCGGTTCATCCGGGCACGGTGCTTCAGTCCGTGCTCGAGGACACCCCGCCCGCCGCAGCCGCCGCATGGTTCGGTCTCAAACCCGACGAATTCACCGCCGTTCTGGAGGGCCGTGCCCCCATGACGCCCGATCTCTGTTCGCGCGCCGGAGAGATCTTCGGCACCGGCGCCGCACCCTGGCTCGACATGCAGGCCGCCTGGGAGGAATCTCAGTCCTCCGACGGCTGAAGCGCCTCTTCAAAGCAAAACGCCCGCGGCGCAATGATGTGGTCCCCGATTCTTGGACAAAGAATTAGGGACCATTTTTATGGGATCATGGAAAGATATGGTCGAGGCTCAGAAGCGGAGGTTTCTCGAGCTTTATGAGGCTGGTGCAAGCTATCCAGAGATAAAGATCCAGTTA
>JAGBFJ010000049.1 GCA_017936545.1 Sutterella sp.
CGAGAGTTTGGGGGAATATCTGACAAAAAAGCGCTATCATTTCTGGTCAGGATAAATAAAAACAACAATCCTTCAAAATGGCCGGAAACAAAAAGCCCAGAAAGAAATACCGCCCGGGGAAAGCAGCCGCCAACAAAAGTCTGCTGATGCAGCTGCCAATCGCGGATGAAACGGCGCTTCGGATGCAGCGGGACATGGAGAGACGCGTGCTCAGCATGCGGCTCTCGCAGAAGAATCCCGCCGACATGGTGTCGATCGTCGTCTGTCTCGGCACGGTGTGGCTCCTTGCGGAGAAAACCAATCAGACGGAGCAGGTCCGCGCCGCCGTTGAAAAAGGCATTGCCGAACTGCGCGCCGATCTGCCCGCGGGAGGCTGTCTTGCTCCCGCGGCCTATGACGCGCTCATTGAAGCGGCCGCCTACTGCGGCGCCGTGCTTCGTTGCACGACGGGCGCCGAATACCTTGAGCAGAGCAGAAAGGTGGAGGAGGCGGGCGAGCTCGGCCTCGTCAATGATTTCCTCGACGAACTCCGCAGCTATACCGAACTCATCACGGAAGGCGAAGAACCCTCCCCTGCGGATCGTCCGCCCGAAGGCGGGAATCCTTCCGGCCGATGAAAAAGGCAGCGCGCCGTGAACGACGGCCGCTGCCTTTCTTATTAGAATTCGGGGATCGAGTCCTCCGGGCGCCTACTGATCCCACACCCGACCGGAACAGCAAAGGAATGCCCGGAGGACCCAATGGCTGACTGTTTCAGAATGAACTTGCATCAAAGACGCTCTTGATGCCGACGAACTGCATGAGTCCGGCCTTGCCGCTCTCGCAGCCGATTCCGCTTTCCTTGAAGCCGCCCATCGGGGCCGTGATGTCGCGGCCGGCGTCATTGAGGAACACATTGCCGGCATGAATCTCGCCGGCGAGCTTCAGCACCTCTTCCTTCGGCCCGTAGAGCGCGGAACTGAGCCCGTACGGCGTATCGTTGGCCATCCTGACCGCCTCTTCAACGGTCCGATAGGTAAGCACCGAGAGCACCGGCCCGAAGATTTCTTCGCGCGCAATGCGCATCTCCGGCTTCACGTTCATGAAGATCGTCGGCTCGATGAAGTAGCCTTCGGCCGGCTCGCCGGGCACTCGGCCCGCAAAAAGCTCGGCGCCTTCCTCGACGCCCGCGCGGATGTAGCCGGCGACGCGGCGGTAGTGCCCACCGGAGACAACCGGACCGAGCACGGCAGCGGGATCGTCGGGACGGCCGGCGGGGTAGAGCGGCAGCATCTTTCTGAAGAGCGCGCGCACGTCCGGCTCCATGCTTTCATGAATGAAGAGACGCGTGAGCGACGTGCAGGTCTGACCGGCATTGAGAAAAACCGAATCAAAGAGCTTGCGGCAGGCCGGCTCGTAGTCGGACATGCCCGGCAGCCAGATGTCGGGAGACTTGCCGCCGAGCTCGAGGCAGACGCGCTTGAAGCCTTCGGCAGCATCGCGGTTGATCCGGCGGCCCACTTCCGTCGAGCCGGTAAAGGACACCATCGCCACCTTCGGATGCTTCACCAGCGTTTCGCCGAGCACCCCGCCGCATCCGTTGACAAGATTGAACACCCCTTTCGGGAATCCTGCCTCATGAAAGGCCTCGGCCAGCACGCAGGCCGAAAGAGGCGCAAGCGTGGAGGGCTTCAGCACGACGGTATTGCCCATGAGGATCGCGGGCACCACTTTCTGGATGATCTGTCCGAGCGGGTAGTTCCAGGGCGTGATGCAGCTCACGACGCCGTGGGGCTCGAGAATGAGCCGGGCGCCTTCGGTGCGCCGCGGCTGAAGCACGCGGTCGGCGAGACGCATGTAGGTCTCGATGCGGGAGAGCTGATAGAGGCAATGCTTTTTAAGCGCGTAGCTCCAGGGCGCGCCGAGCTCCCGGGTTTCGATGCCGGCCACGCGCGTGCAGTTTTCGTTCATGAAGTCGACCACGCGCTGCATCAGCCGCAGACGGTTGACGGCAGGCGTCTTCGACCAGGCCGGGAAAGCCGCGGCTGCAGCCTCGACCGCCCGTTCAGCATCACGGACGTCGCCGCGCGGAATGCGTGCGCAGGGCGCCATCGCCACGGGGTCCTCCACATCGATCATCGCAGCGGACGACGACGGAACCCATTCGCCGTTGATGTACTGTTTCTGAAAATTCGGATCTTTCATGACTGGATTTAGTGAAGGGCGGGACGACGGAAAAAGCGCGCGATCAGAGAGGGCATGCGCCCGCTCAGAATCAGGAGCGACAGCGAAACGCCGGCCAGTACGAAGAACGCGCCCGAAGCGGCTTCCGCCGAAGGCAGCACGCCCGTATGAAGCGATTCGTAAAGAATAGCCGATATCGTTTCAAAAACGATCATCTGACCCACGAGCACGGCGGGAAGCCGGCAGCTCATCTGATTCCAGAGAAGGTTGCCGAGCCACGAGCATGCGAGCGCGAGAAAGAGAATCAGAACTATACCCTGCCAGTCGGGCAGAAGCGTTTCGCCGGGGCTGAGAATCGGAACAGCGGCAAAGCCGGCGGCTGCGAAGGGCAGGACGGCCGCACCCTGAGCGGCGGTCCAGACCGTCAGCGAAGCCCC
>JAGBFJ010000050.1 GCA_017936545.1 Sutterella sp.
CAGTGAAAAGCGCAGTCATGTCCATGACAGCTACTCCCGATAGAAGCTATGCAGGCTCTCCAACGATGGTTTGGTTGGTTTTTAAGGAAAGGATACTCCTCCCGCTTCGGCAAGCTACCCACTCAAAACAGCGAAAGGCCGAGATTCCCGAGGAAGAAAACAAGGAATTTGAATGGTAGATCGAATTCTGCGTGTCGATCGGAATGTAAGCACCAACGGTTCGGAGACGTCCAAAACGAATGGTTCTCCTTTGTAGAGCAGTAAGGAAAAGTTGGGAAATATATATAGAGAGAAGGAGCTGTTTTCAGTATTTTCCTTGGTTCCTTAATCTTCATTTTCATCAGGATAGACCCCGTCAGAAAGGATCTTAAGTTTTTCCTGCTTTAACATAGACATAACTGTTGTACGAAGCTCCTCTTTGTATACGACTTTGTATACAAAAGCAGGAAGGAAACGTCAGTTTCACACGGCTATTGACAGATAGAGTACAATAGCTCACTCAAAACTCTTTCTAGGAAAATCATTATTATGCGTCAGTTCCTTAAGGAATTTCAGGCCTTTATTTCCAAGGGCAATGTTATGGACCTGGCCGTGGCCGTGATCATCGGCGCCGCGTTCTCTAACATTGTCAATTCGCTCGTCAAGGACATCGTCAATCCGATCCTCGGCGTGCTGGTCGGCCGCCCCGACTTTACGAACCTCTTCGTGGTTCTGAAGCCCGTCGAAGGTTATACGGGTCCGCAGACCTACGATGCCCTCGTGAAGGCCGGCGCCACGGTTTTCGGCTACGGCGCCTTCCTCACGGCCGTCGTTCAGTTCCTGCTGCTCGCCTTCGTGATCTTCTGGCTCATCAAGGTCGTCACGACGATTAGAAAGCGTGTTGAAGCTGAAGCCGCCCGTCTGCTGAAGCTTGAAGAAGAAAAGAAGGCTGCCGCTCCGGCTCCCGCCCCGGCGCCCACGCCGGAAGACATCGTTCTTCTTCGCGAAATCCGCGACCTGCTGAAGACCAATGCCGCCGCCTCCGAAGAGGTGAAGGCCGCGGTCGACAAGCTTGCTGCGAAGTAAGTCCGGATCCGGACAACCGTTCAGGCGCGCTTTCCTCGGGGAAGGCGCGCTTTTTTTTCGGTGCGCCCTGCAGCGCACGTGCGATTGGTGGTGAAAGTCCACTGTCCGCCCGATCGAGGGAAGGACTAGCGACTCGGCAGAGTCAGGGAGGTAACGAACTGATGAAGGAAGCCGGTAGCAAAACGTCAGCCTGACGTATAGGAACTGAATACGAGGCGACGATCCTGGGAGAGCAGGCCGAATTCTGTTAACCCAATATCGATACGGAAAGGGTCGGCGTATATTCAGCAGGTAGGACGCGAAGCGCATGTGTGATACCTGGGGAGATCCTTGTCGATGCCGTGAGGCGACCGACGCTGAGAGGCGAAGGGAGGTCGGCAAGGAAGTCAGCAGAGGTCATAGTAGGAGCGATCCGAAGGACCGAATCTGAGTGGCGCGAGTAGAGTGCGCAGTATGTCTCTGTAGCGACGGCAGTAGCGAAAGTCGAAACTGCTGCATTAGAGCCTGCCCTGACTGAGAGGCCGGAATCCTCAGGGTAAGGGAATGGGTCCAAAGGCCGGATAAGCAACGGTGACGGTGCGCACTGGACGAAAGCGGAGGTCCAGTGGTACAGGACTCTAAAGTCATCATTAGGATGGCGAGAGCCCGTCCTCTTAACTCAGAAACCGCCGGATGCTGAACAGCACGTCCGATGGCCTTTTCACTGGAAGGTTGAGCGGTGTGGGAGGGAGCGGCCGTGAGGACGCTCCCTACCCGATACCATGTCCGGCACAACCTCATATACCGAAGTCCGGCAGTCCGGGACAGGACGGACCCGTAAAAAAGCCGGGTAGGGCGCCGAACGGCTTTTCCCGCAGGCATATTAAGGCGGTCGCCTTAAGCGGCTTCCCGGAAAGCGCGCTAGTATTGGACTTCGTTTCAACAATCCGGAGCGCTGCATCATGCTCGACTTACGTACGGCCCGCGTGGCTTTTCTGGGATTCGGCAACATGGCGTCGGCCATGGCCGACGGCTTTATTCGCTCCGGCATTCTGTCGGCCGGGCAGCTCGGCGCCGCCTCCCGCCGTCAGGACGTGCTCGCCGAACGCACGGCATCCCGCGGCATGAAAGCGTTTGCAACATGCGAAGACGCAGCCCGTTGGGCGGACATCGTGATCATTGCGGTGAAGCCCCATCTGGTAGCCGAGGTGGTCTCTCCCATCAAAGCCGTTCTGAAGGACAAGCTCGTGCTTTCCGTGGCGGTGAACAAGCTCTTCGACGATCTGGAGGGTGTTCTCGAAGCCGGTACCCGTCATCTGTCGACGCTG
Source organism: Sutterella sp. (assembly GCA_017936545.1). Taxonomy (GTDB): domain Bacteria; phylum Pseudomonadota; class Gammaproteobacteria; order Burkholderiales; family Burkholderiaceae_F; genus Sutterella. Next base: position 2,373 of record JAGBFJ010000050.1, read on the forward strand.
CCAAATACGCCGGTCTCGGTCTGCGAAGGTATCGTGATCTGCGAAGAGCGTCATTCCCTGACGTCCGATGACGAGGCTGCCGTCAGGGCGCTTTTCGGCGCACTCGGGCTCTGTCTTTTCGTGCCGGCCAAAATCATGCCGTCGGCCGGCACGCTGTCGGGATGCGGTCCGGCTTTTGCCGCCATGTTCATCGAAGCGTTGGCAGACGGGGCCGTCAAGCACGGCGTTCCCCGTGCGGCGGCATACCAGCTGGCCAGTCAGATGCTGGCTGGCACGGCCAAGCTTCAGCTCGCCACCGGGCAGCATCCGGGCGTGATGAAGGATGCAGTCTGTTCTCCGGGCGGTACAACCATCATCGGCGTGGCAGCGCTCGAAAAGGCGGGCATGCGCTCTGCCGTGATCGAGGCGATCGACGCCATCGTCAGCCGCTGAGGGAGCCGGACAAATGCAACAGTTTGTTCTTTCCCGCCGAATGCTGATCGGATCGGCTTTTTCGCTTTCCCTTTGTCCGTCAGTCGTTTTCGCCAGTCGGACACGGTGGAGCGAAGAGGCTGTCAGCGCCGGGAGGGGCGCTGCCGACGCCTGCTGCCGGCATCAATTTGTTACGGGTCTCGCCGACGGATCGCTTGCACGGAGCCGTTTTCTTTTCTACATTGCTCAAAACATACATTATTTGAGAGGCTACGAGAGGACGCTTCGTCAGATTGCCTCCAGACTGGATCGGCGTGAGCTTCGTGACCGCTTCAATGCCTGGGCGGATGAAACCGCGCAGACCGAGGCCTGGACACGCAGTGTTTATGTCGACTTCGGCGGGTCAGATCCGGACCGTGTTCCGATCTGCCCTGCCGCCCAGCTTTATTCGGGCTGGGAGGCTCAGGCGGCGTCCCAGCTTTCCGTCGCGGAGGCGGTGGCGGCGGCGCTGCCCTGCTTCTGGGTTTACGGCGAGGTCGGACATTATGTCGCCCGGGTCAGAAAGACCGACGGAAACCCGTATGCGGACTGGCTGTCCGGTTACGGAGATCCGGCCTACGACAGCTCGGTAGCACAGGCCCTTGCCGTCGGAGACGAGTTGGCGGCGAACCTTTCGGAGCGTGAACGAGAAGCTATGACGGCGGCTTTTGTCAGATCATGCTGCATGGAGTGGATGCTTTTTGATGCGGCCTGGCGGGAAGATGCCTGGCCCGACATGATGTGACGCATAAGATTAAAATATTCTTAGAAATCCTGACTACGGGAGGTAATCATGGGTAAAAACAAGAAAGCGAAATGCGAATGCGCCGAGACCCGCGGTAAAAAGGTCAGGGACGCGTCCTGCTGCGGCGCGGCACTGTCCGGCAAGGATGCGCTCAAGCTCCTCAAGGCGGCCCTGAAAAGCGGCATGAAGATCGAGGTGACCGCCACGCCGTGCGCCGCCGAGCCTCAGGGACTGGCGGCGGAAATGGCGCCGATCGAACCCAAGGGCACGCAGTTTGTCCGCCTTGAAGACGGGGATCTGATGATTCTGGCCGTGAGCGAATATCATCTGACGGCCGGTGATGCCGAGGCGCTGTCCGAAATGGCTGGCGGCGACGACGAGCGTATGCGCCGTCTCGTCAAGCAGGCTTTTGAGGACGGCATGAACCGTCTGATCAACGAGCTTCGCGGACCGGATGCACCCGAAGACAACGAGGAAGACGAACCCTGATAATGCAGTTTGCTGAGCGCTGCCTTTCGGCGCTGCAGACCCAGAAGACAATGCCCGGTCTGACGGTCAGAGCCGGGCATTTTCTTTGGAGGCCGGTCTTTGCTGACGCTCCAATACATCATTGCCGAATAAGTGACGAAGGCCTGTCGTTACCGAATTTCAGGGACGTCCGCCCGCTTCCTGCACGGAACCAGCACTTTCGGCGGGGTCTGGTAGAACGGATTGGACCTTGTCGACGTGAGACAGGGATCCGTCAGAAAACCCGGATCCGGCCGGGCGGCGCCGGCAAAACGCCTGCGAAGCGCGCTGCGGTCGGCTTTCTTTCCGGCGTTAAGGTCGGCCGTCGGGCCGGACATGCCGGGAAGAGCGACGAAGCGGCCCTTCCCGAGCGAAATCGTGCTCTCGAGTCTGCCGTCGGCACTGCGAAAGAAAAGCAGGTCGCCGGCTCGAAGCTGCTCGAAATGCCGGCCCGGATCAACGGCCGGGAAGGCCTTCTGCATCATGTCCGCATCGCGCTGAATGATGAGATCGTGGGAGCGGAAGGCGGTCCGCACCAGACGGTCGGCATCGGACGTCATGCCGCTTTCCCGCAGCTTTAAAGCAGTCACGGCCACGGCTTTCATGAAGTCAGGCTGCGAGGCGCGCCGGACATTTTCCTGATGCTCCTGAAAGCCTTCCAGCGGGGAGGCATCGCTTCGGGCGACGAAGCCCGCGGTACCGTCTGGCAGCACGGCGGTCCAGCCGTCGGCGTGCTTTTCAAGAATTCGAAGCTGCGTGCCCGTGCCGAGCATGACGAGAGAAACGCCGCTCGATGCACGATTTTCGGAAAAGGGAACGCGCGGCGAAGTGACGACGATCTTGTCGGCACGGTTCCAGATGATGAGTCCCGTATCGTTGAGCGGACGGATGAATTCATCCGGGGTTCTGACCACGGTGCCGTCGGGCAGCTGGATGCGGGTGAGCCCGTCCTTCGTGTCGTATCGGCGAACCGGCGTGCCAGCGGGAACGAGGTCTGCCGGCGGAGCGTCCGGCCGATCGAATACCGGCGCGTCGGGCGTTCGGATCAAGCCCCAGATTTTGTCCTTCAGCTGTTCTCGATCGGGAACGATGCGAAGAGCCACGTCGGTGGGAACGCCTTTGGCGTAGAAGGCTGCCCGAAGCTGAGCGAGCGCCTCCGGCATGTCGGAAACGCCTTCAAGCCGCACGGTGCCGTCGGGAAGAAGGCTGGCCGCTGCCTCGAAGAGCGCGGTTCGGCTGTCGGGCGCAAACCGGGTTCGGATGTCTTCGATCACGGCCTGCGGATCGGGTGTCTGCGGCTGGGCGCAGAGCCCCGAGGATAAGATGAACTGAAGGAGGAGGGCGGCGGTCGGTCGTTTCATCTGTCGGAGATTAGGGTCGGGCGGGTTCGGCGGCCTTTTCAGCTTCGGCGCGGTCGGCCGCTTCGGCCCGTTTGGTGCAAACGGAGGCCGTCATGCCGGAGACCAGAATGAGGCTCATGCCGGCGAGCGCTATCGTGCTGGCGGCTTCTCCGAACCAGAAGTAGCTGATCAGCGCGGAGAAGGGAATCGCGGAAAAGCCGAGGCAGGACGAGAGCAGCATGTTGCCGTAGGCGTAGGAGCGCGTCGTGCAGATTTGGCCGAGCGTCGCGCAGAGGCCCATGCCGAGAATGCCGATGAGACCCGTCGTATTCGGCATGTGCAGGCCGCCTTCCAGGAGTTCGCAGCCGAGGAGACCGAAGACGGTGCCGAAGAGCGTGAAGTAGAAGACTATGCGCCAGGACGGTTCCTTCAGGTCGCCGAGTTCCTTCATCTGCCAGTAGATGATGAGGTCGATGAAGGAGACGAAGAGGCAGACCAGCGCTGGCACGAGTTCGCCTTCGTTGAAGGTGGGCTGCAGAACGGTGGTGACGCCGGCAAAGCCTGCGATGATGGAAAGCACCATTGCCCAGGGCGCGGGCTTGTGACGCATCAGGGCCAGAATGACGAAGTTGGCCGCCATGAAGAGTGGCGTCGTGTAGATCAGCGTCATGTTGGTGCCGAAGTGCATCTTGCCGAGCGTGAAGAACCACAGCATGATGGAAAGCGTGCCGAGCACCGAGCGCTTGATGTGGCCGCCGATGTGTTCGGTGCGCAGGGTCAGCGTGCGGCGGTTGCTCCAGACGAAGAACGAGATGGAAATGACGCCGAAGAGCGAACGGTAGAACACCATTTCAATGGGGCCGTGCTCGCCGCTGCAGAGCTTGACGAAGGCCGCCATGACGGAAAACAGCGCTGCTGCCGCCAGCGCCCACATTGACTGCTTGAACATGTTTGACTGTGAGGAGGGATTGGCCGGGACTCAAAATGCCCGACATTCTACGCCCGGCGGCAAAAGCGTGCTCTCGCCGCCGGTTGACCGGTCAGTCCGAGGCTTAGGCCCAGGCTTCGGCAAAAAGCAGCATGATGCCGTCGAGGCCGGCGGCGCTCACCGCCCAGCGGGCGGCTGCCCGGACGCGCGGTTTGGCCCGGAAGGCGATGCCGAGACCGGCGGCCTGAATCATTTCCAGATCGTTGGCGCCGTCGCCGGCGCAGACGGCTGCGGAAAGCGGGCAGCCGTGAAGCGCGCAGATGACTTCCACCGCTCTGCGCTTGCCGTCGGCATTGATGATGCGTCCGCCGGCAGGACCGGTGACGCCGCCCGTCAGCCGTCCGTTTTCGATGACGAGTTCGTTGGAGACGGCGCCCTGCATGCCGAGACGTTCGGCAAGCGGCCGGGTGAGATGGGTGAAGCCGCCCGACACCACGTAGCAGTCGACGCCGTGGGAACGGCAGAAGTCGATCAGCCTGACGGCGCCCGGCTGCAGTCGGATGCCCTTCAGTGCGGTATCGATGACCGACACCGGTGCATCCTTCAGAAGCGCGACACGCTCGCGCAGGCTTTCATCAAAGCTCAGATGGCCCTCCATAGCCGCCTTCGTCACCGCGGAAACCGCTTCGCCCTGACCGCAGGCGGCCGCCATGTCGTCGATGCACTCGTTCTGAATGATCGTCCCATCCATGTCGAGCGCAAGCACGCGGAAATTCCTGATCGAAAGATCATGGGGAACCGCAACCGCATCAATGCCTTCGCGTTGGGCAAACTGCTGCTGCAGGTTTCGAAGCGACATGGCCGACAGACCGGAAAGCCTCACGGCGCCGGGCTGCGTGCGAACTTCGGCGGCTGATGCCGCATCAGCACAGTCACAGACGAGATCCGGCGTGACTCCGGGTCCCATGAGAATCAGGTCCATCATGACGAAGGCTCCTTGCATCGGGAAAATAAGATTCGAGGTTACCTCAGACGTTTCCGCAAGGCAAGTTTGGCCGGTGAATCATTCGGCGCGGCGGACCGACGGTGAAAAAACGGCTTCATCCGGAGAGATGAAGCCGCAGCCGTCGGGTTCAGGTGTCAGATGGCCAGCATCCCTGCGGTGTCGAAGACTTCGTCGGAGCGGGAGTCGGCCGAGGCGGGAGGCTGAGCGAGCCATTCCTTCCAGTAGCTCTGCGTCGCGTAAACATGACGGGAGGTATCTGCCGCAGGGAAAAAGGGTCAGATTTTCTGCCTGTTCTTTGATAAAACCGACCCTGCCGGCCGCCGGACGGCGCATTCCGCACCGCTTTGGGCGATAATACAAGGTTTTCCCGTTCCCTCCGGGCCTGTTTTATGACGCTCTTTCAGCTTCGCCAGTCTTTTCTGCTTTTCATTACCGCGGCCATCTGGGGCTGCACTTTTGTCGCACAGTCCGTCGGCATGGACGACGTGGGTCCCTATACGTTCATCGCGGCCCGCATGTTTCTCGGCGTGATCGTGCTGCTTCCGGTCATTCTTTTCAGGCGCAGCCGTTTGGCGAGGACCCGGCCTGAGGAAGCCGCGCGTCGTCGCTCGCCGCAGTATCTTAAGACGCTCGCCGTCGGCAGCCTGCTTTGCGGCATCTGCCTTTTCGGCGGTTCGGCGCTTCAGCAGCTCGGTCTCGTTCACGATACCGAAGTCGGCAAGGCGGGCTTCATTACGGCGCTCTACATTGTGCTGGTGCCGATTCTGAGCCTTTTCATCGGGAAGAAGACGGGCATTCTGGTCTGGGCGGCCGTTGCGGTCGCCATCGGCGGTCTGTGGTTTCTCTGCGTGCCGCCAGATGCAGGCTTTACGATCCGTCTAGGAGATCTCTATATGCTCTTCTGCGCGCTGGTTTTCGCCGTTCACATTCTGGTGATCGCCTTCTTCGTCAACAGCACGGAAGGGGTTGAGCTCGCCTGCGGGCAGTTTGCGGTCGGCACGGTGCTCGGCACTGCTGCGATGCTGATTACAGAAACGCCGACGCTCGCCGGACTGCAGGGCGCGATGATTCCGATTCTCTGGGCGGGCGTCATGAGCAACGGCGTGGCCTACACGCTTCAGATCGTCGGTCAGCGCGGCATGAACGAAACCGTGGCGAGCCTCATCATGAGTCTCGAAAGCGCGATTGCGGTCATTGCCGGGTGGGTGCTTCTCGGCGAAGTGCTCTCGGATCGCGAGCTCTTCGGCTGCTGCCTGATGGCGGGTGCGGTCGTGCTCGCCCAGCTCCCCTCGCCGAAGTTCGGCGGCAGATAGGCGCCGGCCGTTCGGCAGGCCATAAAAAACTCGGCCCGGCTTGACATAAAGTCAGCCGGGCCGATGCCGTTTAACGGACAGGTTCAGTCATCAGACGAAGATCTTTTCAATGCCGCCGTTGCGGGCTTCGCGGATGAACTCTTCCTTCCAGTTGGCGCCGAGCATGCGGCGGGCCATTTCGACCACGACGAAGTCGGTGGTGAACTGCGCCTCGTACTGATAGCGGGAGAGACCCTGCAGGCAGCCCGGGCAGGTGGTGAGCATCCTGATCTGGCCCGGCACTTCGGCAGCCGCCTTGGCCTTCTTGATTTCCTCCATCTTTCTGAAGCGGACCTGGTCGGCGATGTCCGGCCGCTTCACGGCGAAGAGACCCGATTCGCCGCAGCAGCGTTCGGTCTGAACGACTTTGGCGCCGGTGAGCTTCTTCACTGTTTCGAGAGCCGGGGCATGACGGATCGGCGAGTGGCACGGATCATGATAGATGTAGCGCTCGCTGTTGGGCTCGAGCGTCACGCCGCGTTCAAGCAGGAATTCGTGGATGTCGATGATGCGGCATCCCGGGAAAATCTTGTCGAACTCATACTTGTCGAGCGCCTTGATGCAGGTGCCGCAGCTCACCACCACGGTCTTGATGTCGAGGTAGTTGAGCGTATTGGCCATGCGGTGGAAGAGGACGCGGTTTTCCGTCATCATCTTGGCCGCACGGTCGCTTTCGCCGTAGGCTTCCTGCGGATGGCCGCAGCAGCGGTAGCCAGGCGGAAGCACGGTCTGAACGCCGGCGCGCCAGAGCATGGCTTCGACGGCGAGGCCGACGTCGCTGAAGAGGCGTTCGGAGCCGCAGCCCGGGAAGTAGAAGACGGCTTCCGTATCTTCCGGCATGCCGGGACGACGGAGAATCGGAATGGTGATTTCGTCTTCGATGCCGAGCATCTGTCGCATGGTCTTCTTGGGCACCGCACCCGGCAGCGGACGGCTGACAAGATGAATGACCTGCTTCATGAGCGAAGGCTTGCCGGTCGTGGCGCCCGGGCTGTTGCGGTTCTGGTCCACTTCCTTGGCGAGACTCTTTTCGGCAAGTTCGACGCCGTAGCGCTGCAGACGGTAGCCCGTCTTGACGCCGGCCGCACGCAGCGTCTTCACGGCGAGCGGGTTGACGGCATTGACGAGCGCGCCGCCGAGAAGCGACGCAGGATTCATTTCGCGCCATCCGCTGCGGATCAGGAAGGCCTTCACAGCCGTCGTGACTTCGCCGAAGTCGATCTTCACAGGGCAGGGCTTCTTGCACCGGTGGCAGATCGTGCAGTGGTCCGCAATGTCGACGAGCTCGTCGAAGTGACGCAGCGACAGGCCGCGGCGGGTCTGCGATTCATAAAGGAAGGCTTCGGTCATGAGGCCGAGACCGAGAATCTTGTTGCGCGGCGAGTAGAGCAGGTTGGCGCGGGGCACGTGCGTCGTGCAGACGGGCTTGCACTTGCCGCAGCGCAGGCAGTTCTTCACCGACTGGGAAATGGCGCCGAGGCCCGAATTTTCAAGAATGATCGATTCGGCGCGGAAGAGTTCGAATGAAGGCGTATAGGCACGTTCAAGACCGCCGCCCGGGAAGAGCTTGCCGCGGTTGAAGCGGCCTTCGGGGTCGATCTTCTTCTTCCAGTCGCGGAAGGGCTTCATCATTTCATCCGTGACGAACTGAAGCTTCGTCATGCCGATGCCGTGTTCGCCCGTAATGACGCCGTCAAGACGAACAGCGCAGCGCATGATGCGCCCGAGCGTTTCATCGGCGGCACGCATCATTTCATAGTCGTCCGAATTGACCGGAATATTGGTGTGGACATTGCCGTCGCCCGCATGCATGTGAAGAGCGACGAAGGGACGGCTTCTGACGTTCTTCTTGTGCGCTTCCTTCAGGGCATCAAGACGTTCGGCCGAGATGGATTCGGCGAGCTTGGCGAGAATTTCCGTCTTGACGGAAGCTCGAAGACGCATGTCGCGCATCGCCAGGAAGACCGTTTCGCCTTCGCGGGGCTCGGTGCCTTCGGGGAGATACGGCGCAGCGTCGCTGTCGAGACCGTCGAGCATGGCCTGCCAGCGGTCGCGCACGCGCGCCACGAAGGCCATGGCATGGGCCTTGTTCGGGTCGGACGAGGCGTCGAGCACCGAAATGAAGGCGCGGGCGATGCGGATCTTGTTCTTGAGCGAGAACTCGATGTTGATGCGTTCGACTTCGTCGGAGTATTCGCCGAGGCGTTCGAGCGGAATCACCACGTCTTCGTTGAGCTTGAAAGCGTTGGTGTGCTTGGCGATGGCCGAGGTGCGGGAGCGTTCCTGCCAGAATGCCTTGCGTTCGGCCGGCGTCTTGGCGATGAAGCCTTCGCCGGTGCGTCGGCGCGCCAGCGCGCAGATCTGCTCGGCGGCGTCGTCGACCGCGGCTTCGTCATCCGAGACGATGTCGGCGAGAAGCACCATCTTGGGACGGCCCTGACCGGGCACCTTCGGACGGTAGCCCACGGCGCGGACATAACGCCAGTCGATATGTTCGAGACCGGCGAGCTTCACGGTCTTGTGACCGAGCATGTAGTCGCGAACTTCGACGATAGCGGGCGTTGCGGCGGCCACGGTGCAGTAGAACTCCAGACAGACCGTGCGGCCGAACGCGGGCATGCGGTGCAGCACGAAGCCGGCGCTCGTGATCAGACCGTCCGTGCCTTCCTTCTGAACGCCCGGAAGTCCGTAGAGATATTTGTCGGTCACGTCCTTGCCGAGGCCCGCCTTGCGGAAGGCGCGGCCCGGAATGTCGAGGCGTTCGGTGCGCTCGACCGTGCCGTCGTCTCGGTAGTGGTGAATGTCGAAGTGAGCCGTCTCCACGTCGTGGATGCGCCCGAAATTGTGTTCGACTCGTTCAACCTTGATGACCTGGCCGTTGACGTCCACCATCTTCCACCAGGCGAGGTTGTCGATCGTCGTGCCCCAGAGCACGGCCTTCTTGCCGCCTGCGTTCGTGGCAACGTTGCCGCCGATGCAGCTCGAGTCGGCCGAGGCCGGGTCAACGGCGAAGACGAGGCCCTTTTCCTTGGCGGCTTCCTCGACGCGGCGGGTGACCACGCCGGCGCCGCATTCGATCACTGGGTAGACGCCCTTGAGGCCGGGGAGCTCGCGCATGACGACGCCGCTGTGGCGGTCAAGCTTTTCCGTATTGATGACGGCGCTCATCGCGTCGAGCGGCACGGCGCCGCCGGTATAGCCGGAGCCGCCGCTTCGCGGAATGATGGTGAGCTTGAGGTCGAACAGTGCGCGAACGATCGGCGCCATTTCTTCTTCGCTGTCCGGGAAGACCACGACGAACGGGTATTCGACGCGCCAGTCGGTGGCGTCGGTGACGTGCGCGACGCGGGCGAAGCCGTCGAAGCGGATGTTGTCGCGGCGGGTGATCGGCGAAAGCTTCGCCACGACTTCCGCGCGCTTGCGGATCATCTCGGTGAAGTTCGCGTCGAATCGGCAGACGGCCTGACTTGCGGCGGCAATCAGCTCATGCACCTGCGGATTGCCGTCGGCGCGCTTTCTCACCGCGTCGAGGCGGCGGCACATTTCGCGCACGAGGAGCTTGCGGCGGCGGGGATGGTCGATCATGTCGTCGACCAGATAAGGGTTGCGCTCGACCGCCCAGATGTCGCCCAGCACTTCAAAGAGCATGCGGGCTGATCGGCCTGTCCGTCTTTTGCCGCGAAGCTCTTCGAGGAGCGCCCAGGCTGATTCGCCGAGGAGGCGGATCACGATTTCGCGGTCGGAGAGCGACGTGTAGTTGTACGGAATTTCGCGGATTCGCGGAGCAGGCGTTTCTTGTGTCATATCGCGCAGTTCCTTTATGTTGTCCTGAAAATGAGATCCGTTTGCCGTCCGTTAGGGGAAAAAGACGGTCAATCCGAAGCCGGAAATTCCATTTTATCCCGAATCTTCGGACGGCTGACGGCCGGCGGCGCTCCGACGAGGGCTCCGAGGTCGGGCTTCAAGGGTTATCCCGATAATCCGAGGCACGAGGACGTCTTAAAAAAGCCCCGCCGTTCGGCGGGGCGACTGTTGCTAATGGTCGGATTCGTCAGCCGGCAAGCACCTGAGCAAGCTTCTGAAGGCCTTCGGAAAGCTCGGACCGGGAGATGCTGAGCGGCGGAAGCAGACGTACGCGGTCCTTGGCCGTCAGAACGACGAGTCCCGCCTCCAGCGCTATGGCCTTGACGTCGGCAGCTTTGCGGTCTTTCACCGTGAAGCCGATCATGAGGCCGAGACCCGACACGTCGGAAACGTTCGGCATGGCGGCCAGCGCTTCTCGGATTCTGTCCCCTTTGGCGCGGACATCGGCCAGAAAGGCGTCGTCGATCTGAGCCAGCACGGAAAGCGCGCCCGCGTAGGCGACGGGATTGCCGCCGAAGGTCGAGCCGTGGGAGCCCGGCGTCAGGGTTTCGGATACCTTTTCGCCCATCAGGGTGGCGCCGATCGGCAGACCGTTGCCGAGCCCCTTGGCGGTCAAGACCAGATCCGGAGACAGACCGAACTGCTCGTAGGCGAACCAGGTGCCCGTACGGCCGTTCCCCGTCTGCACTTCGTCGACGCAGAAAAGCACGTTCTTTTCGCGGCAGAGCGCTTCGGCGGCCTTCAGATAGTTCGCGTCGAGAGCCCGGACACCGCCTTCGCCCTGAACGATTTCAACGAGAAATCCGGAGCAGTCCTCGCGTTCAAGCCGCATCGCATCGGCTCTGGCCGAGGGATCCCTGCGCAGCTCGTGCGGCAGAGAAATCAGCTAGACGTCTTCGCAGGCGCTGAGACGGTTCCTGAGTCTCAGTCCCGTCGTGCCGCTTTCTCCGTCAATGAATACCGCCGTCATGCTTCCTCACCTCCCGTTTGGCTGTTCAGATTCGGTTGTCAGCCGGACGATTCGCCGGCGGCCTTCGGGAAATCCTACTGATGAAAGCGGGAGAGAAGGGCTGTTTCGAAGCGCTAATTCGGCCTTCCTTGAGAGGTGTAAAGTGAGATCAGGGATAACGCTTAGAAAACGCCGAAATGCCTGAACCAGAAGGCTCTCAACGGTTGTTCTTTGGTCGGCAAAAGCGGGGAAGTTGTTCCTGAAACCCGAAAAGGTGCCGATGAAAGGACGAAGTGCCGAGGCATCGGTGCGGCTCGGAGATCCGGCGAACGATTGGGCGGACTCAGACGTTGATTAAGGCAGAAAAACGAACGCCGCCCGGGCGGGACCGGGCGGCGGACGAATCGTCGGAAGAGCGCAGGGACCGGACGGATTATCGGCCTTGGTTTCGCATGACAAAAACGGTTGTCCGGGCTCTGCCGTCCGGATCAATAACGTACTGCGAATGCAGGGCCACCGGTGCATTGTCGGGAGTGAAGATGTCCACGGTCACCGTATGGTCGGGATTCTGAACGGCTTCCATCCGGAAGTTGCCGTGCTCGCTGAAGGCAACGCCGGGGAAGAGGCGGCTCAGGGAACGCGGAGCGACGAGCGACGCCTGAGAGAAGCTCTGGCCGATGCGAGCGAGCTGGGCGGGAGAGGCGGACATCGTGCGCCAGAAGTCGACGATGTTCAGCAGCTCGGGATTCTGCCTGTTGTTGTTCTCCGCAGGGATGAAGTGCGGCTGAGTGCGGAATTCCCTGCCGTCGGCGGATCTGAACAGCCAGCGCGCATCGGGGGACTGGCGGGCGAAATCCGTGACGAGGCCGTAAAGGTTGTCTTCCGTACACTCGCGAAGCGAACTCAGACTGACGACATCCGTTTTCATGTCTTCCAGGGTCAGCTCGGCGCCCGGCTGTGTCAGTTCCATCAGTTTTACCGGGGTTATGAAGCCGGACGACGCGTTCCCCATGCTTACATCGATTAGAGCCGGCGCAAGGTCGGGCACTGCCGCCAGGACGCGTTGGTGATAGGCGCTGCGGATCGCCGTCAGAATGGCGGAGAGCTGCGATTCACCCTGGGCTTTCGGCAGCCGACCGATGGCGCCGCCGGTCCAGATCCGCCAGAGATCCTTCCAGGATGGGAGATGCGTTTTCGGGTCGCGGGGGGCGGCAAGAATTTCCGTCGCATTGGCTGTGAAGAATGCCGGAATAAGGCCGCTGAGCGGATGCCCGGCGCAGTCGGGAAGCCGCGAGATCATGTCTTCGAGGGTATGGAATTCTTCCGGAGTGAGCGGGGGCACCCTGTTGAGCAGCACGGTTTGGTCGAAAGGGATCTCGTTGCGGATGAAGAGATTGAGATCTCCCACAGAGCCGTCCGGGCCTCCGGACATCTCGGTCAGCGCCGTTATGCGGCGCGTAAAGACTTCCTCGTTCTGCCGCATCGGTTCACCCACGGCGGCGGAAACGATCTGCAGGATTTCCTTTGCGGCGGCTTCGTTCGCCAATGCGCTCGCCGCTTTCGCCGGGTCGCCGGTGTGGCGGGAAATCAGCCAGCGAAGAGCGCCCACCGCCTCCTGTCCGCCGGCGCTTCGGAAGTTGTCGCAGATCATCCTCAGTCTCTCCGCTCTCAGTCCCGAAGTGGCGACGGAGACTTCGCAGAACAGTCTTGCCGCAGCGTCGGTCTCGGTGAAGCCGGCAGGCAGAGCCCGTCCGAACCTGGCGACGCCGTCGGACAGGAGCCTCAGCTGCGAGAGCAGCTGATGCGGCGTTCCGAGCGGCGTGGCCATCTGCTTGAGAGCAGTTGTGAGGGTAGCGTGCATGGGGCAGATCACGGCAAGCTCGTAAACGGCCGGATCGCGGATCGAACTGCGGCAGGCAACAGCCCGGAGAATGGCTTTGTGTTCGGGCCTGAGGGTGTCCGGTTCATCGCCTTCCGGCAGCGCATTGATGCCTTCGAGCGTCCGATGGAGATCGGCGAGCGATTCCGCCAGCTTTTCCCGGCCCAGCGCAGCAAGCTGATGGGAATCGGATGCGCGGCCGGCTGCGCTGTCCTCCTCGGCGGCCTTCAGAACGGCACGGCATGCATCGGCAGTCAGAATCCGAGGATCGATCAGGGCGGGTTCGATGCCGTCCAATCCCATGTCTTTCGCCAGACGGCCGATGAGCGCCTGAAAATCAGCGCTCGGAACTTCGTGCGTGAGGCCGCCGTCCCGCCAGATCGCTTCCGAGACGGTTCGGGCAAGCATCTCGTTCTGACGCCGAAGGGCGGCTGCCGCTTCGTCCGCCGCCGCAGCCTGTGCGCCGGGAGCAGCATCGGGGACGGCGAGTCCTTTGGCTCGGGCGTAGGTTCGGACGGCGTCGGAAATCTCCGTCAGGGAACGCAGATTCTGGAAGGTGTTTTCAATGAAGCTGCTGCGCTTCAGGCGGTCGTCCGCGCTGAGAGCGCCGGCGTTGAAGCTGCCGAGGTCAAGCGCGCTACGCTCTTCGTCGCTGAGCCGGCTGATCAGATGAAGCGCCGTGCCTTCCAGGGCGCGGTACACAGTCATGCCGTCCCGAAGGAAGCTGCTCAGGGCGGCGAAGCCGAAGCTGCCGTCCTGAACGGCGGAATTGACCGTGCAGATGTCGCTTGCGAGCGGGCCGAATTTCGTCATGCTGCGCACGACCAGTTCCGGGAGATGGTCGGCGGGAATGCCGGACCGTGCGATGAGAAGATCGACGCTCCCCCTGAGAACCCCGAGGATGTCGTCGGCTCCGAAGTCGCCGCGGACGGCATGCGAGGCGGAATTCATGGCGGCCGCCATGCGTGCGACTTTATTCAGGAAAGCGGCATTGATCGGTTCGGCATCGTTCCAAAGCGCGCTTACCACGTCTTCCGCTTCCAGCATGACGTTGATGTAGCGGGGCATCGTGGCTTCGGTAAGCGGCGGATTCATGTCGACGGGCGGATTGTTCGCCATCACGAGGCATTCACGCAGCATCGCTTCGTGCCGTCCGACGAACTGCTGCGAGGCTTGGGCGACGGCGGCCCGGGCTTCCTCGGTCGTCGGCAGGCGTCCGAGAGCGGAGAGGGCGGTGCGGGCTGCTTCCTGAACGTCGGGGTGATGACCGACCGCGGCGGCAAAGGATTCGGGCAGTTCGGCGCCGGTGACGGCGCCCGATGCGGCATCGGTGCCGACGAAGTCCGAAATGAAGGCGGCGTAGGCGTTCCGGCGTTCGGCGGGCCCGGACAGATCCTGCGTCTGGGCGAGCACGCTGCACAGCACGTCGAGACCGCCCGGCGGATCAAGCGGGGCGGCTTCCCTGAGGAGAGCCGTCAGATCGGCTGCCCGGGAATCGGCGGCAAGAACGGCGACCGTTTCCGGGCGCAGCTGCCTCAGGAAGGCAATGTCGTCGGCACAGGCATCCTGCCAGCTGCGGGCGAAATCGGCAAAGCGGAAGTTGTCGGCGCCCGCTTCGAGCCGCCGGTCGATCTCGCGTTCGAGAAATCCGCCTTCGCCGGCCGCGGGACCGTGAAGACGGCTGAGGAGCTTTTCTCCCTGAGGTCCGATGCCGGCATCGGCCGGGAGCTTCGAGAGCGCCAGGGCGTTCTCGGGATGGCGGGTGAATTCCGCCTTCAGATAGCTGCCGAGGGCGGCGGTTCTGGCTTCCGGTGTATTGATGGGAAGCCCCCGGGCGCAGACGTGCATTGCGAAGGCGGCGGCGCAGCCCGCCGGAAGGCTGCCGTTTCTGCAGAATGCTCTTCCCTGGGCCATGGCGGCCTGTGCGTCGAGCACTCTGCCGGTTTCACGGATCGTTCTTGCGGTCAGACGTTTGCCCGATTGGATCAGCGTATCGAGCGGCGCCCTCACCTCGTTCAGAAAGGCCCCGTAGGCGGGATGGTTTTGAATGGCCTGCAGGAAGGCGTTCGCGGCGGCGCGGTTTTCCGCATGGTGCGCGGACAGCGACAGCCGGCGCAGCCCGCGCAGGCCGCTACCCTGCGCCATGTCGTTCGCCTGCGTAACGAAGAATTTCGAATTGTCCGGCAGGGCCTCTGCCTGATGAAACAGCTGCTCAAGATCGATGGGCATTGTTGTGTCTCCCTGGAATGAGTACCGTGTCTGCCGGCAGTCAGACCGACATCATGCCGAAAAGCGCCTGCGGATCGGCGCCGAGTGCAGGCTCGGGTTCGGGCTCGGTCTGGCCGAGCGCGGCGGCTGTTCTGCGGGCGTCCGCATTCATCTGCTCGAGCCTCTGCTGCCAATCGTCGGCAAGCCGCACGAAATGATCCGTGAGCTGCAGAAAGTCCTGCGCGGTGATGCCGTAGACGCGGAGAACGGCGTTGAGTCCCACCATGCCGGTTTCGGGGTTGAGACTGAGGGAAAGCCCGCGGGCGCCGTGCATCAGAAAGTTCGCCGACAGCAGACGGCGCATGACGTCGGCGGTGCGAACCGGACTGATGAAGCCGATGTCCGAGTAGAACGCGAATCGTTCGGGCGAGTCGGCCCACTGAATCAGAATGCTCCGGCCGTCCGCGCTGAAGGCGGCCGTGCCGGACGGAGAAAGCGCGATGTCGATGCCGATTTCAGCGGAAAGCGCGCTGATGTAGGGCTGTGCGGGATGCATGGACAGTACTCCGAAAAATGACAGGAAGCGCAAGCCGCCTGTCCGTAATCACGATCGTATTGAACCGACTTTAGTACACGCGGCGGCAATTGTCGACGGGCGTCGTTTTCGGTATGACACGAGAGGAAGGGGATCGGATGAAATGATCGTCGGACGATTGGCCGGAATGCGGACTTGTGCGATGCCGCCGAATCCCGAGGATGCATATCGGCAGGAGGTTTGCGGATGATGATTCCGGCAGTCGGATCGAACCAAGGTTCGTTGGCACTTCGTCCTTAAATGAGTAAAATGTCCGCAGAAAAAGTTAACGAGAATGATTTTCTTTCACGATTACTGCCCGGTCCGGCATCCTCGCTGAAGAAAATGCACGCACATTCCGCAATGAAAGATACATTTACTCTTGACAAGGCGCCGATCGGAACGCCTTTGGAAGTCGTCGGCGTCAACGCGGCCGATGCCCCCGAGTCCTGGGACGTCTGGCTCGAAGAAATCGGTTTTACGGCAGGGGAGCCCTGCATGGTGATGCAGCGCGCCGCGCTCGGCGGCGATCCGATTGCCGTGCGCATCGGCGTGTCCACCTTTGCGCTGCGTCTCGTCGAGGCAGCCTGCGTGACGGTGAGAAGGAGGGCTCACTGACATGCCTCAGTCTCCCGTTGACGTTTATCCCTCGGGCCCGCTCGTGGCGATGCTCGGCAACCCCAATGCCGGCAAGACTTCGCTTTTCAACATTCTGACGGGCTCCAGGCAGAAAGTCGCCAACTACGCCGGCGTTACGGTCGAGCGCGTTGAAGGACGCCTTCGCGGCGTCGATAAGACGATCCGCATTCTGGACCTGCCCGGCACCTATTCGTTCCATCCGCGTTCACCCGATGAAAAGGTGACGGTGGACGTGCTCAAGGGCGTCGCGCGCGGCGAGAAAAAGCCGGACGTCGTGGTCTGCGTTCTCGACGCCACCAATCTGCGCCGCGGCCTCAAGCTGGTGCTCGCCGCACAGCGGCTCGGTCTGCCCGCCGTGGTCGCCGTCAACATGATGGACCTCGCCCGGCGGCGCGGTATCGAACTTCGTGCAGAGGATCTTTCCCGAGAGCTCGGCGTGCCCGTTGTTGAAACCGTGGCGGTCGCCAGGGAAGGCGTGCAGCCTCTCGTCGATCTGCTTTCCGAACCGTCCGAATGGCGGAACTGGACCGTCGACCGGGACAAGCTCCCCGAAGACGATCTGGTTCGTCTTCGCGGCATTCTCGAGCGGCTCGGTCTGGACAGAATTTTCCCGGATGAGTTTTCCGACCGTGTCGACCGCGTGATTCTTAATCCGTATCTCGGGCCGGTGCTGCTGATGGTGATCCTCTTCCTGGTCTTTCAGGCGGTCTTTGCCTGGTCGGCCTATCCGATGGACTGGATCGAGGCCGGGTTCGAATGCCTCGGCGAGCTGTGCACTGAATATCTGCCCGACGGCTTCGTGAAGGATCTGCTCGTGGATGCCGTGATCGGCGGCGTCGGCGGCGTCGTGGTGTTTCTGCCGCAGATTCTGGTGCTCTTTTTCTTCATTCTGCTGATGGAGGAATCGGGCTATCTGCCTCGCGCTGCCTTCCTGCTTGACCGCACGATGGGTTCGGTGGGGCTCTCCGGCCGCTCCTTCCTGCCGCTCCTTTCGGGCTATGCCTGCGCCGTGCCCGCCATCATGGCGGCCCGCATCGTCGGCAATCAGAGGGACCGCTGGGCGACCATCGCCATTGCGCCGCTGCTTACCTGCGGTGCCCGCCTTCCCGTCTACGCCGTGATGATCGGCGCCTTCATTCCCGATACTTCGGTGTTCGGCGTGGGCCTGCAGGGGCTGGTGCTATTTGCGCTTTACTGCCTCGGGATGATCGGCGCGCTGATCGTCGCCTGGATTCTCAAGCACACGACGGGCAAGGGCGAATACCGCACGCTGATGCTCGAACTTCCGAGCTACCACATCCCCCGCATGGGTTCCGTGGCTCACGGACTCTGGCAGCGCGCGTCGATTTATCTGCAGAAGGTCGGCACGATCATTCTCGCCATGACCGTTGTCCTCTGGGTGCTGACGACCTTCCCGGCCGCGCCCGCCGATACTGTCGGTCCGGAAATCAACTACAGCTTCGCCGGCATGATCGGCCGGGCGATCGAACCGATTTTCGAACCGATCGGCTTCAACTGGCAGATGTGCGTTTCGCTCATTCCCGCCATGGGCGCGCGCGAAGTGGCCGTTGCCGTTCTCGGCACGCTCTATGCCGCCGGCGGCGAATCCGAGGCTGCGCTCATTCCGATTCTGCAGAATCTCTGGACGATTCCGATGGGGCTTTCCTTCCTGGCCTTCTTCGTCTTCAGTCCGTCCTGCTTTGCGACGCTCGCCGCCATCAAGCGGGAAATGGGATCCTGGAAGGCGCCGTTTTTCCTCTGGCTGGCGTATACGCTCCTTGCCTACGCTTTCTCGTTCGCCGTCTACCGGCTGGCTCTGCTCGTCGTCTGACGGACGAACCCGCCCGCCTCCGCGATCCCCGGCACTTCATCAGGCGCCGGGGATCTGTTTTTGAGGGTTGCCGCCGGCAGAATTCGGCACACTGTCGGCAGACTCGTCCTGATGCCGCCTTTAAAAAAGGCGGATAATTCGGGTTAACCTGCAGTCGGATTCTCTCCGGGCAGGTTTTTTGTGTTGTCTGAAAAGGTGCTTGATGGCCCGATCGAAAAAACTCGACATGCTCAACGGCTCGCTCTGGGACAAGATGATTGTCTTTGCGCTGCCGCTTGCCTTCACCGGTGTTCTCCAGCAGCTCTACAACGCGGCGGACGTGGCGGTGCTCGGACGCTATGTCTCGAACGAGGCCATGGCCGCCGTGGGCAACAACGTTCCCGTGATCGGTCTGATCGTCAGTCTCTGCATGGGCCTGGCGCTCGGTGCCAACGTCGTCGTCGCACGCTGTCTCGGCATGCGCGACGAGGAACGAGCCAATGCGGCCGTCCATACCGCGTTTCTGACGGCGGTGATGTTCGGCGCCGCGGCGCTTCTCATCGGCGAGCTGGCGGCCGGCACGGCGATGAAGCTGCTGGAGGTCCCGGCTTCGGTGGTGTCCGATTCGGAAACCTACCTGCGCGTCTATCTGCTCGGCATGCCCTTCATCGCGGTCTACAACTTTCTCGCCGCCGTCTTCAGAAGTCAGGGTGATACGCAGACCCCGCTCTGGGCGCTCTGCGCGGCGAGCGTCTTCAACATCGCGGGCAATCTCTTCTTCGTGCTGGTTCTTGGCATGGGCTCGGGCGGCGTGGCGCTCGCCACCGTGCTCGCCAACCTGATTTCGGCCGGCATTCTGTTTTTCCGTCTGACCCGGATGAAGGGCGCGCTTCGTCTCGAGATGCCGAAGCTCTTCCGGCTCGACCGTCCAGCATTTCGGGCCATGGTTCGCATCGGCTGGCCCGCCGGTCTGCAGGGCGCGGTCTTTTCGCTTTCGAACCTGATCATTCAGGCGGCCATCAACAGTCTCGGCCCCGACGCCATGGCGGGTTCCGTCGCCGCCTTTACGATTGAAATCAACGTCTACTGCTTCATCAACGCCTTCGGTCTGGCCGCCACGACATTCGTGAGCCAGAACTACGGCGCGGGCAATCTGACTCGCTGCCGCCGGGCGACCTGGGTGTCGATGGGTCTCAATTTCGTCGCGGCCATCCTGATGATCACGCTCGTCGTGGTGTTCGGACGCGAGCTGCTCGGCTTTTTTTCGTCGAGCGAAGAGGTGATCGCGCTCGGCATGGTCCGCATTCTCTGGGTGGTGCTGCCCGAGCCCGTCAACGTCGTGATGGAAACCGTATCCGATGCCATGCGCGGCTACGGCTACTCCATGCCGCCCGCCATCATGACGCTAGTCTGCATCTGCACGATCCGCGTAGTCTGGGTCTGGACGGTGTTTGCGGCGAAGCCGGCATATGAAACGCTGATGGCGGTCTATCCCGTCAGCTGGTTCGTGACCACCGTCGGCCTCTGCTGGCTCTATGTGCGGCATCAGAAAAAACTGACGCTCAGGCACAAGGACATCTGATGTTCGGCGACTCAGCCGGCGTGTAAAAAGAACGCCCGCATTGCCGAAGCGCTGCGGGCGTTTCTTCCTCCTATGCATGCCGGAGCACACCCCGGGGTGCATCTCGGTGCGCGTCGGGGGTTGGACGAACGCGCCCGGCGTCCCTTTCGCTCTCTACAACGGCGGGAAGCCACGGGGAGGAAGGCCGATATTGTACGCGAGGCGCGGCCGTCCGGCGCATGGCGGCCTGCTGAAGCGGTAACATATGCGCCTTTGACGTTTAGTTCTCCGGATTCAGCTCATGCTTCCCGATCTGTCCACTCTGCTGATTGTCTGTCCGCTCGTTTTTCTGGGCGGTTTCGTCGACTCGATCGCCGGCGGAGGCGGACTCATCACGCTGCCGGGCTATCTGATTGCCGGCATTCCGCCGCATCTGGCCATCGGCACGAACAAACTGTCGAGCGCCATGGGCATGTGCATCTCGACGATCCGTCTCTGGCGCGGCGGCTTCATCGACATGGGTCTGGCCGTCGTTCCGGTGGCCGCGGCCTTTGCAGGCAGTCTGGCCGGTGCGGCTGCTGCCCTGATGGTGCCGGCCTCCGTTTTTCAGATCATTCTTCTCTGCTGTCTGCCGCTCTCCGCCGTCATCGTGCTTCGAAAGAAGTCGCTCGAACCCGAGCATCAGGACATGCCGCCGATGCGGCGCCGGCTGCTGCTCGGACTCTGCGCGTTCGTCTGCGGCGCCTACGACGGTTTTTACGGACCCGGCGCCGGCACGTTCATGCTGCTCGCCTTTTCGGCAGTCGCCAAACTTGGCGTGCGCGATGCGGCGGGGCAGATGAAGATCGTCAACTTTTCTAGCGGCATGGCGGCTCTCGTCACCTTCGCCGCCGCCGGCGAAGTGAACTGGGCGCTGGGGCTTTCGGCCGGCGTTTTCGGCGTTGCCGGGCATTACATCGGCTCGGGTCTCGTGATGAAGAACGGCAGCCGCATCGTCCGGCCGATCATCGCGCTCGTTCTTCTGCTCCTCTTCGTCAAGACGGCCTGGGATTATCTGGCCTGATCGGATCCGCCTGCCGGGTGAATCGGAATCACCCGCTGAACCTTTTCCGGCGCTGAAGCGCGCGTCCGGCTCTGAAAGCGTTCCTGAGCGTCCGCCAGAAAGAGCTTGAGACGGTTAGAGACGTTGGCGTGCGAGGTTCCCGCTTCATAGTCGATGGCGCAGAAGCCCGTGTCGGGCCAGAGTTCGCGAAGCCGCCGCATGGTGCCTTTGCCGGTCACGTGGTTGGGCAGACAGCCGAAAGGCTGCAGGCAGACGACGCCGGCGGCCCCCGAACGAGCGAATTCCGCCATTTCGGCCGTCAGAAGCCACCCTTCGCCCGCCTGCTGCCCAGGCGAAACCAGTCCGTCGAGCGACTTCAGCATGTCGCCGAGCGTCGGCACGCCGGCAAGCGGCGTCCCCGCCAGTGCGTCGCGCATCGGACGCCGAAGCAGTTCGAAGCATCTGTCGGCGAAGGCCGATGCCGCGGCGGGCAGAATTTTCCCGCCGAGTTCCCGGGCCTGCCAGATCCGGTCGTTGAGACAATAGAGAAAGAACGCTGCCAGATCGCCGAGAACGGGCTCAGTGCCTTCCTCGGTGATCTCGCCGACGATGCCGAGATTGGCCGCGGGATGGTATTTGAGAAGAATCTCGCCCGCAATGCCGATGCGCGGCCGGGGTTTGCCGTCCGTCGGCACGGCCAGGAAGTCCTTCACCATGGCCCGCATGTCCGCCGCCATTCGTCGGAGCCCGGCGCCTTCGGCGGCCGCTTCGGCCGCCCACGCCGACCATGTCTGCAGAAGCCGCTCGGCGGTGCCCTTCACGGTTTCGTGCGCCCGAACATGAAAGGAAAGCCGCTGCATGAGATCGCCGTAGACGCAGGCGGTCATCAGTCTGCGAAGTCCCTTGAGGCCGGGCCTGATCGCGGCATCTCCCTCCAGGCCGCCCGACGTGAGCGATAGAACGGGCACGCCGGCTGCGCCGATCTCCTTCAGGGCCCATTTGAGAAGCGAGGGATAGTTGCTCGCCCGGCAGGGGCCGCAGGTCTGCGCCATAAGCAGGGCCGAACGTGCAGGATCGAAGGCGGAATTGTTTCTGACCAGATCGAGAAGCTGACCGATCACGACGACGGCCGGATAGCAGGCGTCATTGTTGACGTGACGCAGACCGAGTTCAATCGCCCGGGGTGTGACTTCCGGAAGAATGCTGACGCGCCAGCCGATGCTCCGCAGCGCCGCGGCGATGAGCGGAAAGTGAATCGGCGCCATCTGCGGCGCATAGAGCGTCCTGCCTTCCCGGCGGACGGTGTCGGCGTCGGTTCGAGTCGCAGCCGGCTGCGATGTCGTCGCTCGACGCGCCGTCGCGACGAAGTCTGTCAGCGGCATGCCGAGCTGATCGGCGAAGGTCTGCAGGAAGGAGCCGCAGCCGGAGGAACACGCCTCGTTGAGCGTCACTGCGCTGATGAGGCCGTCCCTCACGAAAAGACACTTTATGTCCTGGCCGCCGATGTCGATCACGCAGGAAACGCCGGGATCGAAAAAGGCTGCGCCGCGCTGATGCGCCAGCGTTTCGACTTCGGTGAACTGTGCCGAGGCGGCTGCCTGCGCCAGTTCCGCGCCGTAGCCCGTGGTGCAGGCGGCACGCAGACGCGCGCCTTCGGGAAGGGCGGCGAGCAGCGTTTTCAGCTGGGCAAAGAGCTTCTCGAGCGGCCGGCCTTCGTTGGGGTCGTACCATTCATGCGCCAACCGGCCTTCTCCGTCGATGGCCGCGCCTTTGACAGTGGTGCTGCCGAGGTCGATGCCGAGAAAAAGGTCGCACTGAACGCTGCCGAGCGCGGTGCGCCGAACTTGTGTCCGGGCGTGACGGCACTGAAACGCGGCGACGTCGAACTCCAAAGCAAAGAGCGGTCCGAGAAGTGCGCTTTCCGGCGGGAGTTCCAGTGTTCCGAGCCGTCTGAGCAGCGACTCGAAATCGTGAAGGCAGGATTCACGGGCGGCTTTCAGGCCTTCGAGCGCCGCGCCGCCGGCGACCGTCAGCGCGGCATCGGGAATCTCGGCAAACCGCGTGCCCGGTGCGGTCGGCAGTGCGCGGAAGTTTTCCCTCAGCGCCGGAAGAAAGGCGAGCGGTCCGCCGAGAAGCGCGACGATGCCTTGGAGCGGACGTCCGCAGGCCAGACCTCCGAGCGTCTGCTGCTGCGCCACGGCGTCGAAGATCGAGCGGGCGATTTCATTCCGGGAAACGCCGGCATTGAGCAGCGAAACGACGTCGGTCTTAGCGAAGACGCCGCATCGGGATGCAATGGGACGGGAGGAAGAAACGCCTTCAGCCAGCCGGCTCAGGCCTTCGGTGTCGGTACTGAGGAGCGAGGCCATCTGATCGATGAAGGCGCCGGTCCCGCCCGCGCAGGCTTCGTTCATGCGCAGCTCTGCGCTGCCCTTCAGGTAGAGGAGCTTTGCATCTTCACCGCCGAGCTCGACCGCACAGTCGACGTCCGGCGCGAGGCGCACCCGATCCGGTCAGCATCACGCTGAGCCCCTCGGTTTTCACGCGTCCGCCTTATTCGCGGCACGGCTTTTCCAGCATAAGCGCCAGCGTCGTCAGGACTGCGCTGCGATGTCGTCGGTAGTCGGCGGCGAGCCGTGCGCCGTCACTGTCAAGAAGTACGTATTTGACTGTGGTGGATCCGAGATCAAGACCGAGACTCAGCATGATCTCTCAGCAGAGGAAACGATGAACGCTTGTTACGCAGAGCGCGGTGCGCCTGTGCCCGCAGGAACGCGCTCAACGGCCGTCATGATGATGTCGGCGCAGTACCGGGCGAAGCCGTCGGCATTTCCGCCGGCGGACATCCTTTCAAAAATCAGAAAGTGACGCACGAACTCCAGCGCCGATGCCGCGGCGGCCGCTTCGGGCGTGTCCTGACGAATGTCAAGCGCGCCGGCGACGAAACGGAACAGCTCGGGAAGGCCGGCGGGGATCTGGGCGCGAAGCATCCTGCTCGCTTCCGGCGATGCCAGCACTTCCGTAATGACGCCAGGACGCTCGGCGACGAAGTCGACGTAGATGCGCATGAGGGTTTCCAGATACGCGCGGCCTTTTCCGGGATCGGCCGCGCCGAGCCGCTTCATCAGTACGTCCGCCTGGCTGCGGATGACGTCCGCAAGGAGCGCTTCGCGGTTCGGATAGTAGTGGTAGATGAGGCTTCTGGCTACGCCGACGCGTTCGGCGATGACGGCAAACGGGATCTCCAGCGATTCGCTCTCAAGGCACCAGCGTGCCGCGCTGTCGATGATGAGCGCCTTTCTTTCCGAAGGGGAAAGCCGGCCCGATTTGCCCGAACGGGGGTGTCCTTCAATACGAATCACAGTATTACTCCGACAATCAGTTGTCCTGCAGTTGTTTTTATTGTAACTAAGTCTAATAAAGAAGTCTGCGTTCGTGCAGTATGTGGCCTACGTTCGACGTGGGTGTGACATTCGGGGATTCTTTGTCCGGCCTTCGTTCGCTCGCAGTCCGCATTTCGGATTCTGCCGCCGCAGTTTTCTGTTCGGATGCAGAAAAGCACAAGGCCCTCTCCGCTGTCTGTTGCGGCCCCCAATTCTTTGTCCAAGATTTGGGGACCGCGTCAGACAGCAGAGGGGATTCACAGGGAGGCTGCGATGTTTACCCAGCAGTCATCAGCTGATTTTGCTGCGATACCTGCACGGATGCGGCAGGCGGAAAAAGATGTGTTGGACAGACAAGCTACAGCTGCTGTAGCTACAGTTGTTGCAGAAATAATCTTCGCAGGCAAGCACTGTCGAGAACGCCCGGCAGAACGGCGGCGTGTATCTTGCTTTCGCGAGTTTGTCGATGCTTTCGGCAGATGCGATGTCTGTCGGATTACCGCCGTTCTTAACGGTGTGCTTGGAAGATTTGCCAGTGTCAGAGATGCGGGTGCCGAGCCTTTCTATCACGGCTTGGTTTTGGGACTGTTGTCACTGGCTGCCGCTCCGGTTCGCGAAGGTGCTATGGCGAGAGTATCGCTTTTGGCAGCGAATGCCGAAAGCGGGAACGGCGATTCGGAAATCCGCTTCGCTGACGGTTGATTCAGGCCGGCGTTGTGATCGAACTGAAGAAGTTCGATGATGAGGCGTCGATGCTTCGCGACTGTCAGTCAGCCGTCCGACAGATTCGGGAGAAGAAAAATTAGGATTTTTTCGTGGGGAACGTCATCAGAGAAGCCTGTCTGTACGGCATCGCGTTTCACGGAAAAGCCTGCCGGGTGACTGTCGAAAAGGAACGGATCGGGCAGCCCTGATTCTGATCCTTTTGACGAGGTTTCCGGAATCCCCTGCGCCGGCATCGCCGGCGCAGTTGACCCGGTTTGTTACCGGCGGCAGGCGGCCTTCATGGCGGCAGCATATCGGGACAGATCCGCGAGCATGGCATCTCGGCAGCTCAGTCCGTCGCTGATCAGCCTGACAATGGCCGAGCCGACGATGACGCCGGCGGCGCCGGCTTCAAGCGCAGCCCGCACGTGTTCGGGTTTGGAGACGCCGAAACCGAGAAGCGGGGCGGGTGCATGCTCTTCTTCAAGAATCTCCAGAATGCGGTGCACCGGCGTCCCCGAAGCCCGGTCCGTCCCGGTGATGCCGGCACGTGAAAGCAGATAGGTGTAGCCGCCGGTGAGCCCGGCAATGGTTCGTACCGCGTCGTCGGACGCATTGGGCGGAACAATGGCGACCAGATGGATGCCGGCAGCTCGGGCGGCATCATCCCAGCGCGGTTCCGCCGCGCGCATCGATGCCGGGAGATCCGGAATCAGGACGGCATCGGCCCCGGCAGCTGCCGCTTCGGCAAGGAATTTTTCAATGCCCGGCGCATAGACGAGGTTGATGTAGAGCATCAGACTCACCGGCACGTCGGGATGAGCCTCCCGGAACCGCCGGAGCACGCTGAGGCAGCGTTCAGGCGTGGCGCCGCCCGAGAGCGCGCGCTGTGCGGAGAGTTCAATTACCGGACCGTCCGCACTCGGGTCCGAAAAGGGAATGCCGAGTTCAAAGGCATCGGCGCCCGATTCGGCAAGCGTATTGAGAACGGCAAGAGAGGTGTCTTCGTCCGGATCGCAGAGATTGACGAAGGGAACGAAGGCGCCTTCGTTCTTATGCTGAAGGGCGGCAAAAAGTCGGCTGAAACGATCGGTCATGATATTTGTCTCCTGGACGGTCTGCCGCTCAGCGGCCGGCCTGCATGAGTTCAAGGGCGTTGGGCCGCAGACGGCCGTTTTCCGTCAGGCCGTCTTTTTCAAGGCGTGCGGCAACCTGGAAGATGTCTTTGTCTCCGCGGCCGGAAAGGTTCACGATCAGCTTCTGAGGCTTTTCGGGATTCGCCCGGGCGATCTTCAATGCGTAGGCGAGCGCGTGAGAGCTTTCAAGCGCGGGAATGATGCCTTCCTTGACGGAGAGTTCAACGAACGCTTCGAGGGCTTCACGGTCGGTAACGGCGACGTATTCGGCGCGGCCCGTGTCCTTGAGATAGGCATGCTCAGGACCGACGGACGGGAAGTCGAGGCCGGCGGAAATGGAATACGACTCTTCGATCTGACCTTCTGGCGTCTGCATGTTGTAGGAGCGTGCGCCGAAGAAAATGCCCTCGGTGCCCCGGCAGAGCGTGGCGCCGTGTTCCGTCGTATCGAGTCCCAGACCGGCCGGTTCGACGCCGATGAGGCGCGTCTCGGCAAAAGGCTTGAAGTCCGTGAAGAGTCCGATGGCGTTCGAGCCGCCGCCCACGCAGGCAATGACCGCGTCGGGAAGCGCACCGTTTTCGAATTTGGCGAACTGACGGCGCGCTTCTTCGCCGATCACCTTCTGGAATTCGCGCACGATCGTCGGGAAGGGATGGGGACCGGCGGCCGTGCCGAGCATGTAGTGCGTGTCTTCGAAGCTGCCGGCCCAGTCGCGCAGCGCGGCGTTGCAGGCTTCCTTGAGCGTGCCTCGGCCGTGAGTGACGGGCACGACTTCCGCTCCCATCAGTTCCATGCGGAAGACGTTGGGCTTCTGGCGTTCAACGTCCTTTGCGCCCATGTAGACGCGGCACTTCAGACCGAAGAGCGCGCATGCCAGCGCCGTCGCCACGCCGTGCTGGCCGGCGCCCGTTTCGGCGATGATGCGGGTCTTGCCCATGCGGCGGGCCAGCAGAGCCTGTCCGAGCACCTGATTGGTCTTGTGAGCCCCGCCGTGGACGAGGTCTTCGCGCTTCAGATAAATGACAGTCTTCGTGCCTTCGGTGAGGCGCCGCACGCGCGTGAGCGGCGTCGGCCGGCCGGCGTAGTTGCAAAGAAGGTCATTCAGTTCCGCGGCAAAGACCGGGTCCCGGCGTGCTTCGACAAAGGCCGCTTCCAGCTGATCGAGTGCCGGAATGAGAATTTCAGGAACGAACTGTCCGCCGTACTGACCGAAGAAAGGATTAAGAAGCATGAGCGTCACCTGCTGAAGAATGGTTGGAAATCGGATTGCCTCGGACCTGAGCGAATGCAGCGGCGATCAGGCCGAGGGATTTGATGCCGGGCGCGCTTTCCACGCCGGAGTTGAAATCGAGTCCCGCTGCCCCGGAGGCGGCGGCTGCGCGGGCGTTGGACGGAGAAAGACCGCCGGCAAGAAGAATGCGTTCGGGACGGGCGAAACGTGCGGGAAGCGCTGTGCTGAGCGTTTTGCCGGTTCCGCCGGTGAGTCCGCCGACTGCGGCGTCAAGAAGCGCTCGATCGATGAGTCCGTCGTCAAGCAGCCGGTCGATGAACCGGATGCAACGTTCGGTTTCAGCCTCGCCGAGGGCATTCATGCCGAAGGCGG
Organism: Sutterella sp.; assembly: GCA_017936545.1. Classification (GTDB taxonomy): domain Bacteria; phylum Pseudomonadota; class Gammaproteobacteria; order Burkholderiales; family Burkholderiaceae_F; genus Sutterella. The sequence goes on from JAGBFJ010000050.1 coordinate 30,054, forward strand.
CGACAAGCCGCTTGCCGGGAAAACGGCGGCGGAGAGCCGTCAGCGAGTCTTCGGTCGCGTCGCCGTGAAGCTGCAGCGTGTCGAAGTCCGCCTTTTCGAGCGCGGCTAGCGCGTCGGCGTCGGTTGCATCGGCAACCGCAGCGATGCGGACCGGCAGGCCGGCGGCTTCGGTGAGCCGGCGGATGCCGGCGGCGAGAGCCCCGAAGGCCTCCGGAGCGACATAACGGGGAGAACGCCGCGCCGTGATGATGCCGACGGTGCCGGCGCCCGCTTCGGCGGCGGCGAGCGCATCTTCGGGGCGCGTGATTCCGCAGCATTTGCTTTCGCCGAAGAGGAGCGTTCTCACGCCTTCTGAGAGATTGTCGGCCTGACCGAGCGCGGATCCGATGAGAAAGCATTCGGCATGCCGGCCGAGCGACTCGATGTCGGCGTGCGTTCGAATGCCGGATTCGCTGACGGCTAGGCATCCTTCAGGCACCAGAGGTGCCAGACGCGCTGTGCGTCCGAGGTCGATCGTGAGGTTCCTGAGGTTGCGGTTGTTGATGCCGATGATGCGCGCGCCGGCAGCGGCGGCATCAGCAAGTTCGGCTTCGTCGGACACTTCGGTAAGTACGTCGAGTCCGAGCTCGGCCGCTCGCGCAGCCAGCTTTTCGTAGCCTTCAGCCGAGAGCACGGAAAGTATCAGGAGCACGGCGTCTGCGCCCGCCGCCCGGGCGGCCAGCAGCTGACGTTCGTCGACGATGAAGTCCTTGGCCAGCAGCGGACGTTCGGTCAGCTTTCGCATTGCGGCGAGACGTTCGAAGCTGCCGTTGAAAAAACGGGGCTCCGTGAGCACCGAAATGCAGTCGGCAAAGCGGCCGTAGACCCGCGCATACTCGTTAAGATCGATGCTCTCCCGGATGAGGCCGAGCGAGGGAGAGGCGCTTTTGACTTCCAGAATGTAGCGGCGGCCGGGTGCTCCGAGCGCTTCGGCAAAAGACCGGGCGGCTCTAGGCGACTGAAGCGCATGTTGAGCCGCTTCGGCCGTGAATTCGGGCAGTTCGACGGCTCGGCGGAAGGCTTCCTCGACGATCGGGACCAGAACCGTTTCGTCAAAAGAGGCGGGACGCAGCAGCGGGGAATGCCGCAGTTCGGGGGCGAGTGGGCGGGGAACGGGCTTCATCATGCCTCCGAACGCGAACGCGCAAAGGCGCGGTGAGCTTCAAGCACGCGCATACCGACGCCGGTCTGAAGGGCTTCATGAGCCTGAGCGAGGGCTTCGGGAAGCGTGGCTGCTTTACGGCCGAGCAACAGAAGAAGCGCAAGGTTGGCTCTGACGACGGCCTGCTGAGCCTCGGTGCCGTGACCCGAGAGCACGGCTTCTGCCGTGCGGGCGTTGTCTTCCGGCGTGCCGCCCTTCAGTTCTTCCAGACTGACCGGACGGGTCACGCCGAAGTCGGCGGGCTGGAAGGTGCCGGATTCGCGCACGCCCGTTTCGTCATAGCGCACGTAGAGCGTCGGACCGTGAATCGCTGCTTCGTCGATGCCGCTCCCGTGGATGACCATGGCGCGGCGCACGCCCAGGCCCTTCAGCGTATCAGCCATCGTTTCAAGCAGTGCGGGATCGTAGACGCCGATAAGCGCGTAGTCGGGATGCGCCGGATTGGTGAGCGGGCCGAGAATGTTGAAGATCGTCCTGGTGCCGAGCGCCTTGCGGACGGGACCCGCGAAGCGCATGGCCGGATGGTAGGCCTGAGCAAAGCAGAAGGCGAAGCCCGTGCGCTCGAGCAGAAGGGCGCTTTCCTCGGGCGAGGGCGAAATGTCGACGCTGAGAGCGGCGAGCACGTCGGAGGCGCCGGAAGGCGAGGAGACGCCGCGGTTGCCGTGTTTGGCGATCTTGAGACCGCAGCCTGCCGCGGCGAGCGCGGTCATGGTCGAGACGTTGATCGATCCGCAGCCGTCTCCGCCGGTACCAACGATTTCACCGACTTCACCGGCGATTTTCGGGAAGGGCCGGGCGGCGCCGAGCATGGCGCAGGCGGCGCCTCGGATTTCATCGGGCGTCTCGCCCTTCATTTTGAGGGCCGTAAGCAGCGATGCGAGCATCGCGGGTTCCATGCGGCCGCTGAAGACGTCGGTAAAGAGCGATTCTGCGTCTGCAGCGGTCAGAGACTGACGGCGGTAAAGAGTTTCAAGACGGACATCCATGATTGTTCTCCGGGAGGGTTGGACAGCGGCACTGGGGGATCAGAGCAGGCCTGCTGATGACGGATGCGCGCAGAGCCGGCGCATCGGACCCGGAGAGGGGATTTCATGGAATCGTTCCCGAAGGAACCTGCAGTATCGGCTGGACATGACGGAATCCTTTGTTGTATTCCGCGGCTGCCGACAGGGGTGGAGGGGACAGATAACAAAAAACCCGCTGATTCGACATCCGCGGGCTTGAGAGTGTGACCTTTAACTTATGCGCACAAAACCTGGCACCCGCTCTTTCAGGGGCGCCACCACCAATTGCGGCGAAGGTTTGAAACAGCAAGGAAGGTCATGATGACGATCTCTCTTTTCAATGCGGGACGGCACCCTGCCGTCCGTTCCTTCAACTTTACACGCGGCGTCCCGGAAAAAGCAATAAGCACAATGCCTCAGAATGACCGAATCGTGATCAAAACCGTCAATGTCTTACAAGGGGGACGTTTGTCGGACAATTGTAAAAATGCAGAGTAGTTCTAACGAATTAGTTTATCCTGCGACGGCGTTCATCTGATATTACTTGGATGAATAAGGGATGCAGACTGAGGCATCAGCGGGCATCTGAGCTGCGATCTGTTAAAAACAACTGGGCAACAGGGGGTAGAGGGTTTACGCCTACTCTTTTACTGGGTTTTGTTCGTAAAGAAAGGATCATTCCACCAAGCGAAAACAAACTAAGGAATTAGTCTGAAAGAAGTAGTCCATCTTTGCAAAAACGGAGGTCTATAATCGCCGGCAGTGTCAGAGTGTGTCCATTTGTAATCTCTCGTAGCAGACGGACGCACCGGCATGACCGGAATGACCGGCGGGCCCGCTGAGGCGCTCCCGGGGGTTACGGGGATCAACAAGGGAAGCAGAGTCCGGGCGTGCCGGACCGGAGAGCAAACGGGTGCCGGCGTCATCGGCTCTGCAAATTCAATAGAGGTAACCATGGACAAAACCGCACTGAAGAAATGGGCCATCGTGCTCGGACTGGGTGTGATTATCTGGTTCTTGCCGGTGCCCCAGGGACTGACGCCCGCGGCCTGGCATCTGTTTGCCATTTTCGTTGCGACCATTGCAGGCTTTATCCTGCAGCCCATTCCGATGGGCGCCGTCGCCTTTCTTTCTCTGACGCTCTGCGCGTTCTTCGGCATTCTTAAGACGAAGGACGCCCTGATGGGTTTCGGCAACGGCACGATCTGGCTGATCGTCTGCGCGTTCTTCCTGTCGCGCGGCTTCATCAAGACCGGTCTCGGCCGCCGCATCGCCTTCTGCATCATCAAGGCCATTGGCAAGAGCGCCATGTCGCTCGGCTATTCGATCTGTCTGGCCGAACTCGTGATTTCGCCCGCCATGCCGTCCGCGACGGCCCGAGGAGGCGGCGTCTTCTATCCGATCGTTCAGTCGCTCAGCAGCGCCTTCGGTTCCGAACCGGGTGAATCTGCCGGCAAGATCGGCAAGTATCTGATGCAGGTGGGCTTCCATGCCGACGCAGTGACCTGCATGATGTTCCTGACCTCGATGGCCGGCAACCCGCTCTGCGTGGGTCTCGCCGCCAGCGCCGTCGGCGTCGAACTGACCTGGATGCAGTGGGCGACCGCCGCCATCGTCCCGGGTCTGATCTGCCTCTTCCTCGTGCCGATCGTGCTACTCAAGATCGCGCCGCCTGAAATCAAGCAGATTCCGAACGCCCGCGCGCTCGCTGCAGAAGAACTGGCCAAGATGGGTCCGATGTCCAAGGACGAAAAGGTGCTCGCCTTCGTCTTCGTGATGTGCCTCCTCCTCTGGGCGACGGGCAGCATCACCAAGCTCGGTGCCACGCCGATCGCCATGCTCGCCGTGTCGATCATGCTGATCTCCAAGGTGCTGACCTGGAAGGACATCCTTTCTGAAAAGGGTGCCTGGGACGCCATGTTCTGGATGGGCGGCCTGATGGCGCTTGCCACGGCGCTCGCCAAGTGCGGCTTCATCAAGTGGGCTGCGGCCTTCATCGCGAGCGGCATCGCTTCCGCCCACATGGGCTGGATCGCCTCCTTCGTGGTGATTTCGCTCATCTACACGTATTCACACTACTGCTTCGCTTCCGTGACGGCGCGTATCTCGGCCATGTACGCCGCGTTTGTCGCCGTGGCGGCCGCCTGCGGCGCACCGGCTCTGATGACCGCCGTCGCCTTCGGCATCTTCGCCAACCTGCCGATTTCGCTCACGCACTACGGCAACGGCGCGGCGCCGGTGTATTTCGGCGCGGGCTATTGCAGCCAGGCCGAGTGGTGGCGGAACGGCTTCATCATCTGCACGATCAACACCGTCATCTGGCTTACCGTCGGTATGGCATGGTGGAAGCTGATCGGTCTGTATTGATTGCCGCCGTAAGCGTTTAAGCGCTTAACCATCCCCGGGCGTCTCCTCGCTGCCCTCTACAGGGTAAGTCAGGCGGCGCCCCTTTTTTATGGCTTTTTGGAGGAAAACCGTGGACACGGTGGGGTTCATGATTCGTTATATTTGGAGTACATTATCCGTGAACCAAAAATTTTATAGCAGTCACTGAAAAAACGTTAAAAAAACTATGGGATGGGCGCTGCTTGGCCGAGGGAAATCTGTATCTTTCCGTTCGAAACAGAGGCCAGGCCTGCAGCTGAATTAGGCATCCGAAAGAAGATCTTCGGCGGGCTGCGATCGTTTTTGCATCGAAGAAAAGACGGACCGGAAGTCGACGAATATCGAAACAGCCCTCTCTGTCGTCTAGCGTTCTCCCAGGCCGTATCAAAGAAACGACGGGATCTGACGCTTTTGCGGACTGCCCTGGGAGTATGATCTCAGAGACTGCGGAAGATGTCTGCCGGTCGTCCGTCCCGCGATGCCGGCGCCAGCCGTCGGAAGACACTATCAACCTGACAAGAAGAACCCAACAATGACTGATCGTGAAGCTTTGAAGACTCTCCTGTCGGAATTCGGAGCCGCCATGGGCCTCCCGGATCTGACGCTCGATGAAAACAACTGCTGTTCGATTCTGGCAGGTGAGGATACCGTCATCCATCTTCAGTACAGGGAAGCCGCGGGTGATTTTCTCTTCGTCGGTCCCGTGGGCGTTCTGCCCGAGAAGGATGAAGATCAGTCGGATGTTTTGAAATTTCTTCTGATTTCGAATCTTTACGGAACGGATACCGACGGCGGTACGCTTTCACTCGAGCCCAATGGCAATATCGTGCTGCTTCATCGTGTCTGGGATCCCAAAGGGGCGGACTCGGCCCGTCTGGTCCACGCGCTGGTGGCCTTCGGCGAACTGCTGACGCTTTGGCAGAAGCGCTATGCGGACATGCTCAGCGAGGATGACGACGGAGCTTCGCCTTTTGAAGAAACAGCTCCCGAGGTACCCTCGGTGCCTGTCGATCCTACTCTTATGGCGTGAGGACTGAATTATGCCGGTTTCCAATGTCAGTTTCAGTTTTCAGGATCTGGTCGCGTTGGCGGCGAGCAAGGCCAACGACACCGAGGTGCTTGACGTCAAGCGGAGCCGCAAGGCCGGCCAGCAAATTGTTCTGGCTGATGAGAGAAAAAGCACGTTCATTCGGTGTTCCGCTATCTGTGGCGACGACAGCGACATGGACCGAGTCATGTCGGTGATCAGGGAAAGTCTCGCCCAGCGTATCGGAGATTCGGCAGCGGATTCGCTGCTTCGCAAATGGGCGGATTCTCCCGAGATGAGCGACGGCGTCATTTATCTCGGCAATCTTCGAGACTTGCTTAGGGAAGTGGCGAAAACCGATCAAAGCGATACGCTGCTTCAGGGGCTTAAGGCCGCCGGCGTTCAGTCCGGAGAAGGATTGCGGGAGATGAATGCTTTCGGCTTCAGCGATCTGAACCAGGATGTCCGCAGTGCGCTTCAGAAAGACGGCAGGTCCGAAGCTGCTCTTCGCACTTTCATGGGCCGTGCCGGAGAACTGCTCCGGACGCACAGCTTCACCTTGGAAGGTTCGGCCAAACAGGTCGGTGAACTGGCCGTGGCGGCTCACGAAGCCGGTCAGTACGCCAAGCTGTTTGAGTCGGCAGGCACGCCGGGATGCCGGGACATGGCTCAGCGCCTCCATGCTTTTGCCGATCAGCTCACTGCGCAGAAAAACCTTTTGGCCGAACAGGCGGCAGGAGATGCGCATCTGAAGGTCAATCTTCGTCCCGTCAAGGAAGTTCGCTACAAGGCGGCGATCTCCTTTTTGGCGGACAAAATGATGGCAAATCCTGAGTCTCCCGATATGCCGAGACTGAAGGCGCTTGCGATAGAGCTGGCAGAGGAGCTGCACGGACTGCAGCAAGGCAAGATCAAAGGCGGGGTTGCCGACGCCGAGGACTTCGAGGAAATGAAGTCGCTTCCCGGCAGGCTCAGTAAGAAGCTGGCGGCCGTTCTCCTGCCTCCCGGCGCCGAGAGCGGGAGCGTCAAGTCGCTTGCCAAGGAGATGAAGGAAGTTCTCAACGAGCGCTTCCGCCAGGAGCTCAACCGCATGCCCTGGAAGCCGATTAGCCGAGAGGTGCCGATGTTCGACAAGGCGGGGGGCATGCAGATGCTGACCTCGACGATGATGCCGTCCAACCGGCTCGGCAACGGAGAGAGCATGCGCCGCGACGGCATCTTCGGCGTCACAAGCGCCGACCGCGCCAATGTCCATGCGACGAACATGTGGTCATCCGAACTGACGGTCAGGAAGCCTGACGGGACGAGCCGAACGCTTTTCAAGGGCATGCGCCACGGGGTGCACGACGCGTTCGGGATCAAGGATCCGGCGCTTCGCCGTCAGGCCAACATCAGCCGCGTGAAGGAGTTCTATACGGCGGCCCTGCATGCTCAGCCGGCGCTGCTTCAGGCAGCTCTGGAAGGTAAAACCGTCAAACTGCCCGTCGTCTCCACGAGTCTTCTCGGGCCGAACTGGTTCATCAAGAAGGAAAAGACGATGCTGGCGAATCAGAACGCCGCCTGGACCGACGCCTGCACCGACGGAGTCTGTGAACTCAACATCGGCGGAAAGACTGTCAAAGTCGAACCCAAGGTCATCACGTTCAACTACGCCGTCGACATGTGGTCGCAGAGTTTCGGTCTCCATGCCTGGCGAAACACCCAGGCACAGAACGATGAAGGTCTGCGTCAGCTGATCGGCAGCGGTGCGGACATCGATCCTCAGAGCCACGTCGGACAGTTTCTTTCGACATGCCCGGACGAGGGGCTCAAGAGCAAGGTGAGGCAGCTTGCCGAGCAGATCGGTTCGATGCGCACGTCGGGAGCGTATAAGAAATGGGGTTCGGATCCCTATGCCATGCCGGCCCGCATTGCACTGCTCGCTCATCTGACGGGCGCTATGCCTGCCTACAACTGCAAGAGCGGCAAGGACCGCACGGGACAGATGGACGTCGCCGTCAAGACGCTCGCCTTCCAGCTGGATCAGGGCAGCCTGCCGAATCCGCAGGAGCCTTCATCCAAAGAATCGAAGCTCATCATGAATAAGATGGCGGCCAATTCCGGAAACATGGAGGTCCAGCAGTACAACACTGGCCTGGCCGGCTCCAAGACTGCGGGCTGGTTCTCCAATCCGGGCGGACTGAAGTCGCAGTTCTCCGATGACGCCTTTGAATACTACAAGGGGCTCCAGGAGTTCGCGAAATCCTGATTTTTTTGATGCACAGGGGCTGCCGTTCGGCAGCCCTTCTCATTCGGCCGGGATCATCAGAGAGTCCAGTCTGCGGGTGACGGAGTGTGCCGTCGGACTGAAATATTTGCTCGGGATTTATACCTATTAAATATATAGGCATAATTGGTAAAAATCGCGGAGAGAAAAGTCTCAGCCAGTTTGTCCAATCAGGAGTTGAGCATGTCCAATCGTCTGACGATCAAAGGTCAGGTGACCGTTCTCAAGGAGATTCGTGAATACCTAGGGCTCGCCGGCGGCTGCGACTGCGTGGAATTCTCCGTCGCCGGCGACGGCACGGTCATTCTCACGAAGGCGGAGCCGAAGCCCCGCCGTGAGATGCCGGCGTTCGGGTGGGAAGATGTGCGGACAAAACGGCGGTTCGCCGCTGCGCTGCGGACGACATCATCGATGTACTCGCTGGGAGCTGACGGTCTTCCGGACTGAGGCCGGCGAAGAAGAAGGCATTCCGGCCGGAACGGTACTTCAGCGCCTCCGCAGGCCGCGGCCGTCCTGAGACTGCTCTTGCCGCCTCTTCCGTCTGACGTTCTTCTCCCGCCCGATCGGCTGTGAAGACCTTTTGTACTCAGGGTGAGGTAGTCGGACTGCACTGCACCAGCCGTAAGATCTTATGCGGACGGAAAAATTCTGCCGGGATTACCCGACGCCGTTTTCAAGGGCAAATGCTTTGAATAGTTCTCTTCGTCCGGGTGCGACCAGATGGAATGCGTCTTTATAAACAGTCGACTATTCATTCAAGGATGAATACGAAGGTGACCTGTGCACGGGCAGGATCCGACTTTGAACCGAACGAGGTCAAGTTCGGGCTGAGCGAACTGTCGATGTGGCTGCCGACTAGCAGAGAAACTGAACCAATAAAAAAGCCCAGCCTTTACAGGCTGGGCTCTGAATTCTGGGGTGGGAGATGGGACTCGAACCCACGACAACCGGAATCACAATCCGGGACTCTACCAACTGAGCTACACCCACCATATTGTGTTTCTCAAGAGTACTGTTGCTCTCGAGAGAATGGAATTCTACTGGATACGGTTCTCAAATCAACAGACGGGCCAAAAAATACCGTATTTGCGGTATATCCGGATCGTAAGGCTAATATGTGCAGTTTTGGTGCATAGCCCTGACAGAGGGCGCTGATGCATTGATATGGTGCATTTATGAGAATCTGCGAGAGTATCTCTTTGTAGGTAATTTGTATCAGACCGATTGATACAGCCGAAAGAGGGGTAAGCGGATGATCGCATGCCGTGCCCTGCAGGAGAGGGATTACGAGCATGCGGCGTATTCAGACACGGACTTTGCTTGAATAACAGCAGGGGCTCGGTGCCGGTACCGGGCTCTTCCCTCACACAAGCAGAAACAATGGCAGAAGAAAAGAAAGAATACCGATCCTCCGAGCCTGAGATCAGAAACGAGCAGGGCACTGTCCTGGAAGTTGAGCATCTTACCGTCCGCTTCAAAACCGAGAACGGTTTTGTGGATGCTGTAATTGACGAGTCGTTCTGCATCCGGCAGGGTGAAACGCTCGCTCTTGTTGGCAAATCGGGTTCCGGCAAGTCCGTCACGTCGCTGGCTGTCATGCGTCTTGTCGAACACGGCGGCGGAAAGATCATCTGCGGCAGCATTCGGCTCACCCGCCGCGACGGCACGACCGTCGATCTGGCGGCGGACGAAGCGACGCTGCGAAAGATCCGCGGCGACGAAGTCGCAATGATCTTTCAGGAACCGATGACGTCGCTCAATCCGGTATTCCCGGTTGGCGAACAGATTGCTGAAAGTCTGCGCCTGCACGGCGATTTCGACCGTGCCCAGGCTGTTGCGGAAGCGGTCCGTCTTTTGAAGCTGGTCCGCATTCCCGATGCCGAAAAAGTTTCGCTTCGCTATCCCCATCAGCTGTCGGGCGGCATGCGTCAGCGCGTGATGATCGCTATGGCGCTGGCCTGCAAGCCGCGTCTTCTGATTGCCGACGAGCCGACGACGGCGCTCGACGTGACGGTTCAGGCCCAGATTCTGGCGCTCATTTCCGAGCTGCAGGAAAAGATGGGCATGGCTGTTCTTTTCATTACGCACGACATGGGCGTGGTCGCTCATGAAGAAGAACCCGAACTACTGGCGTCAGGGTCTGTCCAAGCTCGACGGCATCCTCTGGAAGCCCGTGGTGGAAAACAGCACCCGCGCCGCCATGATCCAGACGGGCGAAGCCCAGTTCGCATATCCGATGCCCGCCGAGCAGGTGAAGCAGCTTGAAACCGTGAAGGGCGTGAAGATCACCGCTTCGCCCTCCATCGTCGAACGCTGGGTGTCGATGAACATGAACGTCAAGCCCTTCGACAATCCCAAGGTCCGTCAGGCCCTCAACTATGCCGTGCTCTGCAAGGTGGTCTTCAAGGACTTCGCCACGCCGGCCACCGGTGTTGCGCCTCAGGGCGTGGACTTCGCCGTTCAGTTCGGCGAATGGCCGTACGATCCGAAGAAGGCCCGCGAGCTTCTGAAGGAAGCCGGCTATCCGAACGGCTTTGAAACGACGCTCTGGTCCGCCTACAACCACACGACCGCTCAGAAGGTCATCCAGTTCCTGCAGCAGTTCGCTCAGGTCGGCGTGAAGGTCAAGGTTCAGGCCTTCGAATCCGGTCAGCGCGTCGCCGGGCGAACTCGACTGGGTGCTCCGTCCGCTTCTCGCCGGCTTCAACATCCCGCCGAAGATGACGAACACCGCCTACTACCAGAACGATGCGTTTGACAAGGCGATCACGGATGCGCTGAGCACGACCGACCGCGCCAAGAAGGCCGAACTCTACAAGGCCGCTCAGGAAATGGTCTGGAAGGACGCGCCCTGGATCTTCCTCTGCGTCGAAAAGAATGTGTCCGCGAGCTCCGACAAGCTCAAGAACTTCAACATTCTTCCTGACGGCGGCTACGACTTCTACGAAGCCGAACTCGTGAAGTAAGCCTGCGGTTGCGACCGCAAAGGGAGGCGGGCATCCGCCCGCCTCCCTCGGGGCTCCGGCCCCTGACAACAAGAGCTCAAAAGCCATGCTGAAATATTTCCTGAAGCGCCTTGGCGGCATGATTCCGACAATGCTGATCGTTGCCGTCTTTGTGTTTTCCTTCGTGCACTTTCTACCGGGCGATCCTGCGCGCCTTGCCGCAGGACCGGAAGCCGACGATGAAACCGTCGCCATGGTCCAGCACGACCTCGGTCTGGATCTGCCGCTTCACCAGCAGTTCGTCAGATTCCTCGGCGGTGCGGTGACGGGAGACTTCGGCACCTCGATCCGCACGCAGCGTCCGGTGATCGACGAGATCGCCGACCGCTTCGGTCCGACGCTCTGGCTTTCGCTGACCGCCATGGCCTGGTCGGTCTTCTTCGGCCTCATCATCGGCATCGTCTCGGCGGTCCGGCGAAATACCTGGTTCGACCAGATCGGCATGACCGTGGCCGTTTCCGGGATTTCGTTCCCGGCTTTTGCGCTCGGCATCATCCTGATGGAAATCTTCTCGGTGAAGCTCGGCCTTCTGCCGACGGTGGGCGCCGACAGTTGGGTGCACTACGTGCTCCCTTCCGTCACGCTCGGCGCCGCCGTGGCGGCCGTGATGGCCCGCTTCTCCCGCGCGGCCTTCGTCGAAGTGATGAAGGAGGACTACATCCGCACCGCCCGAGCCAAGGGCGCGAGCGAATGGAGCGTCATCGTGCGTCACGGTCTGCGCAATGCGCTCATTCCCGTCGTCACCATGATGGGTCTGCAGTTCGGCTTCCTGCTCGGCGGCTCGATCGTGGTGGAGAAGGTCTTCAACTGGCCCGGCATGGGGCGCCTCCTCGTCGACGCGGTCGACATGCGCGACTTCCCGGTCCTTCAGGCCTGCGTGCTTCTCTTTTCCTTCGAGTTCATCGTGATCAACCTGATCGTCGACGTTCTCTACGGCTGGATCAATTCCACCATCCGCTACAAGTAATGTGCACGGACTGACTCAATAACACTTCGCGGAGACATCAAGATGGCAGCAGATCCCCGGCTTTCCACCAGCAACGAAAGGCTTCGCACGCCGATGACGGAATTCTGGCTCAAGTTCAAACGCCAGCCCGTCGACATCGCCGCCGGCCTCTTCGTCCTCTTTCTGATTATTCTGGCCTTCATCGGGCCCTTCATCTCGCCCTACGATCCGGAGAACTACTTCGACTACGACTTCGTGAACGAGGGACCGAGCGCCGCCCACTGGTTCGGCGTCGACGCCATGGGCCGCGACATCTTCAGCCGCATTCTCGCGGGCACCCGCATTTCGCTCGTGAGCGGCTTCGTGTCCGTCTTCGCGGGCGCGCTGATCGGCACGGTGCTCGGCCTGATCGCCGGCTTCTACGAAGGCATCGCCGAGCGCATCATCATGCGCATTTCCGACGTGCTCTTCGCCTTCCCCGGCATTCTGCTCGCGATCGGCATCGTGGCGATTCTGGGCGGCGGCATGCTCAACGTGGTGATCGCCGTGGCCGTCTTCTCGATTCCCGCCTTCGCCCGCCTGGTGAGAGGCAACGTGCTGAGCCTCAAGCAGCAGACCTACGTCGAGGCGGCGAGAAGCATCGGCGTGTCCGACTGGTCGCTGATGATCCGGCACATTCTCCCGGGCACCATCTCGGTCATCATGGTCTATCTCTCGATGCGCATCGGCACCTCGATCATCACCGCCGCGTCGCTCTCCTTCCTCGGCCTCGGCGCTCAGCCGCCCACGCCCGAGTGGGGCGCCATGCTCAACGAGGCGAGAGCCGATTTGGTGACGGCGCCGCACGCCACCATCTTCCCGGTTCTGGCCATCTTCTTTACCGTGCTCGCCTTCAATCTGCTCGGCGACGGCCTGCGCGACGCGCTCGATCCGAAGCTCGATTCCAAATAGGCGCATTCGGCCGCCCGGCTTTTCATGATGCATTCGGGAATCCGTCTGAAAACGGGTTCCCGTTTTTTTCCGTGCGCCGCACGCGTCAAGCGCCGTTGACGCAGAACTTCTATTGCGGAAATAGAATGTTTTTATCAAACAACTACTCCGACGATTTGGCTGACCGCTTCTGCAGTATCCCAAGGCAGAAGCGGTTTTTCTTGCGTCTGCCTGTGCACTTGCGGTATTCCTTGAAATGATCCAAAAATCGAGCCGATCCTACTGAATTTTCTTAAAATCGCCTTGTTCTCCGTGCCCGGCTCGAGAATTTCGGATCTTCAGACAAGCTTGAGGAAACGTACACTCGGCACATGAATTCAAAAGACACCCTTACCTGACGAAGGCCGGTCGGAATGGTTCGTCACTCGAGCGAGGTACCTGTTCCTGTTCTCCAGAAAGTTCGCATTTGGTTCTGTCGCGTCAATGAATGCGCACGTGCCGCCCATCATCTGCATTTCTGCACTGATATGAAGCGCCGGCGTTGTCTTTCCTGACGATTCCGGTCCGAAGATTACGATAGACCGCGCGGCAGTCCGCCCACGCCCGAGTGCCTATCAAGTGTCAGACTGCCGGTTCAGACTGTTTCGATGGCCTTCTGAACTGCATCGTCGGACATGTGCATGATCGTTCCCTTGCCGCAGGTCTTCTCGATGACGGCAAACCGTCTTTGCCGGTGCCTTTGCAGACGTTCGGCGACAGTTCCCTGAACACCCGACAGACCGGATGCCTAATGCCGGCAGAACGAGATTTTTTCTGCCAACGGCCTTGCTCCGATTCGCATTGAAGCACCGAGCATTGAAGGCAACACGGGCATTCTGGAAGTCGGCATGACCGTCAAGCCCGGCGCCGAGTCGGCCAGATCCTTTGACCTCGGTGCCAAGGTTTGCGTCGGCGACTGTAAGGGCGTGACAGGCACGATGCTGGCTGCCTATCGTCGGTAATCCTTTCTCTGATGAGTGAGAGAGATCCGCCTCGTGCTGTTGGAAGCATCCAATGCAGCGTGGCGGTTTTTTGGGGCTATTCGGAATAGTTTTGTTCAGCCAGGTATTTCAGCAGCTAATCGTCGGGAACCCTCGTTCTCACAAGAGCGGGGAGGAACGGCGAAGCACCCGACTACTCAGACTGGAAATCCGTGATAAAGCGCGGACCGAAGAGTTCGGCATCCCGTCTCGGCAGTCTGAGTTCAGCTGCGGTCGTTCGCCAGTCGGCAACGGCAGCGATAACTTCCCGGATGACCGTTTCTGCCCGGTCTTTCGTCATAAAGTAATCGGTGGCGCTACGGAGCAGTATGCTGAGATCAGAGGCGTCCGAACTGTCGTTGATCAGCAAGCTCTGGTTCTCACGGGTCGTCGGATTAAGATCGTAGACCGGCGAGAGTGTCCAACCGTTTCGTGTCAGTAGGAAACCGTGGTTTCGGAAATGGTCGTCGCAGTTGCCGATAGCTATATTGAAGGCAATCCGCCGAAAAAGTTCCTCCAAATTCCTTTCGACCTCAGTGCAATGTCCCACGACGAAGTCTGCTATATCGAGATAGCCGTGCCCTGTCTGAGCCCCATCGCCGTCACGGAGTCCGAGAAGACACATTGCCGATGCAAAATGCACGCGGCGTTTCCCAGCTCGGTCAAACCGACGGCTTAGAAGAGCGTGGTGACCGTTGATCTCGATCGTTCGAGTTTCGGCTACGGAGATTCCTGCCCTCTTAGCGAGGCGGCAGGCGAACATTTCCCAGATACCCACGTCGTAATCGTCGTTGCGAGACGGAAATTTTGCCACCCAAAGATCCCCGTGCTCATCGGAAACCGTTGCTTTCGGTCGTGCGCCGCCAAGTGACGAGCCCGGTTTCAACAGTTGAACAAGCCACTTTTCTTCCGGCAGCAACTTTTTGATTTCTGCTTCTTCGATGCCAAACGCACACTCGGCAAGCTCACGAATGTCGGTTATCGGTGGGACGGCGAGGTCAGACGCTGAGTTGAGAAAATCTCCTTGAGCATCTCTCTTAAATCGGAATGCGCCCATTCTCGAACAATCATCCAGTCCGCAGATGTAATCAACCTCGTTCAGTGTTCGGGTCGGTACGTCATTTTTTGAGGCAAGTATCTGTTCGCGTCGCTTCAAGAGAAGGCGGCCCCAGCGATCCGGCATAGCGTCGGCAAAACAGCCGAACAGCCCGGTTCCTGCCGCTTTGAATTGCCGACCACCGAACCTGTTCAAGTCGGCACATAAATAGATGTCCGGGAACCTCTTCAGCCATTCGGCATCAAACTCGAACGAAAACTTGGGAGCACCGCGCAGCATCTCCCAACGAAGCGTACCGACAGGAACGGCCGCATCCAGCCAATCGCAATCCAAATACGCAACCACGGAATCGTTTTGTTCGCCGATCATCGTGAAGCCCTCTTTCTTAATTCGAGATCCTGCTGTTCTCTTCCGAGCGGATCATCCTGAGCGATCTTCCCGATATCGTCTGCAAGTTGGAGAGCATACAGGACACGCAGGTACGCCCCCATGGAGACCGTAGGGTCGCCCTTCTCGATTTTGCCGACTGTCACATGAGAGCACTGTGCACGTTCGGCAATTAGAGCGATCGGCAAATTCCTCCTCAGTCTGGCCGCACGAATCTGTTCTCCGACGGTGTTAAGTAAGTTTGCAAGCCGACGTGGCAGCAGAACAGATCGGGTCGCTTTTGACATATTATGCTTTCCTTAAGTAACTATAATATAAATTATATTATATGTTAGATCTTCCTGCGGAGTCTGATTATCACTGCGCTGAAGCTCACAAGTTCAATATTCATCTGACGGACGACATCGACTTTATCCCGTTTCTTGCGTTTGCAAAACTTGATGCATGGATGATGAGGGAGCCGTTTTACCTCAGGACTCCCTCAAAAACAAGGGCAGGTTTCTGACCAGCCCTTGGCTTTGAAATACCCATTTCTTCCGAATAGCCGTAACGTTTCGCCACAACTCCGATGACAAAAGCTTCGTGGAGCAATGCCTGCGGACCTGCACGCTGCACAGCTGAAGAAGCCGCTACAATGTCGCATCCCTTGCACGCCTCAGAGGACGGTTATGGCCCGCGGCCCCCATCTCAGTGAACTCGAAGCCGAATGGCTGGCGCTCGGCGCCAAACCCAAGCATGTGAGACGACTCTTTCTCGCCTGGATGGGACGCGCGCCGTGGGAGGCCAAAAAGGGCGAAAGCTTTCCAAAAGGCATCACGGAAAAGCTGCCCGAGATCCGCGCCCGGCTCGAGGGGCTTTCTCATTGTCTTCCCGTGAAGAGCGGCCAGGCCGAGTCGATGAAGCTGATCGTCGGCCTCGCCGACGGCGAATGCGTCGAGTCGGTGCTGCTCCCCCGACAGGGTCTCTGCATTTCGACGCAGGTGGGCTGCGCGGTCGGCTGCGTCTTCTGCATGACCGGGAAGGGCGGTCTCGTGCGGCAGCTCTCGAGCGCCGAAATCGTTGCGCAGGTCCGCGAGGCCCTCGCCGTTCGTCCCGACGTGAAGAAGATCGTGCTGATGGGCATGGGCGAACCGAGCCACAATCTCAATGCCGTCTGCGAGGCGGTGAACTTCCTCGGCGGCGTGCTCGGGCTGGCGCACAAGGACATCGTCGTCTCCACCGTGGGCGACCTGCGGCTCTTCGACCGTCTGCCGACGCTCGAGGTCAGGCCGGCGCTGGCGCTCAGTCTTCACACCACCGACAACGCGAAGCGCCGCCGGCTGCTGACCCGCTCGCCGGACATTCCCGTCGAGACGCTTCTTGAGCGCACGCTCGCCTATGCCGAGGCCACCAAGTATCCGGCTCAGATCGAATGGACGCTGATGGCGGGCGTCAACGACAGCGAGGCCGAAGTCGAAAGGCTCGCCGATCTGATCGAGGGACGCTATGCCATGGTGAACTTCATCGCCGTCAATCCCATCGAGGATTCGCCTTTCACGCGTCCCGATTCCGCGCACATGCAGGATCTCATCACGATTCTGCGCCGACGAGGAACGGTAGCGACGATCCGCGACAGCGCGGCGCAGGATGTGGAGGGCGGCTGCGGCCAGCTCCGCGCC
>JAGBFJ010000005.1 GCA_017936545.1 Sutterella sp.
CAGTGAAAAGCGCAGTCATGTCCATGACAGCTACTCCCGATAGAAGCTATGCAGGCTCTCCAACGATGGTTTGGTTGGTTTTTAAGGAAAGGATACTCCTCCCGCTTCGGCAAGCTACCCACTCAAAACAGCGAAAGGCCGTTTTTCCGAAGCGACCAGACCGTCCCGGCGGGCAAGCATGACGGCGCTTCGCCCCGCATAAGGCGTCTTCTCAAACTGCGCGAGAGCGTCGTCGGCGGCCGTCATGGTGGGATAAAAAGCCGCGAACCCCTTCACAGGAATCACGAAATACTGGAAAGGATTGCGTCCGCCGTCCGGTCGGCTTTCCGGACGAACGAGCCAGTCGATGACTTTGGAAGCCGCGGAGGCTGCCCAGGCCAGAACCGGCCGCACCTCCGCCGCCGGAGAAAACAGAATGAGCCCCGATGTGCGGCCCGGATGCTTCGCGGCCCAGTCGATCACCAGATTGCCGCCCATCGAATAGCCGCCCAGCCACATCTCATTCACTTCGCGGGAAAGAATCTCCGCCTGCTCGTCGACAACTCTGCGCCAGTCCTCGACCGTCGACTTCATCATGTCTGCCGGATGAGTGCCGCAGCCGGGGAGCAGCACGGTGCGCACGAGCAGTCCCTGCTCAGAGAGCGAAACCGCCAGATCCGAAAAGGACCAGGGCGAGTCTCCGAGTCCGTGCACGAGGAGCACGCCGCGTCCGTCGGGCTCAGCCGGACGGTATTCGCGCGGCAGATTGGCCGTCAGCTCAAAAGCCCGGTCCTCCGTCACGAACGGACGGTGTTCGGCAACCCAAACCCGGGCATCCTCGGCATAGGCGGCAAACGTCGTCTGACCGAGCGGCATCACGCCCCGCTCCTTCTGCGCATCCGTTTCTGCGGATGCCGGCGAAAGAACGATCAGGGCCGCAGCGGCTGACGCCGTCATCAATGTTCGAAAAACCGTCCGCATGGCGCTTCCTCCTTTCGGACAGTCTATCAGTCCGCCGATAACGGCGGACCGGAGCGGCACGCACTGCGCCGGTGTTTTCTCTCGAGAACAGTGCAGGCCTCGCGTACAATGACCGTATCGGGCGGCCATTTTGCGCCCGAAAGCGAGGCGTCTCTTGAAGAAAGTCATTGCTGCCGCCGTGATCGCCGCCCTTCTCGGTGCCGGCGGGTGGTACTGGTCCCAAAACGAGCGTACGGAAGACAATCCCGCCGTCGCCTGGGGAAGCGTCGACACGCGTCAGGTGAGCCTGGCCTTTGAAGGCTCCGGCCGCATTCTGTCGCTTGCCAGGGAAGAAGGCGAACGCGTTTCCAAGGGCGAGCGGCTCGGCAAACTTGATACCGAAGCGCTTCGCATCGCTCTTCGTGAAGCCGAAGCCTCCGCGGAGGCGCTCCGCGCCGTCAGAGTGCTCGCCGAAGAAGGCTATCGCCGGGAAGACATCGATGCTGCCCGCGCTTCGGCGGCCTCGCTCGAAACACAGGTGCGTCTGGCGACTATCACCTGGCGCCGGCAGGCCGAACTCCGCAAAGCCGACACCACGACGCAGCAGGCGCTCGACGAAGCCCGTCTGACGCTTGAATCCCTGAAGCAGCAGCTTGCCGCCTCCGAACAGAATCTGCGCAAGCTTGAAGCCGGCCTGCGTCCCGGCGAAGTGGCTGAAGCCCGCGCACGCTATGAAGCCGGCCGGGCCGCCGTCGCCAAGCTCCGCTATCAGATCGACACGGCCGCCCTCCTCGTCTCGCCCGTTGAAGGCGTGATCCGCAGCCGTCTGGCCGAACCCGGCGACATGGCGTCTCCGTCGCGCACGATTTATCAGATCGCCGTCACCGATCCCAAATGGGTTCGTGCCTTCGTGACAGAAAAACAGCTCGGCTTCGTGAAGGAAGGCGCCTCCGCCATGGTGCTGACCGATACCACCGAACCAGTGCCGGCCACGGTGGGCTACATCAGCCCGACCGCCGAATTCACGCCGAAAACCGTTCAGACGCAGGATCTGCGAACGGTGCTCGTCTATGAGGTGCGGCTCAATGTCCGGGATCCCGACAACCGTCTGAGACTCGGCCAGCCCGTCACCGTCGACTTCTCGACGGGAGTCGCTGAATAACCGCGGTCAGGACGCTTTTTCCGCTTCGGACGAGGTCCCGTCATTCCCGCAGGAAGATGCGCAGGCCGGCATCACGCGGATGATCGCTTCATTGAGCGCGCGTCCGTCGGCGGGTTTTTGCTGGATGAGCGGCAGTGCCGCCGGCACGGCGCCGCCTTCCCTGCGCCCTCTCCGGTATTCGGCTTCGATAAGGTCACCGGCGACGGCGGTCAGGAGCACCATCGGCAGCGGACGGCCGAGACGCCCCTCCAGAACACCGCCCGCTTCAAGTCCGGTCGGCTGATCTTCGCCGAGGTTGTAGTCGCTCACCAGCACGCTGATGTTGCCGGCAGCCTCGGCCTCTTCGTAGAACGCCTCGCCGGGTTCACCCGACGCTATCACCGTTGCGCCCCAGCCTTCGAGCATGCTCTGCATGGCGTCGCGCACGAAGCGGTTGTCCTCAAGCAGCAGCACCGTTCCCGTCACCGGCAGGATTTCACCGCCGGCAGGCACCGGGACCTCCAGCTTGTCCGCCTGTTCGGCTTCATCGATATTGAACGTGAGGCGGAAAACACTGCCCCGTCCGAGATGCGAACTCATGCTGAGCTTCACGGCGAGCTGCCGGGCGATGCCCCGAACAATGGAAAGCCCCAGACCGAAGCCCGAACCGGGACGGGCCTTCCCGGCCTGGCCGCGGTAGAAGGTGCCGAAAATCCTTTCGCGGTCTTCTCTCGAAATGCCGGGACCGCAGTCATAAACGCCGATCGTCAGCTTGGAGCCGATGCGGCGTGCGCCGATCACGATTTCCGGCACCGGCGCATCAGCCTCGGAATACGCAATGGCGTTGCTGACCAGATTTTTGAGCGCCCGCTTCACAGACACGACGTCGGTAAGAAGCGTGGCGGGCGGCGAAACGACGCGAAGACGCAGCCCCTTCTTTTCGGCAATCGGCCGGCACTCGTCGGCCAGCTCCTTCAGAAGCTGCGGCACCGACACGTGCTCGGGATGAAGCTCCATCTGCCCGAATTCCATGCGCGTCACCGTCAGCACCTGTTCGACGAGCGTGGAAATAGCGCTGCTGGTGATGGAGAGCTGCTCGATCACCGGCGCCGTCTGCGGTGTCGCGCGTCGCTTCAGGATGTCGAGATAAATGCCCATCGCCTGAAGAGGCTGGCGGATGTCGTGGTTGGCCGCCGCAAAGAAGCGGGCCCGGCGTTCGCTTTCCTGCTGCATCGTCCGGCGGGCGTTTTCCGCACGCGAGATTTCCACGCGCAGACGTTCGACCAGACGCTGGTTCTGAGCGTCGGTCAGAATGGCCGAAACGATGAGTTCGTTGAGCTTGCGGCCGGAATAGAGAATAAAGATCGTCGAGACCAGAATGACGATGGCGATCATCAGCTGGCTCACGCGGTACTGGGCTGCCACGGCGACGACGAGCGGCGTAAGAGAAAGCACCGTGAACGTGGTGAGCGACGGAAGCCAACAGGCATAGACCGGCCAGCTCGCGAAGGTCACCGCCACCACGACGGCGACCGTCACCACCTGCGAAATGCCCGAGAGCGGCAGCAGGAAGGCCGGACCCGCCACGCCCCAGATGATGCCGGCGTACACGGCAAGCGCCGTCCAGCGGCGAATCCAGATGCGGATGCGGTCCACCCGGTCCCGGTCGCGCCAGAAACTTCTCACATAGCGAAGCGACAGCCAGATCTGCACGAGCCCGCAGAGGAACCAGAACATCAGAAAGAACCGGCTCACCTCGCTCGACCAGAACATGCCCGCCAGGCAGAACATGCCGGCAAGCTGAGCGGCCACGGCCACCGGAAAGAGCTTGAGCGACGAGAGAATGAGCTTTGATAGCGTTCTTCCCGTGATGTGGCGCGAAGCCGAAGTCATGAAGAAGACGCGCAGAAAGCGCCACGTCTGTTCCTTGATGGGAAGAAGCTTGATCATGGCGCCTCCGTAATCGCCGCCCGGCCGCCGGCTGCCGTCAGCCGCACTTCGGCACCGACGGGCAGCGCGCATTTTGCATGAATGTGTCCGAAAGGAAGCCCCGTCACGACGGGCAGACCCGTACGTCCGGCCATATAGCCGAGCGCGTCCGACAGCGAGAAGTCCCCCTCCCAGCCGACCGCGCGATCGGCCCCCTTCATGTCGCCGACGACGATCGCCCGCTGGCGGCGAAGAATGCCCGCCATGTCGAGCGTCAGCAGCATCCGTTCGATCCGGTAGGCCGATTCTCCGATGTCTTCGATAAAGAGTATGCCGCCGTCAACGTTCGGGAAATACGGCGTGCCGGCAAGAGACGCCAGTACGGCAAGATTGCCGCCCCACAGGACCCCGGTCATGTCGATCCGTCCGGCGAAGTCCGTCTCCCACCGCACGTCGAGCGCTCTGCGTCCGAGCACGGTCTCCAGTCCGGCAAGCGTCAGAGGATCGATGCCGATGAGGTCGCGAAGCGTCGGTCCCTGCCAGCTGACGCGTCCGGTCCTGGCAAGAAGCGCCAGACTGACCGCCGTGAAGTCCGAATAGCCGACCATCGGCACCCGTGACGCGCCGAGCGCCTCCCAGTCGAGAAGATCAAGAATCCGTGAAGCACCGTAGCCGCCGCGAAGCGCCATGATGAGATCCGACGGAATCTCAGTCGCCGCACACATCAGATCCCGCGCACGCACGTCATCGGAGCCCGCAAAACGGGCGGTTTCCTTCGCCGTGCCGTTCATCTCGCGGATGCGAAAGCCGAGAGATTCGGCCGCATCGAAAGCGGCCCGCCGGAGTTTCCAGTCAATGCCGCCCTCCGGTCCGACCCACTGGCGCGAAGGCGCCGTCACCGTCAGAGTGAGTCCGACAAACACCGCCTTCATTCATCGTCCCTCTTTTGCCGCCGGGAAGCGAAAAAGTCCGTCAGAAGCTGCCGGCAGTCTGTTTCCATCACGCCGCGCGTAATCCACGGCCGATGATTGATACCGGGCAGATCAAAGAGCGACAGGGCGCCGCCCGCCGCACCCATCCGAGCATCCGACGCGCCGAACACGATGCGCACGGGCCGCGCCTGAACAATCGCGCCGGCGCACATCGGACAGGGTTCGAGCGTCACGTAGAGCACCGCGTCGCCGAGCCGGTGATTGGCCGTTTTCCGGGCACCTTCCCGCAGCACCAGCATTTCGGCATGCGCCGTCGGATCGCCGTCTCGAAGCGTGCGGTTGCCCGCACGGGCCAGAATCTCGCCGTTTTTCACCAGGACGGCTCCGACAGGCACTTCGCCCGCCTCAGCCGCCTTTCCAGCTTCTGCCAAAGCCTCAGCCATGAAGCGGCGGTCAGCCTCGGCATCGACATCGGGCGCGCCGCTGTTCACCGAACGGTTCCGGTCCTGCAGCGTCTGCCGCATGCGGGCTCGGCGCTCCGCAAGAATGGCAGCCGCGCTTTCAATTTCGTCGATGAGTCGTTCGGCCGTGATGCCGGGGCGGGGCTCGAGGCGCGAGACCAGAAGGCCGTCGCCGTTTATTTCCAGCAGACCGGACGCTTCGGCTTCCCGCATAAGGTCCTCCGGCGAGGCGGACAGCCAGCTGCCGGACTCGCGGAGGAATCCGTCGGCCCTGGCGAGCCAGCCGGCCTCCGGCATCGGCGCCTTGACGCCCAGAAGCCAGGCTCCGGTCACTACTCGAACGTCGTCCGCAGTCTGCCGTCTGAGACTATCGAGGGTGCTGCCTCTGCGGATCGTCAGGGCGCTGAAGCGTTCGATGTCGGCAAGGGAGTAATCGCAGGCAATCAGTCGGTACATGGTCGGAAAAGAAAAGTGTGACAGTTTCAGTCGAGAAAGCGCTCTGCGGCAGTCGAAACCGTACAATGGAGGCCCGACCCGGACAATCAAGGATGACACTGTGAAAACCGCTGCCGCCGCGGGCGCACTCGCGCTTGCTCTTCTTGCGAACCCCATTGTAGCCGCTCAGGCTGCCGCCGCTGACGTGAGCGAGGCACTCGCCGACTGTCTCTACCAGCACTCGACCTCCGCCGACAAACAGGTCTTTCTGCAGTGGGCCTATGTGACGCTAGGGAAGACTGCCGCGGCTCAGAAAATTCAGAAGATCCCCGATGCGTCGATCAGGTCCGTGGAAGGTCAGGCGCAGAAGACGCTCACCAATCTTGTCCTCGGCAAATGCTCACAGCCTGCCATGAAAGTGCTAATGAAGGATCCGAAAAACGGTCTGCAGAACACGCTCAATTCGCTTGCTCAGAAGCTCGTCGAAGCAGAGATCAGGCGCCGTGCTTCTCCCGTGCTGGCGCTCACCATCACGGATCTCATTCGGCGCTGATGATTTCAGTATGGGGAACCGTTCCGGTTTGAACGGTTTTCCTCTGCCTCAGACACAAGAAAGGCCTGCCTCCGGAAGGAAACAGGCCTTTTCTGTCAGCAGTTCAAACCGGGGGAAGGTTTGAGTGCGTCAGCATCAGAAGTTGGTACGGATACCGAGAGCAACGGCGACGGACGGCGGATCCACATCCGTCTTGGCCGTAGCCTGGAAGTCATAGGAATCTCGCCAGTAGCCGACCATCGCATAAGTGCTGGAACGCTTGCTCAGATTGTACGTATAGGCAGCGGAAGCACCGATGCGCTTAACATCGTAGCCGAGGCGTCCATCTTTAATATTCGCAGAGAGGTCGGAGAACGAATCCGCGGTTTCAGCGTCAATATACGACACACCGAACATCAGAGAACCGCCGAGCACCGGAGTCTTATTAGCCCTGCCTCTCGTTCATCACCGGTCTGATTCTGACGACGGGCAGACTCTTCATCTATCCGGGCAACAAGGAAAAAGCCCAGGACATGCTCGCCTTCCTGCAGCATCTCGACCGCAAGACGGAAAAGGGCTGCACGATCGAGCTGCTTTCCGGCTCGCCGGAGGAACGACTTCCCGCAGAAGCTGAAAAGTTCCTGTTCCAGAAACTCGGCCGATTCTCGCTGGTCTACAAGAACCGCTACGGCACCCTGCTCTCGATCACTTCTAACTACGTCGGCACCACCTGCCGCGCCCTGACGATGCCGCTTCGCGGCAAGACGCCCGAAGAACTTCAGCAGAAGATTCTGAGCGTCATCAACAACTTCGACCCGGTCAAGTCCGCAGGCATCACAATGCCCTTCGTCTGACGCCTTAAATAAATGCGTCAAAGCCGCATCCTTCGGCGGGATGCGGCTTTTTTCATCTTTGCCGTCTGCGCGCCGTCAGTCGAATTCTTCCGGCTCGACGCGGCGCATCACATAAAGCTTGTCGTTTTCTCGAATCTTCTCGGGCACGCGGAACGTCGCTTCCGTCCCCTTGGGCGCCTCGTCAGCCGGCTCTTCGTTGCATCGAATCTCCTCGGCAACGGCAAAAACCGCCCCGGTGGTCGGTCCTGCGATCAGCACTTTGTCGCCCGCCTTCACCGTTTCGCCGTGAATTTCAAACCAGCCGATGCCCGCCTTGGCGAAGTAGTCCAGACACTTGCCGGCATAGATCTTCTTCTCCGTCGCGCGCGAGCCGTAGCGGTCGGTCCATTCCGCCGCCGTTCTACCGAGATACCAGCCGTCCCAGAAGCCCCGGTTGAAGACCGACGCGAGCCGCTCGTCCCATGAACGGCTGACCTCTTCGCTCCAGCGGCCTTCCAGCACGGCGCTGAGCGCCTCGGAATAGCATGTGACGGCCGTGCGCACATACTCGGGACCGCGGGCACGGCCTTCAATCTTGAAGACCCGCACGCCCGCCTTCACCATCAGATCCAGAAAGCCGATGGTCTTCAGATCCTTGGGCGACATAATGTAGCCGTTGTCGATTTCCAGCTCGGTGCCGCGCTCCCGGTCGACGGCGATGTATTCGCGGCGGCAGTTCTGAAGACAGCCGCCCCGGTTGGCGCTCTTTCCTCGGGTATGCAGGCTCATGTAGCACTTGCCGCTCACCGCCATGCAGAGCGCGCCGTGACAGAACATTTCAATGCGCACGGGCCTGCCCGAAGGGCCGCAGATATGTCCCGCTTCGGCTGCCCTGTGAATGGCAGCCACCTGCTTCAGACTGAGTTCGCGAGCCAGAACGACCACGTCGGCGAACTGCGCGTAGAACTTCAGCGCCTCGGCGTTGGAGATGTTGAGCTGCGTTGAAAGATGCACCTCGACGCCGACTTCCCGGCAGTAGGTCATGACGGCCACGTCGGAAGCAATGACGGCGGAAATGCCGGCGGCCTTCGCCGCATCGACGATCTCGCGCATGGCGTTCATATCGTCGTCGTAAATGATCGTATTGACCGTCAGATAGCTTTTGACACCCTTGTCGCGGCAGAGCTGCGCGATCTCCTTCAGGTCGTCGATCGTAAAGGCGGCGGCCGAATGCGCGCGCATGTTGAGTGCGCCGATGCCGAAATAGACGGCATCCGCACCGGCATTGATCGCAGCATGAAGCGACTCGCGGGAACCCGCGGGCGCCATGATTTCAAAATCCGAGCGTTTCATTGAAAAATCCGACAGAGGCTGAGCCGGCAGACAGCAGGCGAGCTCGGATTGTAGCCGAAAGCAGGCGCCGATCCGTCCGTATCCGGCATCGCTTCACCGTTCTCACCGTCCTTCTCGGCCCGCTATGATTGACGGATCGGAAAAATCCTTCCAGCCATGACCGAACCGTTCTCACATTTCCCGAGCTTTTCCTTCTCGCCGGCCGTGCAGCCTGCCGACGCCGTCGCCTGCCCGTTCACGACGGCGCCCGACGCCAACGTCCGTCTGGCGCAGCGGCTGACTTATGAAGCCGGACTGATTCCGGCAGACTTCTGCGGCCGCGCCGGCCTTCTTCTGACAAGAGCGTCCGAAGGCAGGCTGCAGGCGTCTCTGGCTCTTGAACCGCAGCCCTCCGCAGCCCGTAAACCGCTCGAAGAGATCCGCTCGGCCGACCTTTGGCCGGGCCTAGAAGACGCCGACGTTCCGAACGAAGTGCTGATCAACGGGCGCGGCGAAGCCAAAACGCTGCGCACGCTGATTGCGGAAGTGTTTGCGCCCTTTCCCGTCCGTGCGGAGAACCACGGCGGGCGAGAACAGGCCGTCCGCCGCGCGCACTGGCGAAGACTGCTCCTGGACGGTCTCTCGGCCCCGGCGGTCCGTCTGATCCGCGCACTCAGCGAAAGCGGCGGCGCGGACCGCGCCGTCTCTCTTGCCGAATGGTGGATCGGTCCGACGCCGTCCTGGGAAATGCGCTTCGACCGCACGTTCTGCGCGCCGCGCGCAGGCGCCCGGTTTCTTTTCGAATGGCTGCTGATCGGCGTACCCCATGCACCGCCGCAGACCGTGCTTCGGGGAAACGTGCCCGATATCCCCGTTCTCTATGAAGACGACGCCCTGATCGTGATCAGCAAGCCCGCCCGTCTGGCGTCGGTGCCGGGCGGCAGCGAAAGCGTGAGCGCCGTTTCGATTCTGCAGGAAACGCGCGGCGAACTTCATGTCGTGCACCGGCTCGACATGGGCACTTCGGGCGTGCTGGCCTTCGCCAAAACCAAAGAGGCGCTCCGCGTCATGAATGCCGCCTTCCGCCGCCGGGACGCCTGCAAGCACTACGTTGCCAGACTCGAAGCTCTGCTCGGCACCGAAGAAGGCGACATCGATCTGCCGCTCGGCCTCAACGCCTTCGACCGGCCCCGCCAGTGCGTGCTGCCCGAAAGCGAAGGCGGAAAAGCCTGCCGCACGCATTTCGCCGTGAGGGAAACCGTCAATACCGTCTCCGGCCCGAAAACCATCGTCGATCTCTACCCCGAAACCGGCCGCACGCATCAGCTGCGTCTGCACTGCGCCCATGCCCGCGGGCTCGGCATGCCGATCGACGGCGACCCCTTTTACGGCCGTTACGGCATGCTCGCCGAAGGCGCAGGATTCCGACTCTGCCTTCATGCGGCCGAGCTCACCATCGAGCATCCGGTCACGGGCAAGCCTCTTCACATCACGGCCCCTGCAGACTTTCCCGACTTCTGATCCGCAAAAACAGCTTTCCCGGCTGCCGGGACGTTCCGTGAAAGTCTGGCGGCACTAAAGTGCCGGCGCCTTCTCAGCCGTCCGCTGCCTTCTCCGTCTAGCCAATTTTGTCTATTAACTTAGTAGGCTTAAGGCCGATAAAGTGCGGATCAGTCATCGTTTCCCGATTTCGCCGACGTCATGCTGCCGCGGCTTCTCAAAACGCTGCCGCTCCTCTGGCTTCTCGTGCTGGTGCTAGCGGCCGTACCGCTTTCCGAGCCGATGCCTGCCGCGTTTGCTGCAGGGATCGCCGGCGGCATGCGTCCTCCAGCAGTGCAGACAGCGGCGGATCCGCCTCCCTGCCAAGGTTCGGCGGACGATGCGGCGTCCGCTCTTCAGGACGCCGGCGCGCCCGACGAGTCGCTCTGCTGCGTTGCCGTATTTCACTTCTGCTGCTCGCCCGTCACGGCCATTTCAACCGCTCTGACGGCCTGCGAGCCTGCGCCGGGCCGAGAAGCGCCGCCGCCCGACGTGCCCGCCGCATCCGCTCAGACGGTGCCCTCGGGCATCTTCCGGCCCCCTTTGGTCTGATTCAGCCTCTCTTCCCTCCCTTTCTGACCGCACGCCCGTACCGCCCCTCGGTTCATGCGGCCGGCGTGCGGCCGCCCTTATCCGCTGCTATCTGACTCAAGGAGGATCATCATGTCGATGACCCACTATATGGAACTGCTGATGATCAATTCCCCGTGGAATCTGCTCATCTTCATGGCGCTTCCCGTCGTGCTGGCCGAAACGATCGCCATCACGGAACTGGTTATTCTCTACAGCCGCACCGACCGGCCCTTCACGTCGGCGCTCAACCGCTTCTGCGGCATTGCCGCCGGACTGGTGTTTCTCGGCATCGCCGTCTATCTCGTCCCGACCGTGGTCGTTCCCGTCTCGCAGGCGGGCGAATGGCGCACCTGGATCGACTGGCTGGCTGTTTATTCCTACCTTGCCGCAGGCATTCCGATGATTCTGATTGCGCTCCTCAATGTGCGCGTCATTCTTCGCCGCGCCGACGAACATGCCCGCCGGGGCTTCCACGTCCTCTGCGTGGCGGTCTTTCTCGTGCTCTCGCACGTGGCGATGATCGCCGGCATGGCCGACCCTGCCGTGGCGGGCTGGACGCCGCCTCCGAGCGCAGTCCCCGGCATGCACGGCGGACACGCCATGCACGGCCACGGCTCTCCGGCAGCCTCAGCCAAAGCACACTGCGGCCATGAAGTGCCGGCTCCCGCTCATGCCCATGGGCACGAAGGTCACGCCCACCACTGATCCGCAGAGATTCCCAGCCTCGAAACGCCTGACTTTTCGATAAAAATCCGTGATGTTTCCAATAACGCCCAAAAAGGCGGAAACACCGTAAAGTACGGGTGTGAGCAGGCGGTCAGCGTCCTTCGGGGGAAATGTCGGACATGAACGCCGGCGCGTGCAAAGCGTGCCGCAGCCTGCTCTTTTCTCCTTGGTTTGGGGACTGAGCGATGCCGGAAGCCTTCAGACGCAGGCTGCCGGCACCGCCCGACAATCATGAGGCGCTCCCGTGTTCGCTGATGTGCGGGGGCGTTTCGCTTTTTTGCGACCCTGAAATCATCTTCCGATACGTCTTCCGACAATTCGACACAGAGACTTAGGGAATCCTAAGTTTCGCCTCGCCGAATCCTAATTCTCGTTTTCTAGACTTCCTCTCAAGAAAGACGGGATCCGCGGCAGATCCGCAGAACCCGCTCCGTTCCGGCAAGCCCCTGAGACCTTTCGGCCGGAACCGTTCAACAATGAGGATGTCACCATGAAAAAAACCGCACTCGCCGCTCTGATCGCCGCCACGCTCTCGCTCGCTTCCGTCTCCTTTGCCCAGACGCCTGCCGAAGCCCCGACTCCCGCCGCCGTTCAGACCGCCGCTCTTCAGACTGAAGCCCTGCCTGCCGTCCGTCTTGCCGATGCCGTTGCCGAAGCGGAAAAGGCCTACAGCGCCAAGGCCGTCCGCGCCAATCTGCGTCAGACCGCCAAATACGGCAGTGTCTGGTGCGTCCGCCTCGTTCGCGAGGACGGCACCCGCGTGAAGGCCTACATCGACGCGAAGACCGGCAAGGCCGTCGCCGCCGACGTGCTCGGCATCGCACCTGAAGGCCGCCGCGGTCCCGGCTGTCAGGCCGGCGCCGGCCCGCGACACGGTCACGGCCCCGCCTTTGCAGGTCCCCGCGGCATGCACCGTCCGCACTGCCCGGCCGCGCCGCATCAGCCCCGTCCCTGCATGAACGGCTGCCGCTGATACCCGAAAGGCGGCGTCCCGCCGCCTGATCCCGACGGCATCTTGGCTATACTCGGCCGGGGTGCCGTCTGTTTTTTTCACGGTCTCCGTCCCGTTCTTTCCGGAGCAGCGCTATGCAGATTCTTCTTGTTGAGGACGATCCCTTCATCGCCCGAGCCGTCACCGCCGCGCTTGAAAGCGAAGCCCATGCCGCGCGCTGGATCCCGACGGGACGCGAAGCCCTGACGGAAATCCGCACCTCCCGTCCGGATGCGGTGCTTCTTGATCTGGGACTGCCCGGCATGGACGGCATCGACGTGCTTCGCACGATTCGCACCATGCCTTCGCCCTCCTGCGACCTGCCCGTCATCATCGTGACGGCGAGAGAAGCGCTGGAAAGCCGTCTGGAAGGACTCGACGCCGGCGCCGACGACTACATCCTGAAGCCCTTTCACATGTCGGAACTTCTGGCACGGCTTCGCGCCGTCGTCCGGCGCAAGGGCCCGCTCGCAGGTGACGTTCTCAGAGCCGGCCGCCTTTCCCTCAATACGGTCACGCATACCTGCACGTCCGACGGGCAGGCCGTCACGCTTTCCAAGCGGGAATATGCGCTGCTGGCCGCTCTGCTCCAGCGCCCTGGCGCCATTCTCTCCCGGCGGCAGCTGGAGGAAAAGCTCTACTCTCCGGGCGACGAACCCGAAAGCAATGCCGTCGAATACCTGATCCATGCACTGCGCCGCAAAATCGGCGCCGACGCCGTTGAAAACATCCGCGGTCTCGGCTGGCGCATCCGGGAATCCGCATGATGAGAACAGACTCGCTTCTCTTTCGCACCGCCGCTGCCGCCGCCGGCGCCGTTGTTCTGCTCATTGCTCTGACGGCGGCCGGGGTCTTTTATACGGCCAGCGAACACGCTTCCGAACGGGAGGACCGGCGTCTTGAGGACACGACGGCCGCGCTCGCCCGCGCTGAAGTCGCGGCTCTCCTTCCGCCCGCTCTGACGATGGATGCCGAACAGTTCGCCGAGCGTCTCGAATCCGACAAACCGCTCCCGATGCGGCGCCGTCACCGTCACCAGCCCGACGCTCAGATGCCGCCGCGCGAACGTCTTACCGTCATTCCGGCGGGCGACACCGTTCTGATGCGTTTTCTCGAAAAACAGGGTCAGGCCGTGCCCGTGAAGCTGGATGCAGATCTTGTCGCCGGACTCTCGACCCATATGATCGAGGGCACGCCGCACCGTGTGTCAGTCGTCTTTCTGCCCGGCGGCCGCTATACCGCCGCTGCTGAGCCGCTCGCCGTGCGCGAAGCCGCCGTGCGGGAAACCGCCTTCACCGCCGTGATGCCCCTGCTCGCGCTCCTCGTGATTCTGCCGGTCGTCACGGCGCTCGTGCTGTGGCGGGCGATGCGTCCGCTCAGGCGCACGGCCGGCGAAGCCGCAAAGCGAAGCTCGTCAGATCTTCAGCCGCTGCCTCTCGAAGGCGTGCCTGCGGAAGTGCGGCCGCTCGTGGAAGCCGTCAACACGCTGCTCGCCCGCGTGGAGCGGGCCCGCACGCGCGAAATCCGCTTCACCGCCGATGCCGCGCATGAACTCCGCTCGCCGCTCACGGCCCTCACCCTCGAGGCGGAACGTCTGTCGCGGCTTTCCCTGACGCCTGAGGCCCGGACCGCCGTGGAGGCGCTGGAAGCCGGCCTTGCGCGCTCCGTACATCAGGTGTCCCAGCTCCTTCATTTCGCCCGCGCACAGGCGGGAGAAGCGGCCGCGATGGAAAAAGACATGAAGCCCTGGTACGCGGCGGACCTTGCCGCAGAAGTGCTGGAGCCGCTGCTTCCCGACATGGACAGTCGGGGCATTCTCTTTGAAGCCGAAGGACTCGACGACGGACGGCCGATTGAAGGCCTGCCCCGGGCAGCCGTGCAGGCCGTTCTGAGAAATCTGCTGGAAAACGCCGTTCGCTACTCGCCCGACGGCGGGTCGGTGACTCTGACAGCGAAGCGCGAGTCCGGTTCGCTCATTCTGACCGTGTCGGATACGGGGCCCGGCATCCCCGAAAGCGAGCTCTCGCGGGTGTTCGATCCCTTCTACCGCATGGCGGGAACGGGCCGCACGGGGACGGGACTCGGTCTGGCCATCGTTCGGACCTACGCCGACATGACGGGCGCGGAGGTAACCCTTACAGACGCCGAACCCGGCAGAACGCCGCCCGGTCTGCGCGCCGAAGTGAGATTCCCGCTTTCCTGATCAGTTTTCTTCCGCAGCCCGGCGGTTGACTTCCCGGCGGATGCGCCGGGTGAAGAGGAGCGACTCGACGGCGAACACGGCGACCGCGATCCAGATCATCACGAAACCGATGAACATGTTCAGCGAGAACGGCTCGCCGAAGATAAAAAGACCGATGAAGAACACGATCGTCGGGCTCACGTACTGAATGATGCCGACGGTCGAATAGGAAATCATGCGCACGCCGGAAGCAAAGAGAAGAAGCGGAATCGTCGTGATCGGTCCCGCCAGCATCAGCAGGCCCTTGAGACCGGGGACCGCATCGGCAAAGACGAGCGTTCCCTCGGAGCAAAGCCAGCCGAGGTACAGCGCCGCCGCAGGAAAGAGCATCGAGCTTTCGAGCGCCATGCCCTCAAGACTGCCGAGCGGCGCGATCTTTCTGAGAAGACCGTAGACCGCGAAGCTGCCCGCCATCGCCAGACCGAGCAGCGGCGCCGTGCCGGTCTTCCAGGTGATCCAGATGACGCCGCAGGCAGCCAGCGCCACGGCGGCAAGCTGAGCCCGGCGCAGACGCTCCCTGAGGAAAAACGCGCCGAGCGCCACCGACATCAGCGGATTGACGAAGTAGCCGAGCGAAGCCTCAAGCGTTCTGCCGGTCACGATAGCATAGACGTAGGTGCCCCAGTTGCAGGCGATCAGCGCGGAGGTCGCCGTGAAGATCAGCAGCGTCTTCGGACGGCGCAGCACGTCCCGGATCCACGCTCCGCGTCTGAGCACGATCAGAATCAGCGCCACGAAAACCAACGACCACACGATGCGGTGGGCCAGAATCTCGAGCGCGCCGATGTCGCTGAGCGCATGAAAATAAAACGGGAAAAGCCCCCAGAGCACATAAGCCGAGAGCGTATAGAGAACGCCTAATCGCTGCATGAAAATCGATGGGAAAACAAAAACGCCCCCGGGCAGAGCACCGAAGGCGTTCATACCGATCCCGCCGGAGGGCGGAACCGAAAATGGATTTTAGCGACTTCCGGCAGAGCGTCCCATCAGGCTGATGCCCTATTCAACACCCCGCCGGATCCTGTCTGTCGCCAAACGTCCTGTCGCTTCCGAGAGCATCGGAAACAGAAGGTCGATGGGGCATTGTACCTAAAACATCCCGAAAGAGTCTCCCTGAAAACGATTTTCCTGTCAAAACGCAGAAATTTCGCTGTAAAACAACGACGCCGCAGGCATTGAAAAACGCCTGCGGCACGTGGAAACTCTCAGAAGCGGTTTTCAGGCTGCCTCAGTTCCGCCGTCTCAGTGCGGGATGAAGGCCGCCACGGCAGCCTGTTCGCCCAGCAGATCGGCAACGTTCTTCGCAATACCGGCTCGGACTTCGTCGGAAAGTTCGAGTCCCTTGACAATTTCATAGGTGCCGTCCGGCTTCGTGATGCACGGGAAGCCGAAGACCATGCCTTCGGGCACGCCGTAGGAGCCGTCGGACGGCACGCCCATCGTGACCCAGCGGCCGTTCGAGCCGCAGAACCAGTCGTGAACGTGGTCGATGGCGGCGGAGGCGGCGGACGCCGCCGAGCTGGCGCCGCGGGCAGCGATGATGGCGGAACCGCGCTTGGCGACGGTCGGCGTGAAGTCGTTCTTCACCCAGTCGGGATCAACCAGCGCCGGGGCGGCTTCGCCCTTCACGGTGGCGTGGGTGATGTCCGGAATCATGGCGGGAGAGTGGTTGCCCCACACGCAGAGGTGTTCGATGTCGGTCACCGCGCTTCCCGTCTTGTCGGCGAGCTGCGAGTATGCGCGGTTCTGGTCCAGACGAAGCATGGCGGTGAAGCACGTCGGATCCAGGTCCGGCGCGTTCTTCATGGCGATCCAGGCATTGGTGTTGCAGGGGTTGCCCACCACGAGCACCTTGACGCTGCGGGAGGCGGAGGCATTGAGGGCCTGACCCTGAGCGCGGAAGATCGCGGCATTAGCCTCGAGAAGGTCGGCGCGTTCCATGCCGGGTCCGCGCGGACGGGCGCCGATAAGGAGCGCCACTTCGCAGTCGCGGAAGGCTTCGGCCGGATCCTGAACGGCGCGCATGCTGGCCAGAAGCGGGAACGCGCAGTCGGAGAGTTCCATCATGACGCCCTTGAGAGCGGAGGCGCTCGCTGGATTGGGACGCTCGAGGAGCGTCAGAAAGACGGGCTGGTCTGCGCCCAGCATGGCGCCCGAAGCAATGCGAAAGAGAATCGAATAACCGATCTGACCGGCAGGGCCGGTCACTGTAACGCGAACGGGAGCTTTCATTTTTTGTGCAATCCTCACTAATTGCGGTTGGTCCGTAGGAGATAGTCAGTCTCTGAGTTTTTATGACACCGTGGCAAGCTTCAGGCGGGTGCGGATCTCGAAGTACGAGGGCACGCCCGGAGTCTGCTTGCGGCTTTCATAGCGGCAGTGAAGAAGCTCGTGAGCGAGTTCGCTGCCGGGATTCGTCAAATAATCGCGGTAAAGACGCTGAACGTCGGGATTCATGTGCGAAGCGCGAATCGGCATTTCGCCGTCCTTCTTGTAAACGCCCTCCTGACGTTCGCGAAGCGTTCTGCGCCAGGTGACACCGCGCACCGTGCCGCCTCCGCCGATACAGCCGCCGGGACAGGCCATGACTTCGACGAAGTGATAGGGCGAGGTGCCGGCGCGAACCATGTCGAGAATCGCATCGGCGCCGCGGATGCCGTGAACGACCGCCACGCGCAGTCTGCCGAATTCACGGGTTTCGACCTCGGCTTCGCGGACATCCTCCAGGCCGCGAACCGGTTCGTAATTGAGCGTCGCCGCCTCGGGCGTGCCGGTCAGCGTGCAGACGGTACGAAGCGCCGCCTCCATGACGCCGCCCGTCGTCGCAAAGAGCTGTGCGGCGCCGGTGCCTTCGCTCATCAGCGGCGTGTCGAAGGGCGCGGGTTCGATGGTCTTCAGATCGATGCCGCTGCGCGCGAGCAGATCGGCGAATTCCTGCACCGTCAGCACCAGGTCGACGTCTCGGCGGCCGTTGTGCATCAGCAGGTCGCGGCCCGCTTCATCCTTCTTCGCCGTGCAGGGCATGATCGAAATCTGACGGATCTTCGAAGGCGCGATGCCGAGCGTCTTCGGCAGATAGGTCTTGGCCAGAGCGCCGAAGATCGCCTGCGGCGAACGGGTCGACGAAATGTGGCCGATCATGTCGGGCGCGGACTTTTCAATATGGTTGATCCAGCCGGGGCAGCACGACGTGAACATCGTGTCGGGCTTCTCATGCAGCGTGCCCGCCTGTTTCTGACGGCGAAGACGCTCGATGAGTTCCGTGCCTTCTTCCAGAATCGTTACGTCGGCGGACCAGAGCGTGTCCATCACGCAGTCGGCGCCGAGCTTCTTGAGCGCGGCAACGATCTGGCCCTCGAGGTTCGTGCCGGGTTCGGCGCCCACGCTTTCGGCAATCGAAATGCGGACGGCGGGCGCAAACTGCACGACCGTCGTCACATTGGGATCGGCGAACCAGTCGAGCGCCGTGTCGGCCTGATCGCGCACGGCAAGCGCACCGGTCGGGCAGACAAGCGCGCACTGGCCGCACTGAATGCAGCGGTCGGAATCCGCCCAACGGCCGCCGTCAAACCCGACGGCGCAGTCCGTCCCCGTCTGATTGAGCGTGATGGCGCCGATGCCGTGCAGCTGACGGCAGACTTCAACGCAGCGCAGGCAGCGGATGCATTTGTCGGAAGTGAAAACAAGGCCGGGAGCCGAGTCGTCGACGACAGCCGGACGCGTGTTGAGTCGGCCGGAGAGTTCCGAGACGTTGAGGCCC
>JAGBFJ010000051.1 GCA_017936545.1 Sutterella sp.
GTCCTCGCAAGATTTTATGACACCGAAATTACGCGGTATATGTCCAAGGATGAGGTGAAACAGATTCTCCTGCAGAGGGCTTCCGGTGCTACTGAGCATCAGAAGGCTCTAGTTGGCCGAGGCTTTTCTCGGACTCAACAGAGTGCGGATAAGTCAATGAAACCCCAAAATGAGCAATTTTGAATAGGTTTTATTGAACAGAATGCCCGCACGGTCCGCCGGTGCGGCACGGCGGTTGCTCGGTCGCCGGGGCATGTCGGGAAGCAGTGATATCATTCCGGTTTCATCTGTTTTCTTCCCAGACTGTCATCCATGAGACCCTGCAGAATTCTTTTTGCCTGTCCTCAGACGCTTTTCGATGTGTCGAACGGTGCGTCCCTGCAGTGTTCGGTCATGCTTTGGGCGCTGGCCCGAGCTGGCGTCGAGTGCATGAGCATCGGCGGCGGAATTTTCGACAATCCGTCGGGACTTGCCCGCATTCCGGATCTCGCCGAGCAGATTCGCGCCAATCAGGGACGCGACATTCTCGTCAATACGGATTATTCGGCCGGGAAGGATCGTCCGATCCGCCACTGCTTCTTCACGGGATTCAAGTCCACCGTCTGGCAGGACATGACTCTGAGGGAGGCCGGCAAGTTTCTGATTGAATTCATCAAGGTGATTCGCTCGTTCAAGCCTGACCTCATCATCGGCTACGGCTGCGATCCTCTGTGCCGCTCGATGTGGCAGGAAGCCCGGCTTTTCGGCATTCCGGTCGCCTATCTGATCGTTAACGGGAATCACAAGAATTTCCGGTTTCCCCTGCATGACATTCTCATCACGGATTCTCAGGCGACATCGGATTTCTATCGCCGGGTCGAACACCTGAAGGTCGAGCCTTACGGCATCTGCATCAATCCTGCTGCGGTGGTGGCTCAGACGAAGATCGACGATTTCGTCACGTTCATCAATCCCAGCTGGGCAAAGGGGACTTCCGCCGTCGCCCGGCTGATTCTGATGGCAAACAAGGAGCGTCCCGACATTCGTTTCCAGATTGTCGAAACGCGAGAGAAGTTCGTGACGGCTCTGCAGGCGCTTCGCAATCCCGGCGAGCCCGTCGGCACGGCTTTCCGCGGACAGACGTTCAACAATGTTGCGATCCGTCCGGCCACCGCCCGCGTCTCCGAAATTTATGCCTCGACCGGCGTGCTGCTGGCCCCTTCTTTCTGGTACGAAAGCTGGGGGCGCGTCGCTACCGAGGCCGTGATGAACGGGATTCCCGTTCTGGCTTCCGATCGCGGCGGTCTGCCCGAAGCCGTAAACGGCGGCGGATACAACCTGCCGCTGCCGCCGTCGATCACGGAAGATTCCGAAAGCTGGACGGTGCTTCCGACCGAAGAGGAGATGCGTCCCTGGGCGGATAGGCTCTATGAGCTCTACGACAATCGGGCTGCCTGGCGCGAAAAGTGTCTGAAGGCGGCGGAAGGGCTGAGCCCGGACGTCTCTGCTCAGAGACTCCTTCGGATTCTGAAGCCGCTGCTTGACCGACGTGCCGGGGACGGTCCGGACTTCAATATCCGCGGTTCGGTGCGCTTCAGCGAAGATCCGCTCCCGGAACTGCAGGAATAAATCCTGATCAGTAACTGAATTCGGCCGGAGGTCAGAAATCCGGCGGCGCGACGTCCGGGCCGGAACCTGCCCGCGGCCGATCGGTGCTAGAGTTCCGGTTCCGAAGTATGCGGGAAGGTCCCGCTCGCCTTTTTTCAATGCCGGTTCTTCCGTCCTATGCTGCCGCACGGCTGGCGGCTGCTGTTTTCTTTTTCGGCCCGGGCGTCGTCTACGGGCTCTTTTCCTCGCGCTTTCCGTATTTCTGTTCGGCGACCGGATCGCCGGCGTCGGCCGTCGGACTGGTGTTGCTGGCCATCGGCGCCGCTTCTCTGGCCGGTCTGAGTGCGGCATCCCGGCTGACCGGACGGTTCGGATGCGCCGGCGTGCTTCGGGCCTCAACTGTTTTTATGGTGCTCGCGCTGATGGCGACGGCATTCGCTCAGAACACGGCCGGACTGATCGGCGGCAGTGCGCTGATCGGTCTGGGCATGGGGCTTACCGACTTCACCATGAATATTCAGGGACTTGAGGTCGAAAAACGCTATCACCGGGCATCCATGAATACGCTGCATGCCTTCTACAGTCTGGGCGGACTGGCAGGATCGATTTTCGGAAGTCTGTTTGCCGCTTTCGGCATCGGACCGGCATTCAACTATCTCCTTCCGATGGCATTATTTCTGGCGGCGGTTTTCTGGGCCTCTCCTAAGCTGCTTCCGGTGTCGGACGATGAAGAGACAAACGATGCCGGCAGGGCAAAGACCCGCCGTCGCCGTCCGCCTCTGCTCCTGATCGGCTTCGGTTTTCTTGCGATGCTGGCCTTTGAGGCTGAAGGAGCCGTGGGCGACTGGGGTTCGCTCTTTCTGATGGCCGAGCGGGGGGCGGATGAAGCGACAGCGGCTCTGGTGTACGGTTCGATTGCCGGCACTGCCCTGCTGAGCAGACTGGCAGCCGACCGAATTCGGGAGAAAATCGGCAACTTCTCCCTGCTGATCTCCTGTGCGCTGCTTTCTGCCGCCGGCATGCTACTGGTCGTTCTGGTGCCTCAATGGCAGGCGGCTTTGATCGGGTTCGGGGCGGCGGGGCTCGGCATCGGACCGATTTCTCCGGTGCTTTTCAGTATTGCCGGCCGCATCCCCGGCGTTTCCGCCGGACAGGCATCCGGGGTGATTTCCTTTTTCGCCTACAGCGGACTCCTCATGTGTCCGCCTCTTCTCGGACTGGTTGTCGGAGGCTTCGGGCTTGGATCGGTGATGACTGTGATTCTCGGCTCAACTGTCGTTCTGACGGCAGGGACCTTACTAGTGCGATGCGTGAAATGAGGGTTGAGGCAGAAATTGTCCGAAATGCAGCTTTTATGACGGCTGCTATTTCAATCGCGGTGACAACTGCGAGCAGAGAAATGCATTCTGAAGGCTGAAAGTCTGTCCGTCTTTCAGAGGAAAAATGCCTCGAAACGTACAGAGCCTTGCCAGGCTCAGCAACTCCGTGCGAGAAACAATTACTTCTGTGCTTGACGTTTGCCGAGAAGCCTGACGGCGGCGAGCGCGGCATAGGCCGAATAGGTCGTGCCCGGTTCCGCGATAAGCCGGTTTCGGAGCACAGCTTCGGGGAGACGGCCTGGCTCTTCGTGAAAAAGCACGGCCAGCGTTTCCACAAGAACCGTCAGGATGTCGCGGGCGGGGGAAGGGACGTCACCGGCGGCAAACAGCCCCTGAAGGGCTTCTTCAATCCGGCGGGCGCCCGACGGATCGGTCAATGAATCGGCAAGATGACCGTAGGTTTTAGGAAGAATGCTCTGAGCGAGCGTGCACTCTTCAAGCTGCCTGACAATGAAGGCTGCCTGATCCGCCCCGACGCCCTGTCCGGCAAGAACGCGCTCGAGCGGGATGCGCAGAAAGGCGTTCAGTGCATCGATCTGCATCAGCAGAAGATTGTGAACGGCGGCGTAGGCGGTTTCTGCGCGCTTCCCGGCTTTTCTGAGCTGCGGTGTCAGCTCGCGCACGCGCGCCACTCTCGTCGGGAGGGGAAGCGTTACTGGCGGCATGGACGGCGGAGCATAGTTTTCAGAGAGATACGCTTTAAGGTCGCTGAAGGCTGTCGCGAGCACCGCTGCATCGCTGCCGGCCGTGCCCTGCTTCAGGAGTGCGCCCATGACGTCGCCGAGAAGAAGGTCCTTCGGGCCGCGGATCAGCAGACGCACTGCGCCCGAGAGTGCGGTGAGCGTCGTGTTGAGATCGTCGAGTCCTTCGGTCTGAACGGCTCGGCGAAGGGCGGCCATGTTTTCTGTCAGCGCTTCCCAGCGAAGCGACCGGCGGTTCAGCTCCGGAATCTCTCCTGAAAGATTCTCAGCCGCTTCCAGCGCCAGTTCAATGACCGTGCAGATCAGCTCTGCCTCAGGTTTGCCCGAGAGCGCCGGATGTTCGTCCGGTGCCTTTCCCCCGAGCATCCGACGGATGATTTCGGTGTTTTTCAGAAACAAAAAGCCGTAAAGCGGCTTCAGATCGTCAGGGAGGCGTCGGACAAGATCGTTCAGAGAATCGTCGGAGGTAAACATGAAACAGACGGGTTGCTGCAAAAGAGCAAATGATAGCTGAAATCCCGTCTGTTCCCGCTGGTGATCGGATAATGGGTTTGGTTGGAACGGTTGCCGGTAGTGAATTATTTCACGGTTATTTCAAGAGTCCGTTTTCGCGCAGCCAGGCCGCAACGGCCGGACTCTGCTTCATGACGCCGCCGTAGGTCGTGAAATGCGTGCCGAGCTTCACGTCCTTGCCGGCAAGGACGGCTTCGAAATCATCGCGGGTATGCATCAGACCGCCTCCGCCGTGGGAGTTGCAGGTGAGAACCTGTTTGCCCCTGAGATCCGCCGTTTCAATCCATGTCTTGAGCGGCTGAGGCACGTAGTGCCACCAGGTCGGGCCTGCCAGAATCACGGTATCGTATTTCGAGAGATCGATCGAGAGCGGTTTGATGGGGCGCTTGACGCCGCTCTGCATTTCATCTTTGACGATTTCTGTCGTCGGGCGATAGGCTTCCGGATAGGGTTCAACGGTTTCAATGCGAAAGAGTTCGGCGCTGATCATGGCCTGAACAGCCTCGGCAACGCTTTGAGTGCTGCCGGTTTTGGAAAAGTAGACGACCGCAGTCCGGCTTTGCGGGGCCGAACGCCCGACGGCGGGATAAACGGCAAGAAGACTGAGACATTTGAGAAGCGTGCGCTTGTGCATGACCGGACCTCGTAACAGGGATGGAAATGAAGGAAGTTTCTTTGCCTTCATCCTATTCGCTGTCTGACATCAGGTTCGGACGGATTGTCTGTCCTTTTTGCCTGATCCTGCTGACCGTGACGGAGATCGGGAAAGAAGCGGCAGCCCGAGCTCTGTAGAAAAAAGGGCGGCATCCTCTCTCCGATGCCGCCCCGCAGCCTCACGGGCGGTGCGCTCTGTCTGTTGAAGCGGTGCGGCTTCCTGCAGCCCCTCTGCGCTGCCCTTCGGATCCGCGGGGCCGACCGTCTGCCCCGCGATTTGAGCCGCACCGGCTTCTGTTCCCCCGCAGCGAACTGCGCACCGCCCGGAGAATCAGAGCCCGTGGACCAGTTTTACAAGAAACATCATTCCGCCGAGAATGACGAGCCCGATCAGAAGCAGAGGAAGAATGCTTTTCGGTTTTTCCTTCGTCGTCATATGAAGCTCCTTTCGGCGCCGGGCCGAGAACAATCGGGTGCGCGCTTCGTTCTGTGCAAAAGCGCTTGCCCGCATCAAAGAGGGAGCAAGAGGGAATCCTTCCAGCCGGATTCCCGCCTCCCGGATCCTGTCTGAATCCGCATCCGCGGCAGGCCGAAGCTGCGGATAAGCCGTTTCAGGCGCTGAAGTGATGAATGGCTAGTTAACTGAAACGGTGTATGAATATTATTTTTTAGAAGCCTAAATTAGTCTATATCGTTGACTGTTTCAATTGCAACAAAATGTTTCAGAAAGAGGGTGCAGAAGATTTTCTGCGAAAGCGCCGTCGGCTGAAGAGACAATGAAAAACCCGCCGGAGAGGCGGGTCGAACGAAGAGGAGGGATGCACGCTCAGAGATTGTGCACGTTCAGCACGGTCAGGGCGCGGCCGACGACTTTGACGTCGCCGGGATGCTGCAGTGTGATCTGGTCGTAGTCTCTGTTTTCGAATTTCAGCAGAACAGTGCCGTCAGGCATGAGCTGTACCCGGTTGAAAAAGAGGGAATTTGCGAATTCCACGGCGTAGATGCCGTTTGACGTGAAGGTGTTCTGAGCGGTGTCGATCAGGACGATGTCTCCGCGCCGGATCTTCGGCGCCATGCCGTCGCTTGCCGCCGTAATGACGCGAAGCGCCTGAGGATTGGCGGTCGGAACGGGTTGACTGAAGAACCAGGCTGTCTTGACGCGCAGCATTTCCACGAAGGACGTCTGCAGAGCTTCATAACCGTCCTTCTGATTTTCCATCTGAAGCGTGGGGATGGAGATCACGTTGTGCCCGGAAGGCACGCTCTGCTTTTCCCGTTCCAGCCGGTCAGTGATCTCCAGAATCGGCGCGCCGACGCTCGGAGGATCTTCCATGTCGAGAGAACCTTCCGGGAGCTTCAGGATGGACTCAATGTCGCGGGCGACTCTGGGGCCGAACGGTTTGGCACCGTTCAGCATGCCGCTCACCTGCTGCGGACTTCTGCCGATGGCCTTGGAAAAGGAGGCCAGCGAAGGGAAGCTTTCAAAAATTTTTGCGAGATTCTTCCTGCGGTTCTGCGTAACGTCGAACATGGTTCCTCCTTGCCCGATTCTAACCGATTGTGTAACAGAAAATGGTTTACATTGCATTGACGAGTACGGTGTATTACTGTGGAGTTGAAGGCTGAAAGTGAATGAAGCGCCAACGGCGGGGGCATACGGACGCAGGCCGGGAACGCGCCGGGCTTTCAGCCTCCGGGCAAAGTCTGAAAGCGGCGGCCGAACACTCGGGAAGAGAGCGGCAGCCGGATACCGAGAGGAGGTCGAAAATGACGGAATTTGCACTGATGGGCGTGGCTTTTGTCGCAGGCATGATTGCCGGCGTGCTTTTCTGCCTGGTTGTGACGGACCGAGGACGCGCTGCTGAGAAATGCCGGGTCTCGTCCGGCGAGGCTGATGCTCAGTCCTGAGCCGGCGGGCACTGAACCCTGGCCGGAACTGAATCGAATTCGGCCGCCCGGTGCCGAGACCGGGCGCGGAACTTGTGAAAACGGCGGATTGACGCCGGGGAGGACACAATGACGCACGGAATAACCATCCGAACTGAAGCTGCCGATACCGGCTGGGAAACGCCGGTCGGCCGGCGCCATCTGCCCGGGCTGGGCGTGAGATGTCTATTTGAGCTCCATCCCACGGCCGTTCTCAACCATCGGACGGTCAGGGACGGTTTTCGGGCATTCGGATACCGGGC
The DNA here is from genome assembly GCA_017936545.1 of Sutterella sp. Taxonomy (GTDB): domain Bacteria; phylum Pseudomonadota; class Gammaproteobacteria; order Burkholderiales; family Burkholderiaceae_F; genus Sutterella. The sequence continues at coordinate 7,024 of JAGBFJ010000051.1, forward strand.
AGACCGGGATACGATCAATCTGCCTTTCTGGAATGCGCTTCTCGGAATTGACGTCGTCAAGCGCTGGCAGTATGTGCCGGGACCGGATTTTTGGCAGGGCGCCGTGATCAGTCCGTTTGATGCGAGGAGGACGCCGTGAAGAGAGGCTGGACACAGGAAGAAGCACCGACGGCAGAATTCGTGCGGTCGGAAATGATCAAGGCGGCCGCGGTGCTCGACGCCGAGGCGTCGGAAAATGCCGGACGCGACGAGATCCGGGTGAGGGTCTTCCGAGCGGTGCTGGCCGGCGAAAAACTGCTAAGACTGATGGCCGAAACAGAGGCTCGGATGATCGGGGCAGGCGGCATCCGGAAGCCGACGGTCAATCCCGCCGATTGTTTCGGGCGTGCAGGAGGAATCGGAGGATTCAGGCATCTGCCGAACTGAGGATCCCGGCGTCACCGCTTGGGATCATGATGTCGGAAAATGAGGCATCTCTCGCACTGTTGAGGTGCATTTCGCTCTGCTGCAGGCGTTTGCAGGTCAGGATAAAAAGCGGCCGAAGGCGGCACAGTTCGCCTTCGGCCTGAAAAACAACAATCTCAGGAGTTGCGAGATTCAGTGCCGCCGTTCGGGAGGCCGTCGCGGAGAGACGCCTGCAGGAACCCGGCGGAACCGGGGCCCGGCCGGCTGTTCCGAACCTGCCGGGCTCACCATTGAATGAAGCATAATGCGTGCCAAAACGGCAGGATGGACACGGGGGCATTCAGACCTCCTGAAGTCAGGCCCGGGTTCGTTTGTTCAGGACAGAGGCATGTCAATATGAAAGGGCCGCAGAATGAAAAAGCCGGTGACTCATCGGAAAGCACCGGCGGCATAGGATGGAAAGCGCCCTTCATCCGGCGCATATGTCATTTGAGCGGCTTGGCGCTGATCACTTCCAGTTCGATCTTGTTCCAGTCCTTATCGACTTCCGCAACGATTTCCACAGGGGCGTTTTTGGAGACATGGGACCAATCCTTGTCGTCGTCCAGATCGGCCTGAATCGTTGCGCCTTCAAGATCGGTGAACACGTACTTTTCCTTGCGGATGTGCTCCGTAAAGCTGCCGCGCAGCGTAACGACTTCGTGATCTCGGGCGGAAGCCTTGACCTGTGCGATCGTCGTCAGTTTGGCGGCGGTTTCGAATCCCTGGGGCGCGCGGGCACCGGATGCTGCGGGAGCAGGAGCAAAGCCGGCCGGGCCGGCAGCCATGACGGAGACGGAGAAGAGCGCGGCAGCCGCCGCGGCGAGAAGCGTTTTCTTCATAACTTGGATTCCTGTGAGACGGGTTGCTGACTGCGCCGGGAAGCTGTGAAGCGTCTGAGGCGCAAGCGGTTTTATTATTCTGTCAGAAAAGCGGCGGACGACGGCGATCAGCGGGAAGTCTGAAAGATAAAAATATTTTCCATTTGTTAATATAAGACCCGTCAGACCGTGCCGTATAAAGAATTTTTTCAAAAAATCATGCAATTCGAATCACTGTGGGATTCAATGACTTCGTCTCCTGCGCAGATCATCATGCTGACCGTTCTGGGACTGCTGCTGGTTTGGCTCCTCAGACGTCTGCTGAAGCGCAGTCCGTTTCCCAAAAAGTTCGAAGCATCGGTTCAGTTTGTCTGCGACGGAGACTCCGTCTGGGTGAAACGGAACGGCGGAGGCAGAGTGAAACTGCGGCTCGCCGGCATGGATGCGCCGGAAACCGAACAGGCTTTCGGCAGAGAGTCGGCGGAATGCCTGACTCGGCTGATTGCCGGCAAACGCGTGCGCGTGACGGCGATTTCTTCTGATGAATACGGCCGGTGGGTCAGTTTTGTGGCGGTCGGCAGAACGGATGTCGGTCTGGAGATGATCCGGCTGGGCTGCGCCTGGGCGTACAGCCGGTATTTTTATCTTCTGTCGCCAGAAAGCCGCCGGCTTTATGCGTCCGCACAGGCTGAAGCGCGGCGGACGAGACGGGGACTCTGGCAGAATCCTGAACCTGAGGCGCCGTGGCAGTGGCGGGAGCGCCACCGTTCGCTCTGGCAGAAGTTCCTGCGCTGGCTGAAGCGGCTTTTCCGGAAGCTCTTGCGCTGAATTCCGCAGCCGCCGCTTCAGCCGGAAGACGCCGGAGCATCGGGGCGCCGGCAGCAGGAGATCTTTTCGGGCTGCCCGATCGGATGTTCCGACGATTACCTCGCCAGCGCAGGAAAAACGCGGAAAATGATGCTTTTTCGACGCGGATCAGCCGATAAAGCCTGTTGTCTTCCTCAGGATGTGTGTACGAAGTGCGTCGTCATCCTGTATTCTTTGAAAACGGACTTTCACGATCGTCCGGCCGGACGGCGCCGCGTCTCCCTCAGACAGCCGGCCGTTCATGACAACAGAAGGAATCCATTATGAGCGAAATCACTCAGGCACTCGAAGTACTGCGCAAGGGCCGCTTCGTCGACCTTACCCACACCGTTCATTCCGAAATTCCGCGCTTCGGTCCTTTCCCGAAGCTGGTGGCCGAAACGATCTTTACAGTGGAAAATGACGGCTTCTTCGTGAAGAAGGTGACGTTCCCGACGCAGTACGGCACGCACATCGATGCGCCCGAACACTTCGCCGTCGATCATCTCAAGCTGGACGAAATCCCGGTTCGTCAGTTGGTTCTGCCGATCTGCGTGATTCATCGTGAAGAAGCGGTGGCGCAGAATCCCGACTACATCGTGACCAAGGACGATATTCTCGCCTGGGAAGCCGAAAACGGCCGTATTCCGGCCGAATCGTTCGTTGCCTTTGCGAGCGGCTGGTCGCGCCGCTGGGAATCGGGCGATATGGAGAACAAGGACGAACACGGCGTGCCTCATTCGCCGGGCTGGGGTCTGGATGCGCTGAAGTTCCTTTTCGAGGAGCGCGGCATCACCGCGGTGGGCCATGAAACGCTCGATACCGATGCCAGCTCGGACGTCATCGGCAAGGGCTTCCTCTATTCGGAAAAGTATGTTCTCGATGAAAACAAGTTCCAGGTAGAGTTGCTGACGAATCTGGATCAGGTGCCTTCGACGGGCGGCATCATTCTGATCGGCGTGCCGAAGTTCCAGGGCATGCCGGGCTTCCCGGTGCGTGCCGTCGCCATTGTGCCGTAACAACGGCGTTACTGATATTCGATGCAGAGGCCTCCTTCGGGAGGCCTCTTCCGCATTTGCCGGAGTGAGAAGGTCAACCAACCCCTGACTGATCAGAGGCTTGGCAACAAGCCTTGGTTGACTAGCTTAAGTGAACCCGAAAGGGTGAACGACGTTGGTCGGGAATCCGAGATGTCGCAAGACCGATCGGAAACAGGCACCGCGGGATGCAGATCCTAGTCCCGCGCACTGCGATCTGAGGTTAAAAGCTCTGAGGGCAAGGAGCGGTGCTTCTGACGGCAAACCCCTTCCAACATTGGCGAAGGATCACAACCGGCCGCAAGGCCGTGAAGACGGAACCTGCGGGTATCCGTCAAAGGAAAATACTTTGAAGGTATTTATTTTGAACAGGTGCGGTGCCCCGCTGATGCCGTGCTCTCCGACTCGGGCGAGGAAACTCCTCCGGGACGGGAAGGCAGAGCCGGTAAGGCGTACGCCCTTCGTCATCCGGCTGAAGGCGGCGACGGGCGAAACCAGACAGCCTATCACTCTCGGCGTGGATGCCGGCTCCAAACATGTCGGTCTGAGCGCTACGACGGCCAAGGAAGAGCTCTTTGCTTCAGAGGTCGAACTGCGTCAGGATACGACCGATCTGTTGTCCGGCCGCAGTGAATTGCGAAGAGGACTGCGCAGCCGCAAGATGCGCTACCGCGAACCGCGGTTCGACAACCGCGTTCACGGCAAGAACGCGGGCTGGCTTGCGCCGTCGGTGGAAAACCGCATCAATGCGCACATCTCACGAATTGAGGACGTCATGTCGTTTCTGCCGATCACCTCGATCACGGTGGAGACTGCGGCGTTCGATATTCAGAAGATCAAGCATCCCGAGATTGCTGGAGAGGCCTACCGGCAGGGCGAACAGCTCGGCTTCCGGAACGTACGCGAATACGTGCTGTTCCGGAACGGCCATGTCTGTCAGGCATACAGAGGGAAATCAAACGATCCGATTCTCAACGTGCATCACATTGAGAGCAGGAAGACGGGCGGCGATGCGCCGAACAACCTCATCACGCTCTGCGAAACATGCCACAAGGCGTATCACGCAGGGAAACTGAAGAAGTTCACTCCGAAGCGCGGTCAGTCGTTCAAAGCGGAAGCCTTCATGGGCATCATGCGTTGGACAGTACTGAATCGTCTGCGTGAACGCCATCCGGAGCTGCCGATCTCGAACACCTACGGCTATCTGACCAAGCACAAGCGCATCGTTGCAGGTCTACCGAAGACGCACTGCTCGGATGCCTTCTGCATTGCAGGGA